>CAYOAL010000001.1:0-180775 GCA_964401935.1 uncultured Polyangiaceae bacterium
CCGCAGCCGGGCTACCCGCAGCCGGGCTACCCGCAGCCGGGCTACCCGCAGCCGGGCTACCCCCAGCCGGGCTACCCGCAGCCGGGCTACGTGCCCCCGGGATGTCAGGTGCCGCCGGGCTACCCTCCGCCGGCGGGATGTGCTCCGGCCTATCCGCAGCCGGGCTATCCCCAGCCGGGCTACGTGCCCCCGGGGTGCCAGGTGCCTCCCGGTTACGCTCCGCCGCCCGGCTGTCCTCCGGCCTATCCCGCGGGGCCGCCCGGTGAGGCGGAGAGCGGGCGCATCCCGAAACACCCCAAGCCCGGCTCCCCGAGCGGCGAGCATCGTTGGGACGCGCACCTGCTCGAATACGTCACCTTCGGCATCGGCTTCCTCGGCGGCGCGGGTGCGAGCTTCATCGATCAGCCGACCGATCAGAGCGTGGGCGGGCTCACGCCCGTCGAGCCGGTCTATCCGGGCTTCGCCGGCCTCACCACGAGCATCGGCCCCACCTTCGAGCTCCGCATCCTGGGCTACTTCGGGATCGAGCTCGGCATCATGGTCCACAAGGACCGCGGCTCGGCCGATCTCCGAGCCACGCAGACCGCCCCCGGCCAGCCCACGGTCACCGGCACCTGGGAGGTGGAGATCGCCCACGACGCGGTGCACGTGCCGCTGTTGTTCAAGGGCACCATCCCCGGACGCTACGTCACGCCGATGTTGTTCCTCGGCCCCGAGTTCGTCCTGCCCGACGAGGCGAGCGCCGAGATCATCGGTGACATCCCCGCGTTCCACGCCACGCGTTACGGCGCGCGGGTGCCCGACAGCTACACCAACTTCATGATCGGCGTCGGCCTCGAGGTCAACCTGCCCATCCCCTACGTCGACTTCCGGATCCCGCTCACGCTGCGCGGCAGCTTCAACCCGGGCATCCCCGACCGACGCGAGGAGCTCGCGGATCACATCGGCACGCCCCCCAACGGGCTCACGGAAGTGATCTTCGTCACCGAGTTCGAGTTCCAGGTGCTCGGCAACATCGGCCTCGCCCTGCACTTCTGAGCCTGGAGGTCGAGCCCGAGGGCCGTCGCGCTGCGCTCGGTGACGGGCTCTCGACCTACCGCCCACCGCGCAGGTCCCGGTCGAGACCGAGACCTGCGCGGCTCTTGGGCTTCGCTGGGTGACACTTGGGCTCTAGCATGTTGCGTGCCGGCCGCTTCGCCCGCGATCTTTCGCGCCCTGCCGACGGCTTTCGTGAACGGATCTTCACGCTCTTATCGTGAACTGACACCCACGATTCACACTCTGCCAACGCGCCCGAGGTCAGCCCCCGGAGCCGAGCGCTCGGGAAAGCAGGATCTCTCTGTCACGCACCGTGCACAGCCCAACGACGACCGGGACACTCGAGACCCGCCCGGAAAAGACCGACGCTCTCGGGAAGAGCGCTTGGGTGTTGGGGCCCCAGGCGCAACACGGTGGGAGGGACTCCCCACGCGCAGCGTGGGGGGAGGGTGCGGCAGCACCCTCCAGGAAACTCAATGTGCGGGCTTGCGCGCGCAGACCACCTTGGCCACGAAGCAGAGCTCGGTCGCCTCCACCTCGAACCCCTGCTCGCCGAGCGCGGTCGCGATGTCGTCGTGGAGGTAGCCCTTGTGGTAGGGCTCGTGGAACTCGCGCGAGAACCGGCTGAGAAACACGCCCAGGTGCTCGCTGTCTGCGAGCTGCGCCGAGTCTTCGATCACGAGCAGCCCCCCTGGGCGCAACACCCGAAACATCTCGCGAAAGACGTTGCGCCGAGCGTCGTGCGGCAGCTCGTGAAACAGGTGGATGCTCGTCACCACGTCGAAATAGCCATCGCGAAACGGCATGTCCTCGGCGTTGTCGGCGACCAACGAGGCGTGCCCCACGTCCTTCAGGAGCTCGCGAGCGTGCTCGACATAGAACGGGCTCAGATCGAGACCGAACAGGCGGAGCTGGGGATGGGCCACCGCGAGCTGGCTCAGAAAGCGCCCCGTCCCACACGCGACGTCGAGCACGCGCGCCTCACCAGCGCGGCTCTGACCTCGCAGGAAGCGCGAGATGGGCGCGATCACCTGGCGTCGCATGACGTCGGCGGTGCCGAGGAACAAGAACTCCACGCCCACGTCGTAGATGTCGGCCGAGAAGCGCGAGAGGTAGCCGTCCGTCTGCCAGTGGAAGTTGCGCCGGAAGTAGCGGGGATAACGCTCGAGCTCGAGGTGGTTGGGCAGGTCGTGGAAGTTGTTGCGCCGCATGCGCCACCACGCCCGCGGCACGTCGAGAGCCCACCACGGCGCGACCTTCAGATAGTCGGCGAAGGGAAACTGGAACAGCAGGCGCTTCGGATAGAGCCCGTCCTCCACGTTGCGCAGATCGCGCTCGATCAGCTCCTGGTAGCGCTCTTGCGCTTCCCGCGCTGCGTGTGCAGGGATGTCGATGCGGTTGTTCGTCAAGAAGCGCAACAGCCGGTGACCGAGCAAACACTGGTAGAGCATCCCGAGCTGCTGCGCACGATAGGCGACGCGATGCGCCGGCGTCGGCATCCTCGAACCCACTTCCATCACCAGCGATCCCATTGGGGGGAAGCTTAGCAAGGATGGCGGGCCTTGTTCAAAGCTCAGTCCGCCGCGCCGACGTCGTCGATGGCGTCCGCGGTCTGCTTCGCTTCCTGGGCTCGCGCCGTCGCCACCTTCTTGTGCCGCACGTCCTCGAGCAGGCTCGCCGCCTTGTCGTAGCGCGCGGCGAGCTCGCGCCAGAGCGCGGAGGGTGCGGTCGCTGGCGCCGCCAGCTGTTGGATGAGCGCCGCGTCGAACAGTGCGCGCCCGGCGTGGGGTCCGCCAGCGCTCGCCACCCCCTCGAGCGCCTTCACGTCGCCGATGCCGAGCTCTGCGATCGGCGCCTTGATCATCATCTCGGCGGCGTTCGCGTGTCCGCCGCGAAGGGCGAGCGCCACCGCGAGCAGGAGCTTGGCGTCGTCGTCGAGGCTCATCTCCTTCGGACGGCGCGCCAAGAGGTTGGTCGCCTCGTCGAAGTCGACACGACGCCAGTAGTTCTGGCCGAGCTCGAGGCGCACCCGCGCCGCGAGGAGCCGCACCGCTTCGCTCATCCCTGCCTCTTCCGCTTGCCGCAGCGCGATCCGGTGAGGCAGCGACAGGCCACGCTCGATCAGCATGCGCAGCATCGCCGGATCGCGCGCGGTGTCGGCAGGGAACACGAACCCCGCGTAAAAGGTGGGCAGGCGCGAGGCGAGCTTCTGCTCCGGCGAGCCCGCCACCGGACCGAGCGGCGGGAGCAGCAGCTCGTCGAGCGCGTTGATCGGGCGCCCCCCGAACATGCGCGACAACAACGCGCGCGCGCGCTCGACGCGCGCATCGCGCAACACCCCCACCGTCGCGAGCACGCCGAGCCCCACGAGCGCGGCGTCGCGGCCACGCTGCTTGCGCGGCCCGAGCGCGGTCTCGAGCGACAAGAGGTAGGTCTCGCGTAGCTCATCGTCGGCCTCGTACTCCTTGGGCAACGGCACCGCCCGCACCGCGTCGACGAAGCGCATGTCGGCCATGCCCGCCTCCACCGCCACCACCCCCTTGCCGTAATAGCGGAGCTCTGCCCCCACCGCCGCGAGCGACTGGATCGCGCTCGCCTGGCCTTCGACCCACGGAAACATCTCGGTGTCGGTGAACTTCTTCACCGCGTCCTTGGTGGGCTCGCCCTGCAACACGGGCGGGTCGTGAGCGGCGCGGCTCATCATCGCGGCGAGGCCGAGCCCGAGCAGCGTGTCGTGCACGGCCCCGTCGAGTCCCGGCGGCGGCGCCTCGAGGATGGGCCGCACGAGCACGTCGCCACACTCTCCCGGCGCCTGCTCCGCGCGGAGCGCCGTGATGAGACCCGGCGGAAACGCGTCGCAGCCCTCGAGCCCTGCGAGCCGAGCGTTCCGCGCCCGCTGCACGGGGTTGTGGAGGGCTTCGGCGAGCGACGAAAGCGCCTCCTCCCGCGTGTCGCAGCTCACCGCCTCCGGCTGCACCGCCACGAAGGCGCTGCACGAGGCCGGCGCGGGAGGGAGGCCCTTCGGCACCGGTGGGAGCTTCCTCGCCACGAAGGGCAGCGCCGGCATCGCCGCCGGCAGCGTCTCACGCTCGAGCGTACCCGTCACCGTGAACCACCCGTCGTCGGCTGGTGTGACCCCCGGTTCACGAGCCACCGGAGCGGGTTCCGGAGTCTTGGGGGCTGGCTGACCACAACCAGCGGCCAACGCCAAGCCGGCCACCACGGCGAAAGTGCGCATGCATCCCCGTAAGCCTTCGCACCGCGAACTGCGAGGATTTTTCGCGCGCACACTTTTTCGCTCGAGCGACGAAGGTGTCGGCCGTTCGTCACGTATGTCGACTCATGGTGCATCCGAGCGCCGGCGACGGCGACGGCACATGCGTTGCCACACGGCACGTGAGCGAACAGGCAGCGACCCGAAGACGACGAATCAGCGCCAGCCTCAGGCGGCATTGGGAGGGATGATGAACAGCTCCAAGACATGGCTCGGACGTTGGGGACGACGCGCGGCGGCAGGCGCCTGTTGGGCGCTGGTCGCGTGCGCCCAGGGGACCGTCGACGAAGACGAGCAGGCCGCGCCGTTCATCGAGCTCTCGCCCGAGGCGCCCCAGCCCGACGAGGACGGCGTCGCGATGGCGCCGGCGCTCGAGCACCCCATCACCGGCGACGCCCCCGAGCCCCGGCTCCTCGACGAAGACACCGCGTGTCATCTCATCGTTGACACCTACGCCCTCCACGGCCTCGAGCTCGGCTGCGCCACCACCATCCGCGCTTGCCCCGATCTGTTGCGGCGCGCGTTCGGTCGCGCGTGCATGCTCTATCACGCGTCCACGGTGTACACGTGTGAGGACCGCATCCTCCGGGCCGAGAGCTGCAGCGACCTCTACGCCACCTCCTGTGGGGTCGAGCCGGCCTGGGGCTCGGAGCCGCTCGGCTGCCCCAACCCGGTGGAGTAGCCGGAGGAGGGTGCGCGCGCCCGCGCGGCCCCCCCCCGCGTCGCCCCCGTGGGCGAGGGAGGGCAAAGGGAGCTTGTCGGCCACATGCACCGCGGGTATCCGGCGGTGTGCCTCTGCCGACGCCATTTCACGAACGCACGCGCGAGGCGTGCGTCACCTACAAGTGGAAGGACTGGGCGGGCTACTACGCCCCCTGCGCGTACGGCCTCAGCCCCGAGCGCGAGTACAACGCGATCCGGCAAGGCGCGGCGCTGCTCGACGTATCGCCCCTCTTCAAGTACGACGTGACCGGCAGCGACGCAGGGGCGTTCCTCGCTCGCGTGATGGTGCGCGACGTGAGCAAGCTGAAGGTGGGCCGCATGACCTACCTGTGCTGGTGCGACGACCACGGTCACGTGCTCGACGACGGCACCGTGGCCAAGCTCGGGGACGAGCACTATCGCGTGACCTCTGCCGCGCCGGCGCTGCACTGGCTGAGCCGCCACGCGCGGCCTTTCGACGTGACGATCGAAGACCTGTCGAGCCGTGTGGCGGCGCTCGCCCTCCAGGGTCCAACCTCGCGCGCGCTCTTGCGCGAGGTGTGCGACGCGGACATGGAGCGCCTCGGCTTCTTCGGGATCGAGAAGACGCGCTTCACGAGCGGGGAAGGCTGGTTGAGCCGCACCGGCTACACCGGGGATCTCGGCTACGAGCTGTGGGTCGACCGTGAGCAAGCCCTCGCGCTGTGGGACGCCCTCGCCGCCGAGGGCAAGCGCTGGGGCCTCGAGCCGGTGGGCCTCGACGCGCTCGACATCGCGCGCGTGGAGGCCGGGTTCATCCTCCGCGGCGTAGACTACACCGGCGCCAACGAGGCCTTCGTCGCCGCGCAGAAGTCGACGCCCTTCGAGCTGGGGCTCGGCTGGTGCGTGAAGCTCGAGGCTCGCGAGCCGTTCATCGGACAGGCCGCCCTCGAGCGCGCCAAGGAGCACGGAGCGGCGTGGGCGCTGGTGGGTCTGGAGATCGACTGGGTCACCATCGAGCGGCTGTACGACGCGCTCGGCCTCCCCCCCCGGGTCCCGTCGGCGGCGTGGCGGGGCATGGTCCCCATCTACGCCGAAGGGCGACAGGTGGGGCGGGCGAGCAGCGGCACCTGGTCGCCCACCCTCAAGAAGAACATCGCCCTCGCGACCGTCGAGTCGGAGTACGCGGCGCTCGGCACGACGCTCCACATCGAGTGGACCATCGAGTGGGAGCGCAAGACGGTGCCGGCGTGGGTCGCCGAGAAGCCGTTCTTCGATCCGGAGAGGAAGCGAGCATGAAGCGCTGGGACGCGATCATCATCGGCGGAGGACACAACGGCCTCACCTGCGCCGCCTACCTGGCCAAGGCCGGGCGCGAGGTGCTCGTGCTCGAGCGGCGTCACCTGCTCGGCGGCGCCGCGGTGACCGAGGAGCTCTTCCCCGGCTTCAAGTACTCGGTGTGCTCCTACGTGGTGAGCCTCCTCCGACCCGACATCATCCGCGATCTGGAGCTCCCGAGCCACGGCTTGGAGGTGTTGCCGCTCGAGTGCTCCTTCGCCCCCGCCCTCGACGGCCCGGGCCTCTGCCGCTGGCCCGACGCCGAGCGCACGCGCTCGGAGATCGCCCGCTACTCGCAGCGCGACGCCGATCTCTACCCCGAGTTCGGGAAGGCGATGCAGCAGCTGGCGCGCTTCATGCGCCCCATCATCGACAATCCAGCGCCCAACCCCGCGTCGCTCCACCCCGCCGAGCTCGCCCGGATGCTCGAGCTCGCGAAGCCGTTCCGCGATCTCGGCGCCCGCGGGATGCATCGCATGGTGAAGATGATGACGATGAGCGCGGCCGACTTCCTCGACGAGTGGTTCGAGTCGGACACGCTGAAGGCTCCGATGGCCGTGAGCGGGATCATCGGCACCTACCTCGGGGTGCGCAGCCCGAGCACGGCCTACGTGCTCCTGCACCACTACATGGGGGAGATCGACGGCGTGGCCCGCGCGTGGGGCTTCTCGCGAGGCGGCACCGGACAGATCAGCCTCGCCATCGCGGGAGCGGCGCGGGCGTTCGGCGCCACCATCGAGACGGAGCGGTCGGTGGCGAAGATCATCACCCGGGGCAGCGAGGCGGTGGGGGTAGCGCTCGATGACGGCACCGAGCACCACGCCAAGGCGGTGGTGAGCTCGGTGGATCCACACCTCACCTTCTTTCGCCTCTTGGAGCGGAAGCTCCTCCCCGACGAGCTCTTGGCCAGCCTCAAGCGCTACCGCATGCGCGGGAGCTCGGGGAAGGTGAACCTCGCCCTCGACGCCCTCCCCGAGTTCACGAGCCGGCCCGGAGACGGTCTCCACATCCGCGGCGACATCGCGGTCGCGCCCTCGATCGACTACCTCGAGCGCGCCTACGACGAGGCCAAATACGGCGCGTTCTCCCAGCGCCCCTACCTCAACATCGTCATCCCGTCGCTCACCGATCCGTCGGTGGCCCCTCCGGGCAAGCACGTGCTGAGCGCCTTCGTGCAGTACGCGCCCTACCACTTGAAGGAAGGACCGGAGGACTGGCCCAACCAACGCGAGGCGTTCGGCGACACCGTGGTCGACACCATCGAACAGCTCGCTCCTGGGCTCAAGAACCGCATCCTGCACCGTCAGGTGCTCACGCCTTGGGATCTCGAGAAGGAGTACGGCCTCACCGAAGGCAACATCTTCCACGGCGAGCTGAGCCTGGAGCAGCTCGCGTTCTTGCGACCGGCGCCGGGTTGGGCCCACTATCGGACGCCGGTGCGAGGGCTGTGGATGTGCGGCAGCGGCACGCACCCCGGTGGGGGCATCATGGCCGCTCCGGGGAGGCTCGCCGCCGAGCGCATGCTGAAGGAGCGCGCGGTATGAAACGAAAGGCCATCGTCATCGGGGGCGGACCGAACGGCCTCGCGGCCGCGACCACGCTCGGCAAGCTGGGCTTGTCGGTCACCGTGCTCGAGGCGCGCGCCGAGCTCGGCGGCCTCGCCGCCGCCATCGAGGTGGGCGAGGGCTACCGCGTGCCCGGCATCGTCCACGACACCCGCGGGCTCCGCGACGGCGTCGTCGACGCCTTGGGGCTCGGCCACCACGGCCTCACGCGGCGCCGCGAGCCGCTGCGGATCTGCGCGCCCTCACGGCGCGGCGCGCCGATCTGGCTCGCCGGCGCGCGCCTCGAGGGAGCGGTGACGGCTCGCGACGAGCGAGCCCATCGAGAGCTCTTGGGTTTCATCGAGCGGGTGGGCCCCGTGTTGCGCGACCTCTCGGATCGCCCACCCCCCGATCCGACCGGCGAGGTGCTCCCCTTGTTGCTCACCGGACTGCGGGTGCGGCGCCTCGGCGCGAGCGACATGATGGAGCTCCTCCGGGTGGCCCCGAGCTGCGTCGCAGACTGGATGCGCGACACCTACGAGACCGAGCGCCTGCGGGCCGCCATGGCCCTGCCTGCCATCTTCGGGGAGCTCGCGGGCGTGTGGTCGGCGGGCACGTCGGCCAACCTCCTGTTCGCAGAGGCCTCTGCTGGTCCCGCGGTCGAAGGCGGCCCCGCCGCGGTGATCACCGCGCTGACCAAGGCCGCAGCGGCGCAAGGGGCCACGCTGCGCACCGAGGCGCGCGTGAGCCGCATCATCACCGAGCGGGGGGTCGCGAAGGGAGTGGTGGTCGACGGCGAGACGATCGAGGCGAGCCTCATCGTGTCGAGCATCGATCCCAAGGTGACGTTCCTCCAGCTGATCGGCGAGCAGCGGCTGCCGCTCGATCTCGGTGCCGACATCCGGAACTTCCGCGCGCGCGGCACCACCGCCAAGCTGCACCTCGCCCTCGATGGCCCCCTCACGCTCGAGGACGGCACCGAGCTCGAGGCGCTGCGCACCGGCGAGACGCTCGACGAGGTGGAGCGAGCGTTCGATCCGATGAAATATGGCCGCGCCGCCACCGAGCCCGTCCTCGACGTCTGGGTCCCTTCGATGCGCGACGCGAGCCTGGTGCCCGAGGAGGGACATCACGTGGTGTCGGCGCTCGTGCACGGCGCTCCGTTCGCGGTCGCAGGGGGATGGGACGACGCGCAGAAGACACGCCTCTACGACGCCGCCGTCGCGGCCCTCGCCGCCTACTGCCCGGGGGTGACCGAGCGCATCGTCGCCTCCGAGCTCCTCACGCCGGCCGACATCGCTGCCGAATATGGCATCTCCGAGGGCAACCTGTTCCACGGCGAGCGCGCCCTCGATCAGGTGATGTTCATGCGGCCGACGGTCGACTGCGCGAGGTATGCCACGCCGATCGAGGGCCTCTTCCTCGGCGGCTCCGGCAGCCACCCCGGCGGGCCCCTCTCGCTCACCCAAGGGGTGCTCGCCGCGCGCGCCGCCGCCGAGTGACGCGCGCCACGCTCACTCCCCGGTCGGGGCGAGCGGGAGGCTCACCGAGAAGCGCGCCCCCTCCTCGCCATCCTCCACCGCGATCGCCCCCCCCGCCGACTCCACCAGGCCGCGACACACCGCGAGACCGAGCCCCGTGCCCTTGCCCACGTCCTTGGTGGTGACGAACGGCTCGAACAGCCGCCCCCGCACGCTCGGCGCGATGCCGCCCCCGTTGTCCTCGATGACGATGGTCACGTCGCGCGCACCGGCGCGAGCCCCGACACGGATGCGACCACCGGGCCTCGGCACCGCGTCGGCTGCGTTGAGCAGCAGGTTGAGCAGCACCTGCTCGATGCGTTCCTGCCGCATCGCCACGCTCGGCAGCCCGTCGGCCACCGCCACCACGAGCTCCACGTCTGCGAGCGCCTTCTGAGGTCGCACCAGCGCGACCACTTGTTCGACGGCCCCCTTCACCGACGCCGTCTCGAGCTCGGTTCCCTCGCCGAGGCCCGTGGCCGCCGGTCGCGCAAAATCGAGGAGGTCGCGGAGGATGCGGTGGATGCGCTCGGTCTCGCGCTTCATGCGCTGCAGGAAGTCGCGCTGCTCGTCGTCGAGCTCCCCGTCGAGGAGCAGCTCCTGCATCGACAAGATGGCGGCGATGGGGTTGCCGATCTCGTGAGCGAGCCCGGCCGCGAGGCGCCCCACCGACGCGAGGCGCTCGCTGCGCATCACGGTGTCTTGGGCCCGGGTGAGGTCGGCGTGCGCAGTCTCGAGCTCGCCGACGTAGCTGCGCAGCTGCTCCTCCTCCGCGCGGAGGGTCGCGGTCATCGTCGCGAGGCTCACCCCGAGCTCCACCAGCTCGCGCCCCCCCCGCGGTGGCACCGCCAGCTCACGAGCCCCCTCCGCCACGCGCCTCGCCCCGCGCGAGAGATGCTCGACGGGCCCCACCACGACGCGAGTGAGGATGAAGTACACGATGAAGAGGAGCGCGAGCCCGAGGATGCCGACGTAGAGGGCGATGAGCGAGAGAAGCGGCGCCACGCGCGAGGACGTGGCGTCGTGGAACAAGAGCGCTCCCACCACGCCACGTGGCCCTGGCACCAACACGAGGAGCGCCGGTCCCGCCGGCGTCGTCACGTCTTGCACCTGCTCGCGGCGCGGGACCACCCGCTCGGGGAGATGAGTGGAGAGCTCGCCGCCAGCGCGCTGCGAGAGCAACCCCGAGCCGTCGTACACCCCGATGGCTCCCACACCGTTCCCGAGCTGTGCCTCGAGCAACATCCCGAGCTCTTCGTCGGTGCGGTGGGCGCTCGCCTCGCTCACGTGGGCGGCGATCGCGCGACCGAGGGAACGCGACTGGTCGTCCCAGGTCTGGGTGAAGCTGGCGCGGGCGAGGCTGGCGATCGCGTACATCAGCGGCACGAAGGCGAGCACCAACGACGCCGCCAACCACACCAAGAGCTGAGCCCGGATCCCGAGGCGCACGCCCCAGCAAACCCGATTTCGGGCGGAAGGGCGAGCATTCGGGGCGCGCTCTGGGGCGCCCGACCGGCGCCGAACGGGCCTCCACGCCGCGCGCACGCGCGCGTCGAACCGAGCGCGCGAGGAACCCTCGAAGATGCGCCAGGTACGCGGGACAACCAAGTTTTTCGCGCGCCCGGAGCACCCCCGACGCGCGAGCGCTGCGCACTTGGCCCCGTGATCACGGCTCTGGTAGCCCACCTTCAGCGGAATGGACCCGTTGGTCTCGATATTCGTATCGCTTCGACGTGGTGCTCGCCGCACGACGCTGCTGATGGTGGCGGCCGTGATGGCCGGCATCGTGGTAGCGCACGCGGCGACACCCTTCGATCAGGGCTTGTTCGCGGCGTTCATCGTGCTCGTGCTCGCGGTCATCGCGGTTCGTGCGTGGCGCCGCACCCACGCGGTCACCCCGCAGGGGTGGCGCGACATCGAGCTCGGCCTGCTGCTCGCGGTGGGCGCCTACGCCACCATCATCCACGTGGATGGCCAGCTCGACGGTCGGTTCTATCCCATCGTCTACGTCGCCATCGGCGTGATGAGCGCCTTCGCCAAGCCCCTGTCGGCCTGCGCCGTGATCCTCATCATGATGGTGTACGAGGCGGCGTTGCGGCGGGTCGCCTTCGGCTATCTGGATTTCCAGCTGCTCCTCCCCCACCTCGGCTTCGCGATGGTGTTCGGCCTGCTCAACACCCTGTCGCTGCGGCTCGAGGTGGCGCGCCTGCGCAAGGCCTCGGTCACCAAGCTCGACGAGGAACGCGAGCGCATGAAAGAGGACGCCCGCACCTACCGTCTGCTGCGCGCCCCGATGGGGGCCGAGCCCGCGGCCCTCAGCCACAGCGGACGTGGGCTCGTGCAAGAGAGCGACGAGGACCGCTTGCTGCGCTCCGGTGTGGAAGAGATCGATCTCGCGGTGCACCTGTCGCTGCAGCTCTTGAGCGACGCCCTCGACGCTCACACCACCATGCTCCTGTGGCTCGACGACCGCGGGGAGCGCCTGCGGATCACCGAGCTCGTCACTCACGAGAACGAGCTCGCCGAAGGCCCCTTCTCCGCACGCGACGGCATCGTCGGCGCGGTCGTCACCCAAGAAGCGCCGGTCTGCGTCGCCGATCTCAAGCCCTCCTATGTGCTCCCCTACTATCGCGACGTGTGTCCGGTCCGCTCCGCCTGCGGCGTGCCGGTCTTCGAGCACGGCTCGCTCCGCGGCGTGCTCGTCGTCGATCGCCTGGCCCCACGGCCATTCACCAAGGAGGAGCTCGAGAAGGTGATCCGCGTCTCCCGCTTCGCAGCCCGCGCCGTGGAGAACGAGCGCGTCTTCGTGCAGCTCGAGCGCACGAAGGTGGAGCAGGGCAAGCTCTATCGCGCCGCCGAGCGCCTCGCCGCAGCCCTCACCGAGCAAGACGTGGTCGACGCGGGGGTGAGCAGCGCGCGAGAGATCGCCGCCGTCGACTTCGCCGCCTTCACCTCCGCCGAGGACGGTGGCCGCGCCCATCAGATCCGCGCCGTCAGCTGCGAGCTGTCGTCGCGCCTCTGCGGCCAGCGGTTCGGCGACAACACCGGCCTCGTGTCGATGGCGCTCCGCAACCGCCATCCCCTCCCCTACCGCGGCGAATACGATCCCGCGCGCCAGGTCGTCTTCGACAAGAGCCTCCGGCCGCCTCCCATGCCCTCGCTCCTCGTGCTCCCGCTGGTGGTGCACGACGTGGCGATCGGCACCCTCGTGCTCGGCTCGAACGAACGACACGCCTTCAACGACGCCGCCCGCAACCTCCTCGACGTGCTCGCCAGCCACATGGCCATCTCCCTCTCCAACGCCCGGATGGTGCGTCGCCTCGAGGAGCAGGCCACCACCGACGGGCTCACCGGGCTCCTCAACAAGCGCGCCCTCCTCGACACCGCTCAGGAGAAGCTCAACGCCGCCCGCCGCTTCGGCCGGCACGTGAGCGTCCTCGTGGCCGACATCGATCACTTCAAGCGCGTCAACGACACCTACGGCCACGACGTGGGCGACATCGTGATCAAAGAGCTCGCCGACATCCACAAGCGCAACAAGCGCACCACCGACTCGGTGGCGCGTTTCGGCGGCGAGGAGTTCGTCACCATCTGCGAAGAGACCGACGCCGAGGGTGCCCTCCTCCTCGCGGAGCGCATCCGCAACGAGCTCGGAAACACCAAGTTCCACGCGAACGGCGAGGTCCTGCAGTGCACCTGCTCGATCGGCATCGCCACCTTCCCCGGCACCGGCGAGACCTGGAACGAGCTCTTCAAAGCCGCTGACACGGCGCTCTACGAGAGCAAACACGCCGGCCGCAACCGCGCCACCATCTTCGACCCGAGCCGCCGCTCCGCGGCCTGACACGAGGCTCGTCGCGAGGAGCGGGACGGCCTGCGCAGGATGGCGTGAGCGGTGAGGCGCCGGGGGCCCGCTCCGGCGCGGGCTCTTCCCTGGCCCTGGCAGGTCGTGATAGGACGGCGCGGCGTGGAGCGCGACCGAGGGGCGCTCGGGAAGAACGACTCAAGGCGGACGTATCTTTCGTGGTGGTGGCAGGCTCGCTCGCGGCGGCCCGCCTCCTCGGTTGGGTGCAGGGCCTCCAGGGCCGGCTACGAATCGGTCGAACCGCTTGAAATGCTTGAACGGAGAAGGGGACTAAGATGAAACAGCTGACGGCGCTCTGCGCCCTGACGACTTTGTGGGTGAGCGCGTCGACGGCCCTTGCCGACGGCGACGGAGCCCTGGCGACCTCGTACCAGGAGGTGGTCCGCGGCGGCGGCATCCTCGTCGACGGGGTGGGTACCGCCGGCCGGACCGGCACGCAGGGGCCTCAAACCCAGGCCAGCCTCTCGTTCACGCTGCCCACCGGGGCGAACGTTCGCAACGCCTTCGTGTACGTGAACACGATCGGCACGGTGGCGGCCGCCTCGCTCACCCTCGACGTGGACGGCAACGCGGTGAACGCGCCGATCATCGGCACCCACGGGGCGACCTGTTGGGGCAGCACGAACGTCAACCGCGGCTATCGCGGCGACGTGACCGACTACGTCAAGAACTCGGCGACGGTGGTGGTGAGCGGGTTCCCGTCCTCCACCGACGCCGCGAACGACAGCCAGGGCGTGTCGCTCGTGGTGGTGTACGAGGTGTTGTCCTCCGGCGACGCCGCAGTGGTGACCATCAACGACGGCATGATCGCGACCGACGGCAGCGCGAACCACAGCAACACGATCAACAACATCACCATCGGCACCGCCACCACCAACGCGCGGCTCGTCACCGTCGTCGGCGACGGACAGCTCACCGGCACGACGCTCTCGCTCAACAGCCTGCTCGTGAGCAGCAACGCGTTTCCCGGGGCTTCGGGGCCGATGTTCGACACCCGCGACGACGACGTCTTCTCCCTCTTGTCGCTCCCCGTCACGCTCAGCGCGGTCGACGTCACGAGCTCGGGCGACTGTCTGTCGTGGATGGTGAACGCGCTCAGCTACACCTTCCCCGACAACGACGGCGACGGCATCGATGACGACGCCGACGATGACGACGACAACGACGGGGTGCTCGACGCCTCCGACCCCTCCCCCCTCGATCCGAAGATCTGCGGCGACGACGACGCCGACGGTTGTGACGACTGCGCTGTTGGAACCGACGGCTTCGGGCCTCTGCCCGACTTCGACACGGACAACGACGGCACCGACACCGATGGTGACGGCATCTGCGATGACGGCGACCCCGACGCCGACAACGACGGCGTCGACGGCGACGCGGGCGACCCGGACGATCTCGACCCCGACGTCTGCGGCGACACCGACAACGACGGCTGCGACGACTGCGCCGTGGGCACCGACGACTTCGGGCCACTCCCCGACTCGGATCCCTCCAACGACGGCCCGGACGCCGACAACGACGGGATCTGCGACGAGGCCGGCAACGTGGACTCCGACGGTGACGGCATCCCCAACGCGCAGGACAACTGCCCCGACGACGCCAACCCCGGTCAGGAAGACGGCGACGCCGACGGCGTGGGCGACGTGTGCGACAACTGCCCGAACGACGCCAACCCCGGCCAGGAAGACGGGAACAACGACGGCGTCGGGGACGCGTGCGACGCAGGGGGCGTGGGCGGCTCTGGCGCCGGCGGCGAGGGCGGCAACGCCGGCGACGACGACGACGACATCGGCGAAGTGAGCAGCTGTGGCTGCCGCGTCCCGGGGGTGGCCGAGCCCACCAACACCGGCGCGTGGGCGCTCCTCGGCCTCGCCCTGTTGGGCCTGCGCCGGCGCCGTCGCTGAGCACACGCTTCGCCACCCGCTGCGTGAGAGAGGCCGCCCCCGCCGACGCGGGTGAGCGGCCTCTCGCGTCTCGGGTAAGCTCACGCGCATGCACGACCTCGCGCCGTTGCTCACGGCGAACTCACGAACGACGCGCCGCGCGGCGACAACGCCGTGGCGCGCGCTCGCCCGAGTCGCGGTGTTCGCCTTCGCGCTCGGGTCGCTCTCTTGTGTCGACGCTCCGGGCCCGACCCCCGCGCCGCGGTCGAACGCCCCCGCAAGCTTGGTGACGACGACCCCCCCGACGCCTTCGCCGGCGGGTGTCGATCCTGCGCCGACCGCTTCCGCCGCAGCGGGCCCCGCACGCGCGCCGAGCGCCGAGCGCGATGAAGCAGGCCCGTGGCCCCGGGAGGTGCTCACGTGGCGCTACGACGCGACCCCGGCCGGGCCCATGTCCGTGGTCGTCGCGACCCCGGCCACCGCCGAGCGACTCCCGGTCCTCATCGCCCTCCATGGGCTCGGCGAGGCACAGAAGGGCGTCGAGCGTGGCGCGCGCGGGTGGATCGACGACTACGGGCTGCTCACCGCGGTCGAGCGCCTCGGCGCGCCGCCGCTCACCACCGACGACATGCAGCGGCTGGGTACCCGCGCGCACCTCGACGCGGTGAACACCGAGCTCTCCGCTCACCCCTACCGTGGCCTCGTTCTGGTGTGCCCCTACACGCCCGACATCCTCACCGGCGATCGGTCGCTCGACGCTGCCCAAGCCTTCGGCGCGTGGCTGGTCGAGACGCTGCTCCCGCGCGTGTACGGCGAGACCCCCGCGCTCGGCACCGCCGCCAGCACCGGGATCGACGGGGTGAGCCTCGGCGGACGCGTCGCGCTGCTCGTCGGGCTCGCGCAGCCGGACCAGTTCGGCGCGGTCGGGTCCCTTCAAGCGGCGATCTATCCTCCCGACATCGGGCCGCTCGCCGAGCGGTTCGCCGCCGCACGCGCCAAGAACCCCACGCTCTCCTTTCGCCTCCTCACGAGCAGCAACGACTTCTATCGCCCAACGCTGAAGACGCTGTCCGACCGCCTCTCGAAGGACGGGCTCGCGCACGACTTCCTGATGATCGCGAACGCGCCGCACAGCTACGCGTTCAACCGCGGCCCCGGCGTCTACGCGATGCTCACGTACCACGACCGCGCGCTCCGCCCCTGACACCGACGGACAGGGCCTTGGTCCGTCGGCACCGCGACCTCCGTCGGGTGCGACCCTAGTCGTCGTCGACCAGAATGCGCATGTCGCGCCGCTCTCCGCTCTCGTCGGTGCCCCCGTCTTCGGGGATGTCCGCGTCGGCGCGTTGGGCGCGCGCGCCGCCATCCGGCGGCGGCCAGCTGTCGCTGTAGTCGGGCTTCGGCTCTTTGGGGCCACGTTCGATGAACGTCTCGAGGGCCTTCTTGGCCTCGTGGGCCGCGGCCTCGAGCTCCCGGCCCGCTTCTCGGAGCGAGTCTTTCACGCCGGCGGTGTCGACCTCTCGCTTGATCTCGTCGGCGGCGGTGCGGGCCGCCTGCCACAGGAGCCCGAACCCCTTCTTGAGCGCGTCGCGCGGACTCAGCTCCTCCTCGGGCGCCGCAGCGCGCGCGGGCCCCTCGGCGCTCGTGGCGCCGGGGCTCTCCTCGGAGGGGTCGGTCTCGGACCTGTCGCGGGGGACGTCGCTCATGCCCCATGGATAGCCGTTGCTGGGAGAGAGGCAAGCGGCGAGCTCGGGTATGTGGCGTCTTTGATGAGGTGCCCAGGAACGGGCGCTGCGGGCGTTGGGGCGCTTCCGAGCGACAAAGGTTGACCTCATGATCGGGCTTTCCTACGAGGTGGAGGGCGAGCGTGCGCTCGCGCCTCCGGAGGCTCCGTGGCTCAAGTCTTCCCGCGCTACACCAACACGATCTCGCGGGTCACGGCCGTGGCGCTCTTCTTGAGCGTCGGCGCGACGCTCTGGCTCTGGGCACGCATCCAACGCTCGCCCTACACCAGCGAAGTTCGTATCGCGAAGGAGCAGCCCGTTCCCTTCAGCCACCGTCACCACGTCGGTGAGCTCGGCATCGACTGCCGCTACTGCCACACCTCGGTCGAGACGGCCGCGTTCGCCGGCGTCCCTCCCACCGAGACGTGCATGAACTGCCACCAGCAGATCTGGAAGGACGCACCGATGCTCGAGCCCGTGCGCGAGAGCTACCGCACCGGCAAGCCCATCGAGTGGATCCGCGTGCACGACCTCCCCGACTACGCCTACTTCAACCACTCGGTTCACATCCAGCGCGGCGTGGGCTGCGAGAGCTGCCATGGCCGCGTGGATCAGATGCCGCTCACCTGGCAGCACGGCTCGCTGACGATGGGCTGGTGTCTCGACTGCCACCGCGAGCCGGCGCCGCATCTTCGGCCCCTCGACGAAGTGTTCACGATGGGCTGGACGCCGCCCGAAGACCACCCCTCCCTCGGCCAAGAGCTCGCGCTCGAGCGCGGCGTGCGCACGCTCGAGAGCTGCTCCTACTGTCACCGATGAGTCACTCCAAAGCCAACCCCGACGTCGTCGCTCGCTTCTGGCGCTCGCTCGAGGAGCGTGACGGCAGCGCGACGCCGAGCCCCGCGGTGGGAGCGGACGACCACGCGGAGGACGCAGGACCGATCGCCTGGCGCAGTGGTCCGGCCCGCGAGCACGCCGCCGCGAGCCTCCCCGTCGGCCGACGCGGCTTCCTGCAGCTCCTCGGCACCTCGATCGCGATCCCCAGCCTCGCCGCCTGCACGCGTCAGCCCCCCGAGAAGATCGTGCCCTACGTGAAGGCGCCGGAAGACGTCGTGCCCGGGAGGCCGCTGTTCTACGCGAGCGCCACCACCCTCGGCGGGGTGGCTCGGGGCGTGCTCGTCGAGGCCCACATGGGCCGCCCCACCAAGATCGAGGGCAACCCGGAGCACCCGAGCAGCCGCGGCGGCACCGACGCCATCGCCCAGGCCGAGATCCTCCAGCTCTACGACCCCGAGCGCTCACAGACCGTGCTCCACAACGGCGCCATCTCCTCCTGGGGCGAGCTCGTGGGCGCGCTGCAGTCGGCGATGACCTCGCAGCGCAGCAAGTATGGCCTCGGCCTGCGCATCCTCACCGGCGACACCAGCTCCCCCACCTTCATCGAGCAGATGCGGGCGCTCACCGACCAGCTTCCCCGAGCCCGGTGGCACGTCCTCGAGCCGGCGGGCCCGGCGTCGCTGTACACCGCGACCAAAGAGCTGTTCGGCGAGTCGCTCGATCTCCACCTCGATCTCTCGAGCGCCGACGTCATCGTCTCGCTCGATGCCGACTTCCTCGGCACCGCCGAGAGCCACCCCCACCTCATCCGCGAGTTCGCCGACAAGCGGCTCGCCGGCTCCCCCCACGGCGCCAAGAGCGGGCCGGGCGCCACCGGACCGATGAGCCGGCTCTACGTGTTCGAGTCGCACATGAGCCTCACCGGGGCCAACGCCGACCACCGCGTGCCGCTCGCCCCCTCGCAGATCGAGCACACCGCGCGCCTCTTGGCCGCCAAGCTCATGCCCGACCGCGCCGACGCCCTCACCGGCGGGGCAGAGCTGCCCGAGCCCGCCCGCCAGCTGCTCGAGCACGCCGCCGCCGATCTCGCGCGGGCCGGACGCCGCGCGGTGGTGGTCGCGGGGCGCTTCCAGCCGCCGATCGTGCACCAGCTCGCGGCGGCCATGAACCAAGCCCTCGACTCCCGCGTGGTCAGCTACGTCGATCCAGTGCTCGCGAGCGGCACCGAGCCGGTGGGCTCGTTGGCCGAGCTCGTGGAGGCGCTGAACCAAGGCCACGTCGAGCTCCTCATCGTCATGGGGGTGAACCCGGTCCACGCCGCTCCCGCGGATCTCGACTTCGCCGCGGCCCTCCAGAAGGCCAAGCTCCGCGTCCATCATGGCCTTCACTTCGACGAGACCGCCGCGCTCTGCCACTGGCACACCCCCAGCGCGCACTGGCTCGAAGCGTGGAGCGACGTCCGCGCTCACGACGGCACCGTGAGCCTCGTGCAGCCGCTCATCGAGCCGCTCTACGGCGCCCACAGCGATCACGAGCTCATCGCCGCGCTCGGCGACAACCCCGGTCGCACCGGCTACGAGATCCTTCGGGAGAGCTGGCGTGACATGACGGCAGGCGCCGAGATGGAGGGCACCTGGAGCGCCACCCTCCACGACGGCCTCCTCGACAAGAGCGAGAAGACCAGGAAGCGACCGCGCATCGGCGAGCTCTCGTGGGGGGCAGCCCCCAAGCCGACGGCCGGGCTCGAGGTGGTCGTGCGGCCGGATCCGACGGTGTACGACGGCCGCTACGCCAACAACGCCTGGCTCCAAGAGCTCCCCAAGCCGATCACCAAGCTCACCTGGGACAACGCGGCCCTGCTCGCCCCTCGGACCGCGGCCGAGCTCGGCCTCGAGAGCCACGACGTGGTCGCGCTCAGCGTGGGGCCGAAGGTGGTGAAGGCCTCGGTGTTCGTCACCCCCGGCACCCCACCCAACGTCGTGGTGGCCCACCTCGGCTACGGGCGCGAGCGAGGAGGAGAGGTGTGTCGGGGCCGCGGCTTCAACGCCTTCGCCCTCACGACCACCACGGCCCCCTTCCACGGCCCCGTCACCCTCGAAAAAACCGGCGAGACCTACGAGCTGGTCACGGCCCAGCTTCATCACAGCATGGAGGGACGCGACCTCGTGCGCCGGGGACAAGCGGCCGCCTACCGCAACGACGCGAAGCTCTTCACGCACCACGAGCACAAACGGGTGAGCCTCTACCCTCGCCACGACTACCCCGGCTACTCGTGGGGCATGACCATCGATCTGGCCCGCTGCATCGGCTGCAGCGCCTGCGTCATCGCGTGTCAGTCCGAGAACAACATCCCGGTGGTCGGCAAAGCCGAGGTCGCCATCGGACGCGAGATGCACTGGCTCCGCATCGATCGCTACTTCGAGGGCGAGCCCGACAACCCCACCACCCACTTCCAGCCGGTGCCTTGCATGCAGTGCGAGACGGCCCCCTGCGAAGCGGTCTGTCCGGTCGCAGCCACCGTTCACCACGACGAGGGGCTGAACGACATGGTCTACAACCGCTGCGTTGGCACCAAGTACTGCGCCAACAACTGCCCGTACAAAGTGCGGCGCTACAACTTCTTCGGCTACGCGGTCGAGAAGGTCGGGCCCATGGACCCGACGCGGCCGACGGTGAAGATGGCCAACAACCCCGACGTCACCGTTCGCTACTACGGCGTGATGGAGAAGTGCACGTACTGCGTGCAGCGCATCAACTACGCCCGCATCGAGTCGAAGAACGAGAACCGAACCATCCGCGACGGCGAGGTGATGACTGCCTGCCAGGCCGCGTGCCCCGCGCGCGCCATCAGCTTCGGCAACATCAACGACGGCGAGAGCGACGTCTCGCGGCGCAAGCGAGAGCCGCGCAACTACGCCATCCTCGCCGAGCTCAACACCGAGCCGCACACCACCTACCTCGCGAAGCTCGTCAACGAGAACCCCGCGCTCACCCCCGTGGAGGAGGCCCCGAAGCAGGGGCACTGAGCCATGTCGGAGAGCGCCACCCCGTCGAGCCGCGGCGAGCCGCCCAAGGCGCCGGTGATCGAGCCCGGGCACACCCTCGGCTCGGTGACGGACGCCATCGCCTCCATCGTGCTCAAGAAGCCGGGGCAGCGGGCGTGGATGATCGGCTTCGCGATCGCCTTCACCCTCCTCATGCTCCTGTTCTACGCGCTGGGGACGCTGGTGGTGAGGGGCATCGGCATCTGGGGCGTCAACCAGCCGGTGGGCTGGGGCTTCGCCATCATCAACTTCGTGTGGTGGATCGGCATCGGACACGCCGGCACCCTCATCTCCGCGGTGCTCCTGCTCCTGCGCCAAGACTGGCGCACCTCGATCAACCGCTTCGCCGAGGCGATGACGCTGTTCGCGGTGGCCTGCGCCGGAATCTTCCCGGTGTTCCACATCGGCCGGGTGTGGCTCTTCTATTGGCTCGCCCCGTACCCCAACACCATGAGCTTGTGGCCCAACTTCCGGAGCCCGCTCATGTACGACTTCTTCGCGATCAGCACCTACGCGCTGGTGAGCGCGATGTTCTGGTACGTGGGGCTCGTGCCCGACATGGCGACGCTCCGCGACCGGGCCACCACCAAGGCCTCCCGCATGATCTACGGCGCCCTCGCCCTCGGCTGGCGCGGCTCCACGCGGCACTGGCACAACTACGAGACCGCGTACCTGCTCCTCGCCGGCCTCGCCACGCCGCTCGTGGTGAGCGTGCACACGATCGTCTCGTTCGACTTCGCGCTCGCCCAGGTGCCCGGATGGCACGCGACGGTGTTCCCCCCCTACTTCGTGGCCGGCGCCATCTACGCCGGCTTCGCGATGGTGCTCACCCTGGGGATCCCGGTGCGGCACGTCTACAAGCTGCACGACTTCATCACCGATCGGCACCTTCAGAACATGGCCAAGGTGATGCTCGTGACCGGCTGGGTGGTGGGCTACGGCTACCTCAGCGAGCTGTTCTTCGCCTGGTACTCCGCCGCCCCCGCCGAGGCCTACCTCGTGAAGAACCGGCTCACCGGTCCCTATGCTCCCGCCTTCTGGGCGCTGTTCCTCACCAACATCGGGATCCCGCAGCTGTTGTGGATTCGGAAGGTCCGCACCAGCACGCTGTGGCTCCTGGTGGTGGCCATGAGCGTGAACATCGGCATGTGGCTCGAGCGCTTCGTGATCGTCGTGATCAGCCTCCACCGCGACTACATGCCCTCGGCGTGGGGCATGTACACCCCGACGGTGTGGGACTGGGCCACCTACGCGGGCTCGATTGGGCTGTTCTTCACGCTGATGTTCCTGTTCATCCGCTTCCTGCCGCTCATCTCGATCTTCGAGGTGCGCACGCTCCTGCCGAGCGCCAAGGCGCAAGACGCCGATCACGGCGATCACGGCCACTCGGCGAGCGCGCGCGACGAGGAGCAAGACGTGGAGGAGGAGAGCGACCGATGAAGCTCTACGGCATCATCGCCGAGTTCCCCACCATCGACGCGCTCATCGACGCGATCGAGAAGACGCGCAAACACGGCTACACCAAGGTCGACGCCTTCACGCCGTTCCCGAGCCACGACGTCATCCACGCCCTGCACCTGCCCCCCTCGCGCCTCCCGTGGATCGTGCTCACCGGCGGCATCCTCGGCGCGTGCTTCGGCTACGGCCTGCAGTACTGGACGAGCGTCATCGACTACCCGCTCAACATCGGGGGCAGGCCGCTGCACAGCTGGCCCTACTTCATCCCCATCACCTTCGAGTGCACCATCCTCTTCGCCGCCCTCGCGGCGGTGTTCGGCATGCTCGCCCTGAACCGACTGCCCACGCCGTACCACCCGGTGTTCAACGACCCCAAGTTCGCGCTCGCGTCCCGCGACGCGTTCTTCATCTGTGTCGAGGCCACCGATCCCGAGTTCGATCGTGACGCTCTCATCGAGCTCTTCACCGGTATGGAGGCGCTCCATGTGGCGGAAGTGCCCGACTAGCGTGAGCGTCTTCGGCCTGGGGGCGAGCGCGCTCTTGTCGCTCGTCGGCTGCCGGCAAGACATGCACGATCAGCTCAAGTACGAGCCGCTCGAGAAGAACGAGCTGTTCGAGGACGGACAGGCGTCACGCCAGCCGGTCGACGGAACGGTGGCGCGGGGTCAGCTGAAGACGGATCGTCACCTCCACTACGGTCGCGGCCCGCTCACCGAAGCCCTCGAGAAGCCGGACGACGGCACCCTGGGAGAGCTGGTGACCACGTTCCCAGCGCCGGTCGACGCCGCGATGATGGAGCGCGGGCGCGAGCGCTACGACATCTACTGTTCCCCCTGTCACGGACAGACCGGCAACGGCGACGGGATGATCGTGCAGCGCGGCTTCCGTCAGCCGCCATCGCTGCACGAGGAGCGGCTGCGCAGCGCGCGCGTGGGGCACCTCTACGACGTGATTCGACGTGGCTTCGGCGTGATGCCGGCTTACGCCACCATGATCCCCACCGACGACCGGTGGGCCATCGTGGCCTACATGCGTGCCCTCCAGCACAGCAAGACGGCCACCCTCGCGGACGTGCCGCCCGAGGAGCGGCAGAAGCTCGAGGCGCTGCCGCGCGCCGCACCGCCTTCGCCCGCCGATCCCTCCGACGCCTTGGAGGTCGACCCGTGAGCGCAAGCACGTCGTGGGCCGCCCCGCTCGTCAAGCGCGCGGGGGTCGTGGGCGGAGCGGGCCTCGGCCTCTTGGCGCTGGGGACCGTCATCGGCGGGACCGAGCAGCTCTTCCGCTCCTACCTCCTCGGCTTCGTCTTCTGGCTCGGCATCGCCTTTGGATGCCTCGGCATCCAGATGATCCACGCCCTCACCGGGGGGCGTTGGGGGCCGCCCATCCAGCGCACGCTCTACGCGGCGTCCACCACGTTGCCGCTCCTCGCCGTGATGTTCCTGCCGCTGCTCGGCGGCATGCAGGCGCTCTACCCGTGGGCGCGGCCGGAAGCGCTGGAAGACCACATCCTCGCCCACAAGGCGCCCTACCTCAACGTCCCGTTCTTCATCGGGCGCGCGGTCGCTTGCCTCCTCATCTGGAGCGTGCTCGCCCTCGCGCTCTATCGCCGCTCGGTGCCTCGCCTCGACAAACCGTCGAGCGCCAAGATGCGGGTGCTCTCCGGTCCGGGCCTGTTGATCGGCGCGATCACCATGTCGGTCGCCGCCATCGACTGGCTGATGTCGCTCGAGCCTCACTGGTTCTCCACGATGTTCCCCGTCATCGTCATCGTGGGGCAGCTCCTGAGCGCGCAGTGCTTCGTGATCCTCCTGCTCGTGTTCGAGAAGCGGCGCACCGGCGGCGTCGTGCCCGTCGATCCGCTGCACGACCTCGGCAACCTGTTGCTCCTGTTCGTGATGCTCTGGGCCTACGTCTCCTACTCCCAGTATCTGATCATCTACGCCGCCAACATGGCCGAAGACGTGACCTTCTACGCGCATCGGTCGGCGGGGGGCTGGCAGCTGGTGGCCTTCGCCCTCATCGTGTTGCACTTCGCCGTCCCGTTCCTCATCCTCATCTCCCGGCGCAGCAAGCGCAGCCCCCAGATGCTCGGAGCGCTCGCGCTCGGGCTCCTGGTCATGCGCTTCGTCGAGCTGTTCTGGGTGACCGCCCCCAACTTCTACGGCCATCACGTGAACATCCACTGGATGGATCTCGCCGCCTTCGTCGGCGTCGGCGGCTTGTGGGCGGCCTACTTCTTCCACCGTCTCAGCGCCGACGAGCTGAGCCCCACCCGCGCTCCCGAGGGAGCGGCGACCTGAGGAGGGGGCTTGGTCAAGAAGAAGCGAACGCGGCGTAAACGCATGGAGACCGTCCCCGAGGTCCCCGACGCGAAGCGATCCTCTCGGCGGAGCCCTGCCTCCGAGCCGGGGGCGCGTCGTCGTCCCAAAGCCTCGACGCCCGGAGCGGACGACGCTGTTGCCGAGCGCGGGGCGACCGAGCGCGGGGCGACCGAGCGCGGGGCGACCGAGCGCGGGGCGACCGAGCGCGAGGCGCCGAGCCGCCCCTCCTCGCGCGCGGCCCGAGTGGAAACGACGACCGGCGCCACCTCCGAGGGGGCGACTCCGTCGGACCCTTCCCACAGCGTCCCCCCCACCACGAGCCTCCCGCCCACCAAGAAGAGCGCGCTGCCTCCCGAGCTCGCCCACGACGATCGCGAGATCGACGCTGGCGCCATCACGCGCTTCTCCCTCGGGATCGGCGTCTTGATCGCGATCGCGATGGTGTTGTCGTTTTGGTTCGACGAGAGCTTCACCGACGCCGAGCGCGCCGGTCACACCCCTCCCCCGCCCATGGCGAGCACGCTCCCGAGCGCTCCCACCGAGCCGCGGCTGCAGCGCGTGCCCAAGCTCGGCCTCGACGCCTACCGCGCGCGCGAGCAACGAGAGCTCGACACCTATGGCTGGGTCGACCGCGAGCAAGGCATCGTCCGCATCCCCGTCGAGCAGGCCATGAAGCTCACGGTGGAGCGCGGCCTCCCCGCCCGAGAAGCGCCGACCGCGGCCCCGCCCGCCCGAGGGACGCGCGCGACAGACTCGAGCCTCGAGACGCCCGGAGGCCCTTCGCGATGAGATCCGCCCTCGTCGTCCTCCTCACCCTCGGCTGCGTGGTCGTGTGCTGGCTCGCCCCAGCCGCTGCCTGGGCCTCCAGCCTCGGCAAGAGCGAGCTCACCGCGATCCGCATCGATCAGCGGCTCGGCGAGCAGGTGCCCATGGAGCACGCCTTCATGAGCGCAGGCCGGGAGGTCACCCTCCGCGAGCTCGGCGCGGGCAAGCCGATCGTCCTCGCGCTCGTCTACAACCGCTGTCCCATGTTGTGCAATCAGGTGCTGCAAGGGCTGATCGGCACGCTCAAGGTGGTGGATCTCGATCCCGGTGAAGACTTCGCGGTCGTGGCCGTGAGCTTCGACCCCGAAGAAGATGAAGCCCTCACCCGCGACGTGCGCAGCACCTTCCTTCGGCGCTGGGGGCGCGCCGACGCCGCCGCTGGCGTTCACTTCCTCACCGGCGAAGCGCCCGCCATCGAGGCCCTCACCGACGCGGTCGGCTTCCGGTACCAGTACGACGAGCTGTCGAAGGAGTATGCCCACCCGAGCGGCCTGGTCGTGCTCACTCCCGAAGGCCGCGTCGCCCGCTACTTCTTCGGGAGCGAGTTCTCGCCCCGCGACATGCGGCTCGCGCTCCGCGAAGCCTCCAACGGCGAGGTGGGCAGCATCACCGACGAGCTCTTGCTCCTCTGCTACCAATACGATCCGCAGAGTGGCACCTACAGCGCGTCGGTGGTGAACGCGATCCGCGCCGGTGGCGTGGCCACCCTCCTCGCGCTCGTGTGGTTCATCGGCCGGAGCGTGCGCCGTGAGCGTCGCCGCCCCGAAGCGCCAGCCCGCCGCTCCGAGGAGGTGTCGCCGTGAACCGCTTCCTCCAGATCGCCCCCGAGCAGGCCTCGACGGTCGCCGGCCGCGTCGACGCGCTCTTCTATTTCTTGTGCGTGGTGAGCATCATCGTCACGCTGCTCATCTCCGGCTTCATCCTCGTGTTCTTCTGGCGCTACCGCCAGAAGCCCGGCGACGAGAGCAAGCCCTTCCGCGGGGTCGGCCTCACCGAGCGAGAGACCAAGCGCCTCGAGATGGTGTGGATCGGCGTCCCCCTCGTGGTGTTCCTCGTGATCTTCTGGTGGGGCGCGAAGCTATTCGCGGCGATGTCCACGCCCCCCGACAACGCGATGCAGATCTACGTCGTCGGCAAGCAGTGGATGTGGAAGGTGCAGCACCTCGGGGGTAAACGCGAGATCAACGAGCTCCACGTCCCGGTGGGCACGCCGGTGAAGCTCACCATGACGAGCGAAGACGTGATCCACGATTTTTACGTGCCCGCGTTCCGCGTGAAGCAAGACGTGATGCCCGGCCGCTACACCACGATGTGGTTCGAGGCCACGAAGGTTGGCGAGTACCACCTCTTCTGCGCCGAATACTGCGGCACCAAGCACTCGGAGATGATCGGCAAGGTGGTGGTGATGGAGCCGCGCGCCTTCGAGACCTGGCTCGGCGGGGGCAAGACGAGGTCGCTCTCCGAGGCCGGAGAGCAGCTCTTCAACGAGCTCGGCTGCGCCACCTGCCACAACGACGCCTCCACCTCGCGCGGTCCCCAGCTCAAGGGGCTGTTCGGCCGCCGCGTGCAGCTCGCCTCTGGGGAGCAGGTGCTCGCCGACGAGAGCTACCTCCGGGAGTCGATCCTCGCCCCGCAGAAGAAGGTGGTGGCCGGCTACCAGCCGGTGATGCCCACCTACGTGGCCCAGCTCACCGAGGAGAAGGTGATCGAGCTGATCGCCTACATCCGCTCGCTCGCCGCCGCCGCCCCGAAGGCCCCCGAGACCTCACCCTCCACGAGCGCCCCCCTCGACGGTGGCGCCCCAAGCCCGCCCGAGCCCGCTCAGGGCGCAGGCGGCGCCGCACCAGGCAGCCCCACGGGCGCGGGAGGCACCCAAGACGGCGACAACGCCGCCGGTTCCGCCCCGAAGCCGGAGTTCGAGCCATGACCGACGCCCCCCCAAGCCACCCCAGGGTCATCCACGCCCCCCGGCAAGAGCGCCCCAACTACATCAGCGTCGAGCACGGCCTGAAATCGTGGCTGCTCACCGTCGATCACAAGCGGATCGCGCTCCTCTACCTCATCAGCATCACCTTCGCGTTCTTCATCGGCGGCGCCTTCGCGGTGGCCATCCGGCTCGAGCTCCTCACCCCCGCAGGCGACCTCGTCCAGTCGGAGACCTACAACAAGCTCTTCACGATGCACGGCATCGTGATGCTGTTCTTCTTCCTCATCCCCGCCGTCCCCGCGGTGCTCGGGAACTTCTTCATCCCCATCATGGTGGGGGCGCGGGACATGGCCTTCCCCCGCCTCAACCTCGCGAGCTGGTACGTGTACGTCGTCGGGGCGCTCCTCACGTCGTGGGCCGTCATCGACGGCGGCGTCGACACCGGCTGGACCTTCTACACGCCCTACTCCACGTCGTTCTCGAACAACCACGTCATCGTGGTCGCGCTCGGCATCTTCGTCCTCGGCTTCTCGTCGATCCTCACCGCCCTCAACATCATCGTCACCGTGCACCGCATGCGCGCCCCGGGCATGACGTGGCTGCGGCTCCCGCTCTTCGTGTGGTCGATGTACGGCACGAGCATCATCCAGATCCTGGGGACCCCGGTGCTCGCCATCACCATCGTGCTCGTGGGCGTGGAGCGCCTCTTGCGGGTGGGGATCTTCGACCCTGCCCTCGGCGGCGACCCCCTCCTGTTCCAGCACCTGTTCTGGTTCTACAGCCACCCCGCCGTCTACATCATGATCCTGCCCGCGATGGGCGTGATCAGCGAGGTGATCCCCACCTTCAGCCGCAAGCGGATCTTCGGCTACAAGTTCATCGCCGGCTCGAGCCTTGCCATCGCGGTGTTCGGCTTCCTCGTGTGGGGCCACCACATGTTCGTCAGCGGGCAGTCGATGTACGGCGCGCTCGTCTTCTCCCTCTTGTCCTACCTGGTCGCCGTCCCCTCGGCGGTGAAGACCTTCAACTGGGCAGCGACCATCTACAAAGGCCGGGTGTCGTGGAACACGCCGATGATCTACGCGCTCGGCTTCATCGGCTTCTTCCTCATCGGCGGGCTCACCGGGCTGTTCCTCAGCGCCATCGGCGTCGACGTGCACGTCCACGACACCTACTTCGTGGTCGCCCATTTCCACTACATCATGGTGGGAGGCACGGTGATGGGATACCTCGCCGGCCTGCACTACTGGTGGCCGAAGATGTTCGGCCGCCACTATCCGGAGTGGCTGGGGCGCTTCGCCGCTTTCACCATCTTCATCGGGTTCAACCTCACGTTCTTCCCGCAGTTCCTCCTCGGGTTCCTCGGGATGCCGCGGCGGTACCACGTCTATCCGGAAGAGTTTCAGGTGCTCAACGTGATGTCGACGGCCGGGGCGTCGGTGCTCGGCTTCGGCTACCTCATCCCCATGGGCTACCTCACGTGGTCGCTCCGCTACGGCAAGCGCGCCACCGACAACCCCTGGTTCTCCGAGGGGCTCGAGTGGAGCACGGCCACCCCTCCCATCACCGAGAACTTCGAGACCACCCCCACCGTCACCGGCGGCCCCGGCGACGAGCCGGAGGACCCCTCGCCCAGCACCTCGCGCTCTCCCGATCTCGACGAAGGAGGCGCCCTTGTCGGCTAGAGCACAAGGCGGCGCCTTCGAGCCGCTGCATCATCACTTCGACGACCTCCACCAGCAGAAGGCCTCGGTCACGCTGGGGATGTGGCTGTTCCTCGCCCAGGAGGTGATGTTCTTCGGCGGCCTGTTCCTCGCCTACATCTACTATCGCAGCCTCTACCCCGAGGCGTGGGTCGCAGCGTCGCTACATCTCGACGTGACCATGGGCACCTTCAACACCGCGGTGCTCATCGGGTCGAGCTTCACGATGGCGCTCGCCGTCCGCGCCGGTCACCAGGGGCGGCGCGATCACATCCAGCTCTTTGTCATCCTCACCCTCGTGCTCGGGGCGGTGTTCCTGGGAGTGAAGGCCTTCGAGTACCACCACAAGTGGGTGGAGCACCTGGTCCCTGGCCAGGGCTTCGTGTTCGAGGGGCCGCACGGCCCGCAAGCGCACATCTTCTTCATCCTCTACTTCGTGATGACGGGGATGCACGCCTTCCACATGGTGATCGGGGCCGGGATCATGATCGCGCTCCTGGTGTGGAACCGCCAGGGGCGCTTCCAGAAGCGCTACTCGGCCCCCGTGGAGATGGCCGGCCTCTACTGGCACTTCGTCGACATCGTCTGGATCTTCCTCTTCCCCTTGCTCTATCTGGTGTCGCGACACTGACCCGGACGGATTCGCTCATGGCTGACGATCACGGTCCCTCGCTCGCTACCTACGTGGCCATCTTCACCGCGCTGCTCGCGCTCACCGGCCTCACCGTCGCGGTGGCCTATGTGGATCTCGGGCGGCTCGGGGCTCCCATCGCGATCGCGATCGCGTGCCTCAAAGCCACCCTCGTCATCCTCTTCTTCATGCACGTGAAGTACGAGACACGCCTCATCGGCCTGTGGGCGGCGAGCGGCTTCGCCTTCTTCGTCATCCTCGTGGCCATCACGATGGGAGAGCACGCGGGGCGACGCCCTCAGCCGAGCGACGCGCTCGGCCCCCCCGCCGACGCCCCCACCCCATCCCCCGTCGCTCCCCGCTGACGTCAGTCTGGCTCGCCCGCGGAGGTCACGCTGAGCCAATCGAGCGTGCGCGACACCTCGTCGAGCCCCCCGCGGTCTCGATAAGGGCGCCGATCGAGCAGCAGCCGGCGCAGCGTGGGGAAGTCTTCCCGTGACTCGCGGAGCCGCTCGACCGCCGCTCGGTCGACCCGCCCCCCGCGCAGATCGAGCTCCACCAGCTGGCGCCCGAGCCCGGTGGCTGCGAGCGCGTCGATCACGCCCATCGGATCGCTGCAGTCGGGCAGCGCGAGCTCCAACAGCGCGGGGAAGCGCTGCGTCAGCCGCGACGAGCAGAGCCAGCTCACGTCATCGTCCATGGCGCTCGCGTAGCTGAACTCCAGACGGCGGAGCGATGGCCACACCTCGGCGGTGATGACACGTAGCCACGTCCGCGACAGACCCACCGGCCGCAGCCCCAGCGCCTGAAGCTCGGGCAGGGCCCACGGCGCGCTCACCGTCGACGGACGCCCCGCCAACGTCACGCGACGGAGCGCGGTGTGCCGACCGAACAGCGGCCGCAGATCGCCGAGGATCACCGTCTCGTCGGCCGTCCAGCCGTCGAGCTCGCCCAGCGACAAGCCGCGGAGCGTGGTGGGAGCCCCCTCGGCGACCATGTCGACGAGGGGCTGATAGTGAAAGCCGTGCTCCCCCAGCGACGCCGTGCGCAGGTCGAGCACCTCGAGCGCGAACGCGGCAGGGTGGGCGAGGAGGGTCGCGAGGGTTCGGGCGCCCGTGTCGTCCGGCGGCACCGTGAGCGTCGCTCCCTGCACACAGCCGGCGCGCCACCTGAGCACCAGGCCGTGTCGCACGAGCTCCGCGAGCTCCCCCTCGATCGCTCCGCGGTGCTCACGCCACAGCGCGGCCTCGGCCCGGTAGAGCTCGTGGATCCGCGGACGGTGGGCGGCCTCGTTCGGATCACATGCGAGGAGCTCGGCGCCGATCACCATGAGCGGCCCGCGCGGATCGCCCCGCTGCGCCAGCCAGTCCCCGTACACGGCGAGCCGCTCGTAGTCGGCGGGCGCGGCCACGATCGCGCGCTCGAGCTCCAGGTTCCGCGTCCACATGGCGCGAACAGGGTAACCCAACCCGCGGGTGAGTCTCGGGTCGGTCAACCCGAGCCCGCGCCTGGGCGCAGGCCGCTGCTCACCCCTTTCTCGGATCGGGCACGTCGGGATGTTCGTTGTAGAACGCGTCGAGGCTCTCCCGCGTGATCTCCACCGCGAGGTCCCCATCCGTCTCGATCTTGGCCTGACACCCGAGGCGACTCGTCATCTGCACGTCGAACGCCTTGTCGAGGATGTCCTCCTCGTCCTCGCTGGCCTCGCTCAACAGCTCGAGGCCCTCGCGCACGTACACGTGGCAGGTGGAGCACGCGCACACCCCGCCGCAGGCGTCCCCCTCCGGCGCGTTCCCCTGCTTCGCAGCCTGCAAAATGGTGGTCCCCGGCTCCACGTCGGTGACGAGCCAGGTCTTGCCCATCGCGGTAAACTTCACGGTCGCCATCAGCTCTCCTCGCTTGGGTCGTCGTCGACGTCGCCTGCGCCCCCTGGCTCGGCGATGCCCAACAACACCCCTCCCTCCGCGCCCTCGGCAGCGACACCGCGTCGCGCCTCGTGCTCCTCCACGTGCGCATCCACGCCACGCGCGTGCGCGACCGACGCCTCGATCGCGGTCAGGTCTTTGCCGGCGATGGCCTCCGCGATCGCCCGATCCATGCGCCGGCCGGCCCACGCCTTGGTCGCCTCGTCGAGCTGCTCGACGCGCGTGAGGATGAGCCCGGCGCGATCGCCCTTCACCGCCTCGGCGAGGGCGGCCAGCGCCGCCTCGATGCGCTCTCGCTCTCCCTCCACCAACAGCCCATCGTCTTTGGCGAGCGCTCCCTCGGTAGCCTCACGAACCCGGTCGGCCTCCACGCGTCGCTCCACGAGCTTGCGCTTCTCGAAGTCTTCCTCGCCGTGGTCGAGGGCGTCGAGCAGCATCTGCTCCACCTCGTCATCGGTGAGGCCATAGCTCGGCCGAACCTCCACCTCTTGCTCGATGCCGGTGGTGATCTCCTTGGCGGTCACCTTGAGCAGACCATCGGCATCCACGCGGAACGTCACCTCCAGCCGCGCCATCCCGGCCGCCATCGGTGGGATCCCCTTGAGCGTGAAGCGGGCGAGCGAGCGGCAGTCTTCCGCCAGCTCGCGCTCTCCTTGCACGATGTGGAGATCGAAGCCGGTCTGGTTGTCGGCGTAGGTGGTGAACACCTGGCGCGCCCCCGCGGGCACCGTGGTGTTGCGAGGCAGCACCTTCTCCGCCACCCCCCCCATCGTCTCGAGCCCGAGGCTGAGAGGCAGCACGTCGAGCAGCAGAACCTCGCCGTCGCGCTCGTCGCTCCCGCCGAGGATGTCGGCCTGGATGGCCGCGCCCATCGCCACCACCAGCTCCGGATCGATGTCGGCGAGAGGCTCGCTGCCGAAGAGCTTCGCCACGTAGTCGCGCACGTAGGGCACGCGTGTCGAGCCTCCCACCAGAATCACCCCGTCGAGCGCTTCGGCGCTCACCCCCGCGTCGCGCAGCGCGCGACGGCAAGCCACGCCGGTGCGGGCGACGATGGGGGCGATCAGCTCGTCGAGCTGAGCGCGTGTCACCCGCACCGTCGTCTGCCCGCCCCCCTTCGCGGGCAGCGACAGCTCCACCTCGGCCGCGTCGGTGAGCGCGTGCTTGGCCTGCCGCGCCGCGTCGAGGGCGATGCGCACCACCTCACGACCCCCGAGCGTGCTCGTGTCCACCGCGCTCATCCCCATCGCCTCGAGGAGCACGCGCGCGAGCGCCCGGTCCATGTCATCTCCGCCGAGCGCGCTGTCGCCCCCGGTCGACTTCACCTGGAACACGCCGTGATCCAGGAGCAGGATCGTGATGTCGAACGTGCCTCCGCCGAGGTCGTACACGGCAAACAACCCGTTCTGCTTCGTGTCGAGCCCATAGGCGAGCGCGGCCGCGGTCGGCTCGTTCAAGAGCCGCAGCACCTCGAGCCCCGCCAGTCGTCCGGCGTCCTTGGTCGCCTGGCGCTGCGCGTCGTCGAAGTACGCAGGCACCGTGATCACCGCTCCACCCACCGCCCGCAGGTCGTCCTCGGCCTGCTGCCGCAGCGCCTTGAGGATCTCCGCGCTCACCTCCACCGGCGTCACCACGCGGTCCTGCACCCGAAAGCGTACCGTGCGCGCCTCGTCGTCGTTGGCCGGCTCCACGAACTGGTACGTGCCGAGCATCTTGGTCTGGGCGTCTTCGCTCCCGCGGCCCATGAAGCGCTTCACGCTCACGATCGTGTTGGCCGGATCGGCGGTCGACATCCGCAGCGCCTCACGGCCCACCACCACCTGACCTCGTTGGTCGTAATACACCGCCGACGGCACCAGCGCCTCGAGATCGCAGTCGCGGATCGCGTCCGGCTTGCCGTCCCGCATGCGCGCCACGATCGAGTTGGTCGTGCCCAGATCGATCCCGATGGGCCGGGGCGCTGCGACTGGATCGAAGATTTCGAGTAGTGCCATGGTCACTCCATCAGCTGCTCTTCGATGGCCTCGAGCTCCTCGAAGAAGCGCCTCACATAGCGCAGCTCCCCGAGCAACGTCGAGAGGCCCGTGGTCTCCCCGTTGGCTCCGTTGGCCTCGCCTTCGTTGGCCTCGCCGTGGGCTGCCATGGCAACGTCGAACCCTCGGTCGAGCCGTCGCATCACCTCGGCCTCCCGGGCCCGCATCCGCTCGGCGATGCGCCCGATGTGCTCCAGATCGCGCGCACGATGAGCGTCTTGGAGCTCTTCGCGCACCTCCATCATCTCCATCAGGAGCGCGGGGTTCGCCTTGGGCTCCGCGAGCTCTCCAGTCACCACCCCGAGCCGCGCCAAGAGCGCCTCCGCCCGCTTCACCGGGTCGCGCAGCGCGCGCCACGCCGCGTTCACGGCGATCGCCTTGTCGAGCGACATTCGGCGCTCGGTGGCCGGCCGCCCCGCGAAGCGATCCGGGTGAAGCGCCTTGGACAAAGCACGGTGTCGCTCCTCGAGCGCTTGCTGATCGAGGTCGAAACGAGGCTCGACCCCGAGCGTGTCGAACGGATCGCTCATACTCGTGCTCTCCCTCGAGCCGTCTCCGCCCCAGCGGGCGGCCGCGCAGCGCTTACACCGCGAACGACTCGTTGCAGCCGCAACTGCTCTTCTCGTGAGGGTTCTGGAACTTGAACCCTTGGTACATCAATGTCTTGAGCCAATCGAGGCGCGAACCGTTGAGGTAGACGATGCTCTTCTTGTCGCAGAACACGCGCACCTCGCCTGGCTCCTGCTCGTCGTCCGGACGACGCTCGACCGGGTAGGTGAAGACCAGATCACGACTCTTCGGCTCGCCGTCGGCGAACTCCAGCACGTAGGCAAACCCCGAGCAGCCGCCCCCACGCACGCCCACGCGCAGCGCCGCGTTGGGCGTCCCGCGCTTGCGCAAGTTCTCGTAGAGCTTGCGCGCGGCGAGCGGCGTCAGCTCGAACGTAAACTTGCGCTCGGCGGGCCGCTCCTCGGCGTGGGCCGCGTCAGCGGGTCTGTCGGCGGTGTCGTTGCTCATGACGGCTTGCATCTGGCTCCACCGAAAGCTCAGCCGAGCTCCTTCTTGGCTGCCTGCTTCGCTCGGAAGTCGGCGATCGCGCTCTTGATCGCGTCCTCCGCCAACACCGAGCAGTGAATCTTCACCGGGGGGAGGTTGAGCTCCTCGGCGATGTGCGTGTTCTTGATCGTCTCCGCCTCGTCGATGTTGCGCCCCTTGATCCACTCGGTCGCCAGCGACGACGACGCGATCGCCGAGCCGCAGCCGAACGTCTTGAACTTGGCGTCCTGAATGATGCCGTCGTCCGACACCTTGATCTGCAGGCGCATCACGTCGCCGCAGGCCGGCGCACCAACGAGCCCGGTTCCTACGTTCTCGTCGTCCTTGTCGAGTGCCCCCACGTTCCGCGGGTTCTCGTAGTGGTCGATGACCTTCTTGCTGTATGCCATCTCGTGTTCCTTCTCGTTCTCGTGAGGGAGCCGGAGAAGGCTCCATTCATCCGGCGGGCGCTCATCGTGTTGGGGCGGCGGTGCCCGAGAGGAGACCCAGCCTGGCGCTGGAGCTCGCCCCGCGTGCAGCCTCGCCCTTGTTGGGGTCAGTGGGCCGCCCACTCAATGCTGTTCAGATCGATTCCTTCTTGGTGCATCTCCCACAGGGGAGACATCTCGCGCAGCTTCTTCACCTTGGCGATCACCAGGTCGGCCACGAAGTCCACCTCCTCCTCGGTCGAGAAGCGCCCGAGCCCGAACCGCAGCGAGGAGTGCGCGAGGTCGTCGCCGATCCCCATCGCGTGGAGCACGTAGGAGGGTTCGAGGCTCGCGCTCGTGCAGGCCGAGCCGCTCGACAGCGCCACATCCTTCAGGGCCATCAGGAGCGACTCTCCCTCCACGAAGGCGAAGGAGATGTTGAGGTTGTTGGGGAGGCGACGCTCGAGAGAGCCGTTCACCTTCACCTCCTCGAGCCCGCCGCGGAGGCGGTCGAGCAGCCGATTGCGCAGCTTCCGCAGCCGTTCCGACTCGGCCTTCCACTCGTGCTTCAGGATCTCGCAGGCCTTGCCGAAGCCAACGATGGCGGGAACGTTGAGGGTTCCCGAGCGCATCCCAAACTCGTGCCCGCCCCCGTCGAGCTCGGCGGTGAGTCGAATCCGAGGCCGTGAGCGGCGCACGTAGAGCGCCCCCACGCCCTTGGGTCCGTAGATCTTGTGAGCGGTGATGGAGGCCAGATCGACGTTGAACTCCGACACGTCGAACGGCGTCTTCCCGATCCCTTGGACCGCGTCGGTGTGCAACACCACGCCGCGCTTGCGCGTGATCGCCCCGATCTCCTTGAGCGGTTGGATGGTGCCGATCTCGTTGTTGGCGAGCATCACCGACACGAGGATCGTCTTGTCGGTGATGGCCTCCGCGACCGACTCCGGGCTCACGAGCCCCTCCGCGTCCACGGGGAGGTAGGTCACCTCGAAGCCCTCTTTCTCGAGGCGCTTGCAGGTGTCGAGCACCGCCTTGTGCTCGATCTGGGTGGTGATGATGTGGTTGCCCTTGCTGCGGTAGAAGTGCGCGACCCCCTTGATGGCGAGGTTGTCGCTCTCCGTGGCGCCCGAGGTGAACACGATCTCTTTCGGCTTGTCGGCACCGATGAGCTCGGCGATGTGCCGGCGCGCTGCGTTCACCGCCTCCTCGGCTTCCCAGCCGAACGTGTGGCTGCGGCTCGCCGCGTTGCCGAAGGTGCTGGTGAAGTAGGGCAACATCGCCTCGAGGACGCGGGGGTCCACGGGCGTCGTCGCGTGATAGTCCATGTAGATGGGGAGCTTGGGGGCCATGGGGCAGTCCTCGGATGAGTGGGTCATTCGAACGCGGCTGAGCTCGCGTCCGCCGGCGCGCCGGCGTAGAGACCAGCCACGAGCTCGGGCTCGGGCTCGTGACAGGTGTGCACCGTGCACGCGCTGCAGGCAGCGACCAGCTCGGTCGGGTCGCAGGTGTCGCAGGTGTCGAGATAGGTGAGGCTCGCTTGGAGCTCGCGCTCGAGCGCGATGAGCCGGCCGATCTGCTCGCGCACCCCCTCGAGCTTCTGCTGGTAGACGCCTCGCATCTTGGCCATCGCCTCGGGGGCCGACGGCGCCTGCTCCCAGGTCGACAAGATCTGCTGGATCTCCGCGAGGGTCATCCCCATGTCGTGGAGCTTGCCGATCCAGTTCACCCGCGCGATCGCGTCGGGAGCGTACAGCCGGTAGCGCCCCTTGGAGCGCTTGTGGGGCTGCAGCAGCCCGAGGTTCTCGTAGTGGTGGATCGCGCGCACGGTCTTGTGGCAGAGCCGTGCGAGATCGCCCACCTGAAGCAGCTGCTCCTCGTCGAGCCCCGCCGCCTCGGCCTGCGCCGCCGCCACTCGGTCGGGAGACCGATCGGCGTCGAGGATGGGGAGGCGATGAACGTGGCTCATGGGGTTGCCAACACTGACGTTAGCGTAAGGGATGGGGTCTCTAGTGCACCCCGCCGGTTCTGTCAATCCAACCCGAACCCTTACGCATGCGTTAGACTGACGTTACGTAACCTATTCAACCTGGGCCATGCTGTCAACGTCGTCCCGCGGCGGCGCGGGCTCGTGGCCTCCCAACCCACGAGCCAACACCCCGAAAAGCCTCTACGAATCGGAGGCGCAACGAAAACCGAGGTTGGAGAAGCGAGCGGTGGGGGGGAACGCGTTCCGGCTGGCGCAGCCGATACTCCACGGCAGGTTGTTCCAGGCACCGCCGCACACCACGCGGGGTGCGCCGTAGGGGCCCACCTCGCCGCGCTCCTCGCGCGTCCACTGCCAAACGCTCCCCACCAGATCGTGGAGCCCCCACGGACCCGGCGGGAACAACCCGATCGGCTTCGTGGTGCGTCGCCCGCTCGTTCGGTGGGCGCACAGCCGCTCGTCCCACGTGTCGCCCCACGGATAGCGGCGGGCGTCGTCCCCCCGGGCGCCGCGCTCGAGCTCGAGCTCGGACGGGAGGCGACGCCCCCGGAACGAGGCGTAAGCGTCGGCTTCGAACCAGCTCACGCCCACCACCGGCTGGTTGGGCACGAGGTAGGGTTGCCACTCCTCCTCATCCCAGAAACGCGGCGCCACGATGTCGTCGTCCAGCCGCCACCGCCACCCGTCTGCGGTCCACAGCGCAGGGTCGTCGTAGCCGCCCTCCTCCACGAACTCGGCGAACTCGGCGACGCTCACCAGGTGACGCTGGAGCGCGAAGCCCGACATCGGCGTGGGCTCGGGCGCCGCGTCGTGCGACGCACGGTGCTGGAGCACTCCCTCGGGGATCCACACCAGCGCCCCGTCGAGCCTCGGGTCCCCGAGACGCGCGAGCTCGTGGGCCGCGTCGTGACGCGCGTCCACGTCGACGTCCACCTCGGCGAGCACCGCCAGCAGCTCTTTGACTGACGTCACCCCGTACCCATGGTACGGGACGCGTGCCGTGGTCAAGATCTGCCTCGACTGCCACTACGTGAACGCGGGCGGCTTCCGCTGCTCCGAGTGCGATGGGGTCTTGGTCCACACGTCGGATCCCAAGGCTCAGGCGCTCCCGTCGTCGGTGTGGAAGAACCAGCGCGTCGACTACGGCGCGCGGCGCGGCATGATCATGCGCTTCCTCGCCATCTTCGCCGGCGCCCTCGTGGGGTTGTTCGGCGTGCGCGAGTCGGTCGCCTACGCGGCCCCTTGGAACCTCGTGGTGTTCGTCGCGTCGGTCGTGGGGGGCCTCACCGTGTGGTGGATCCTGCACCGCGCGGCGACGCGTGGCGTGCGCGTGTGGGTGCTCGCGAAGGGGAAGGTGAACCACCGACGTCTCGCCCGCGCGGTGCTCATCGGCATGATCCCCTGGACCCGCCGACGCCGCCGCGTCGCGAGCTGAACGTCGCGAGCTGGAGTGCGCGAGCTGGGCGCCCCGAGCCGGGCGCCCCGAGCCGGGCGCGGCCACGAACGGCGCATCGCGCACGAATCGCGCACGAACGAGGACAGAAAGACGAAGCGCTCTCTCCGGGTTTATCGCCGCCCTTTCATGAAACGGGGCACCAGATTGATTGTTGGGGGGCGGCGATAAACCCCGAGAGAGCGCGCTCGTTCGTCGATTTCGTTCGTCGGTTTCGACTTGCTCGTTCTTGTTCGCGCAAGCGGACCAGCTGCCGGGCTTATCGCCGTCCGGATGAAACGGGGCACCAGATTTTGAGAAGGGGTGGACGGCGATAAACCCCGCAGTTGGTCGGTCTGCGGTGATCGTTGGGTTGTTGCGTTGGGGGGCGATCGCTGGGTTGTCGAGCGCAGTGGAAGAGAGAGCAGTCGCCGGGTTTATCCCCGCCCGAGATAGAAACGGGGCACCAGATTTATTTTTTGAGAGTAGGCGGGGATAAACCCCGCGACCGCTCTTCTCTTCGTGAATTCGAACGACGAGTCGAGGCGCGACGCGCCGAGAGGAGGTGAGAACAACTCGTAGGAGGGAGCCCGGAGGGCGACCGACGAGGAATTGTTGCCGAAAATTGTGTTGCTAGATCGAGAACAAGGGAGGCGCTCACTCACCGCTGCCGGGTTTATCCCCGCCCGAGATAGAAACGGGGCACCAGATTTATTTTTTGGGAGAGGGCGGGGATAAACCCCGCAGCGGTGAGCGTCTCGATGGTCTGTGGTCTGTGTGATGAAGTCGGGAGCCGACGTCACTTCGGGATCGGAGTCGTCCCCACGTCGACGGAGCCGCCGTCGGCGATCCAGGTGAAGTTGTCGATGAGCACGGTCGAGTCGTAGAGGGTGTCTCCGGTGTCCCAGATGGCGAACCGAACCGTGAAGTCGGAGCCTGGCTCCACCGGCGCGGTGGTCACCAGCCAGCCCGTCGCGCCGGAGTCGTCCACGCCGCCTCCCCAGGTGTCGAAGCCGGTGCCGAGCAGCTCGGCGGTGCCCGCGTTGCAGCCCTCGCACACATCGAACAGGGCGATGTTCACGCTCACGGGGTTGTTGGCCGCGTCGAAGGAGATGTTCCCGTTGATCGACCCGGCTGGGGGAGGGTTCATGATGGCGACGTACTGGTCGTTCCAGAGCGTGCACACGAACTCGGGATACTCGTGGGAGTAGAACGTGAACTCGTACTGGAAGCCGGTCGCGTTGGTGGGCGCCTTGAGCGCGAGCTCGAGACCCACGTCGTCGTTGATCTCGCTGTCGCCCGAGCAGCCGGGCACGTCCTGCGGAAACCCGGCGGGAGCCACCCCCACACCGATCGACCCGCACGACACACTCCCGCACTCGTCGGGCTGGCCCGGCAGACGCGCGAAGCCGGACGAGAGGGCGAGCATGCGCTCGCCGGCGCGCGCCGTCACGTTGTCGCCGAACACGCCGAGCACGCCCACATGGGGGGTCGGCGCCGTCAGCTGGGTGCCGTTGGCCCGCACCCACTTCGCGCTCACGATCCCCTGCCCCTTGTCGGAGGCGAGATCGCAGAGGCCGATCGCAGCCGCCGCGTGCATCGGATCGAAGTCGTTCACGGCGAAGCCGCTGTCACAGCTGGCGGCGATCTCGTCGATCTGCCCGTCGCAGTTCTCGTCGAACGGCGTCGCGTCTTGATCGTCGGCTGGCGTCGCCACCTCGATCGCGTGCGGGTTGATGTTCGGATCGCAGTCGTTGCAGTCGCCCTGCTCGCCCGTGAAACCATCGCCGTCGTAGTCCTCGGAGGGCTGGGGCGCGCTGCAGTCACCGGGGCCTGCGCTGCTCGACGGACCGCCGTCGAAGCCTCCGGCCGCGTCGCCCCCGCCCGCGCTCGCCGCACCCGAGCCACTGTCTCCCTCACCTTCGAACTGGGACTTCGAGTTGATGGTGCACGCGGCCACGGCTGCGCCGAGCAGAGCGGTGAGCGTGGTTCTGGTTGAGAAGAGTCGCATGGGAGGAGCTCCCTGGAGGAATCGGCCCATTGGCCGGTTCGTCGCGAGGGTGATGGTCCTTAGAGCAAGCGCGGTGCCAATGTGGGACAGAGCCCGAGATAGCTCCAATTAGCTAAAATCACAGCGACCCGCGATCCTCTTCCACGGCGACGGGGGACCGGTTGGGGGCATTTCGCTGGTATCTGGCTTGTCCATATGGCCGACCAAAGCCCCACGCAGCATGTCAAAGAACGCGCAAGAGCAGCATTTTGACGAAGTAATCACAAAGGAAAATTCGCGCTCGTCGGCCAGCCGGCCAGTCGACACGCCTCTACGGTCCCCCCTGCGGCTCGATCGCGGCGGCGCGCCGGCTCGTTCGCGGCGGCGCGCGGCTTGGAGCAGCTCAGATCGTCTCGTACTGGGCCGGGAAGTGGCTTTGCATGAAGCGCGCCCAGGTGGGCACCGGGTCGTGCAACACGTCGCCGCTCAGGATCGTGGTGATGAGGCGGCGGAGGAGCGTGCGCTGGTGTTTGGCGAACAAGTACTCACGGAGGTTGCCGCCGTAGTTGCCTTGCACGATGCCGAGGAACATCGCGCTCGCGCTGCGGAGCCCGCGCTCCACGCTCGCGAAGCGCTCCGGCGCGTAGTCGTCGGCCGCGATGGCCCCGTCGATGGCTTCTGCGGCCAGCCGGGCTCCGATCAGCGCGAGGTGCACGCCGCTCGAGAACAGCGGATCGATGAATCCCGTCGCGTCGCCCACACACAGCCACCCGTCGCCAGCCATCCGCGACACCGAGTAGGAGAAGTCTGCGGCGGACTGGATCGGCATCATGCGCGCGGCCCCCTCGAGCCGTTCGCGAGCCCACGGGATGCTCTCGATGAGCTCGTCGAAGAGCGCCTCGGGCGAGCGCCCCTGTCGCGACGCGAGGAAGGCGCGTCGCACCACCGCGCCCACGCTCGTCACGTCGCCCTTGAAGGGGATGAACCACAGCCAGCCGTGCTCGAACATCACCACCGTGATGTCGCCCTCCCCGTCCCCGTCGTAGCGGCCTGCGTGTTGGTAGTGCGAGAAGAACGCGGCGGTGTCGAGGCCCAAGAGGCGCCCCTTGCTCTTGAAGCGGCTGGCCAACATCGAGCCCCGCCCCGTCGCGTCCACCACCAGCGGGGCACGGAGCTCCCGGGTGCCCGCCTCGTCGTTGACCCGCACCCCGACCGCGCGGTCGCCGTCGAAGAGCACCTCCTCTACCTTGCACGGCTGCAACACCTCGGCTCCGAGCTCGACGGCCCGCTCGAGGAGGATCTCGTCGAAGATGTCGCGCTTCACCTCGTAGGCGTACGGGTAGCGCGCATCGAGGGCCTCGGCGAAGACGTAGCGCACCATCTCGCTCGTCTTGGAGTCGACGAAGCGGGCCCCGTACTTGCGGAGGAAGTGGGTCTCGAGCCGGTCGAGCACCCCGAGCTCCTCGAACACCCCCATCGACTGCGGCAACAGCGACTCGCCGATGTGAAACCTTGGGAATCGCTCACGCTCGATGATGAGCGACCGCCGCCCGCGGCGCGCCAAGAGCCCGGCCAGCGCCGAGCCCGCGGGCCCGCCGCCGATGATGAGCACTTGGGGTTCGGTGGCCATGGAAGGAAGGGTATAACGAGGTGGCTTCGAGTCGGCCACCGGATAGAATCCAAACCTGTTGGCGGCGTTGTTCTTGCGAGTGGTGTTCGACGATGACGGGTTGTCGGTCCCGTGTGAAGAGGGAGATCGGCTCCTGGATCTCTGCGACGCGGCTTCTGCATCGATACCCTTTTCCTGTCGCGATGCAAGCTGCGCGACGTGCCTCGTGGATGTGGTGCAGGGGGCCGAGCATCTCGCAGCGCCGGCCCTCCACGAGCAGCGCCTCTTGAGCCGCCTCGCGGCGAGCCACACGCAGCGGCTGGCCTGTCAGGTGCGGCTCGGAGCGGGGAACGGGGTGGTGCACGTGCGGCGCGCTCGGGAGGCAGACCCGAGCCGCTCCACCTGACGGCGCGTGCGGCTTGTGATACACGCCCCCGCGATGTCGATCGTCGTTCTTTCGGGCGGTGCGGTGGCTCACGGAGGCGTGCGATGAAGGCGATCCTCCTCGCGGCGGGACGCGGCCGACGCCTCGGCGTCGACGAGCCCAAGTGCATGATCAGCGTCGCCGGTCGCTCCCTCCTCGAGCGCCACCTCGATCACCTCGGCGCGGCCGGGATCACCCACCTCACGGTGGTGGTCGGCCACCTCCACGAGCACCTGCGGACGGCGCTGCGCATCGTGCAAGACGCGCGGCGAGCCCTCGGCCAGCCGCTGCCGTTCCCGGTCGAGGTGGTGTTCAACGAGCTGTTCGAGCATGGCAGCATCGTGTCGCTCCAGAAGGCGGCCCACCACCTCGAGGACGGCGGCGTCTGGATGGACGCCGACGTCTTCTATCCCGGCAAGCTCCTCAAGCGCCTGGTGTCGTCACCCAAGGAGAACTGCGTGTTGCTCGACGGTCGCTCGAGCGAGCAAGGCGAAGAGATGATGCTGGCGGTGCGGGGGGAGCGCGTCATGCGCATCGCACGCAGCGTGGGCACCGAGTGGGATCTGGTGGGGGAGTCGGTGGGTTTCTTCAAGGTGGGGCCGGCCGGCGGCAAGCGCCTCCGCGCAGTGCTCGACGCGGAGATCGCGGCGGGTCGGCTCGATCAGGAACACGAAGACGCGCTCGACAAAGCCCTCGCCGACACCGAGTTTGGCTTCGAGCGCGTGGACGAGTTTCCTTGGACGGAGATCGATTTCCCCGAGGACGTCGAGACCGCGACGGAGCTCGCTCGCACCGTGGATCACCCCTCCCGCCAGTGAGGGCGCCCCTCCGCCGGCGCGCTCAGGCGCGGACCAGCGTCATGTTGGCGCGGCGCTTGATGAACCAGCCGTTGAGCCACATCACCGCCACGATCCAGAAGAACCCGAACGAGGCCCAGAACAGCTGGAGCTGCCACATCCACGCATGGCCGAGGAGCACGCTCACCACCGTGAGGCGGATGAAGAAGTCGCCGTTCGACACGCTCCAGAGGAACGCGATCGCGCGCATGGCCGGGCTGTGACGGTGCTCGACGACCGCATCGGCCTGATCGGCGCTCAACGACTGCGTGTTGTGGGGATCGAAGAGCTCGTGTTGGAACGACAGGTGCTGACACCGCCCGATCCAGGCTTCCACCTTCGCCATGAACGGGGAGTCGGGGCGAAGGGCGAGCTGTTTCTCGCGCAGATCTTCCACCGTCTCGTCGCGCCCAGTGGTGAGGATCGAGCCGAACTTCCTCATGTAGTAGTCGGCCGCGAAGGAGCGCATCGCCCCCTGGAACAGCGACATGCCGATCACCGCCCCCATCGGCACGTAGGCCGCCCAGTCTCCCGGCGGCGGCGGGTGCAGCCGGAAGTGGAAGTACACGCCGAGGTAGAGGAACACCACGCCGAGCCAGTCGCAGATCGCGTCGAGCGCGTGTCCGTTGGGGCTCGCCGACTTCTTGGCGCGGGCGAGGGTGCCGTCCACGCAGTCGAGCATCGAGCGCAGCTCGAAGGTGAGGGCGCCGAGCACCAGATAACGCCAGTCCTCGAAGGTGATGAGGTAGCCGGCGACGGCCGCGATCACCGGCTGGATCAGCGTGACCTGGTTGGCGGTGATGGGGGTCTTCACCAGCACCTTCACCAACTGCCGAGCGAGCGGATAGTAAACGAACCGGTTCGTCGGCTCTTCCACCCGGAGCTTCCAGGGGAGATCTTCGTCAGCCACAGCGTGACCAGACTTCGTCGAGGTGGTGGCAGTGCTCATCGTGTTCGCTCGCAGAGGGCTGCTTCACGCTCGCCCAAGGCTGCCCTGATCTGCCCGTCGTGGGCAACTCGGCGCACAGCGAGAGAGCAAGAACGATGCCCTCTCGGGAGCCCGTGGCGCCGCGGAAACCCCTCGAACGAGGTTTCAACCGTCCCGCAGGCTGGCGCTCTTCATTTACCATCAACGGCGGTGCTTCGCAGCAACCGACAGGTGGGATCGAGTGCGTAAACGTGTTCGCACTTTGGGGCGTAGCCGAGCGGTGCGCTTCGCGCTCAGGTCGGCGCTCACCTCCGCGCTCGGGCAGCGCGAGGCCGCGCCCACGTCGTCGCGGTGCGCCCTGCTGCGGACCGTCATTTTCGTGCTCGCCACAGGGTGCTCGAGCCCTCCCCCCGCCTCCGGATCGATCGGTGTGGTGCTCGGCCGCCACAACACCACCGGCGCGCTCCAGGTGCGAGAGGTGCCCGCCGGCCTCACCGGGGACCACGCCGGCCTGCGGGCCGGCGATCGCATCAAGATGATCGACGGCTTGCTCGCGGATCGCATGGCCCCTGAGCGGATCCGTGAAGTGTTGCGAGGTCCGGTGGGCTCGAAGGTGATGCTCACGGTGCTGCGCGGCGACCGCGTGCTCCACCTGGAGGTGACGCGCGCGCCGCTCGAGAAGAAGGCGACCCCGGCGCCGGCTGGTTCGGCTCGGCCGGGCGGGTGACGCGGCGGTTGAATGAAAGCCTCGGGGCGCTCGTCTGGGAAAAGGCGATGGTCACGTCAGTGGTGATGTGGTACAAGGTACGCATCTGCGGCGCTCCTTCCGACTCGGACGGGCGACACAGTGCTGGGCGCGGGGCAGCCTCTCGGGTTGCGCGCGGCGCACGAAAAGCCAACTTGAAGTGACCTTCACGAAGGCTGTTCACTCGAAATCGGTTCGCTCAGGGACCCACAGGAAACGAAGCTGGAGGTTTTCATCATGTCGTTGCGAAAGTATCTCGCAACCCTAGGGGCGGTGTTGTTCGTGCTCGGGATCACGACCACCGCATCTGCCGAGAACAAAACGATCAAGATCGGCACACTCGCTCCGGAGAAGAGCGCGTGGGGTGGCGTTTTCAAGGCGTGGTCGAAGGCCGTCTCCAAGAAGAGCGACGGCAAGCTCGAGCTCAAGTGGTACTTCAACGGCGCCCAAGGAGACGAGGGCGCGATGATCGACAAGATGAAGAGCGGACAGCTCGACGGCGGCGCCGTCACATCGGTCGGTCTCTCGAAGATCCACAAAGACTTCCTCGCGGTGCAGATGCCTGGCCTCTGTGGCGGCGACGACGGCGACAAGGCCTGGAAGTGCATCGACGGTGTGCGCGATGCGGTTCGCGGCGCGCTCATCGAGAAGGCCAAGACGGAGGGCTTCATCGTGGCCGGCGACGGCGACGTGGGCCTCGCCCGCACGTTCTCGAAGGGCATCGTCGTGAAGAGCCCCAGCGACCTCGGCTCGGGCAACGGAGCCAAGGTCTACGGCTGGGTCGACGACCCGACGCTCACCGTGGTGTCCACCGAGCTCGGCTACACGCCGGTGAAGAAGTCGGTGCCGGAGCTGCTCCCCGCGCTCAGCAGCGGAGCGGTGAACGTGGCCACCGTGCCCTCGCTGCCCTGTGCTCAGCTGCAGTGGTGTCCTCACTTCGATCGCCTCGGAGAGAACATCGCCGCGGCCGCGATCGGCGGCCTCGTGTTCAGCAAGTCGAGCCTCGATGGGCTGCCGGCGGATCTGCGCGACATGCTTGAAGAGTCGGGCAAGAAGGCGGGCAAGATGCTCACCAAGAAGATCCGCCAGCAAGACGAGAAGGCGTACGAGAGCGCCCGCAAGAAGATGGAAGTGGTGAAGCTCAGCGCTGCCGAGAAGCACCGCTGGAAGAACAAGTTCCACGCCATCCGCAAGGAGCTCGCGAAGCAGGTGTACAGCAAAGAGCTCGTGGAGCAGATGGAAGCGGCGGCCGGCAAGTAGGTCGACCCATCCCGCATGGCTCCCGAGGGCCGGCGCGCGCGCGTCGGCCCTTTTGCTTTTGTCGCTCCTTGACCATGGATCTGTGAACGGCTAACACCGCCCCAACCGCAGCGCGGCACGGACGCTCGGGCGCCGAGGGGCACCCGCACGCGACCCGCGATCAGGCAACCGCGCGCCGCAACGACAGCGCCACGCACCGCACATCACGCGACCAACAGGAGAGTCATGCGCCGATACCAGTTCACGTCCGAGTCCGTCACCGAAGGCCATCCCGACAAAATTTGCGACCAGATTTCGGACGCGATCCTCGACGCGATGCTCAAGCAAGACAACAAGTCGCGCGTGGCCGTCGAGACCTTCGTGAAGACGGGCATGGCCATCGTGGGCGGCGAGGTGACGACGCGCGCGTGGGTCGACGTGCCGGAGGTGGTGCGACAGACGATCAAGGAGATCGGCTACAGCGACTCGAGCATGGGCTTCGACTGGGAGACGTGCGCGGTGCTGAGCGCGATCGAGAAGCAGTCGCCCGACATCTCGCAAGGGGTGACCGAGGGGCAGGGCATGTTCAAGGAGCAGGGGGCGGGGGATCAGGGCCTCATGTTCGGCTACGCCACCAACGAGACGCGCGAGCTCATGCCGGCGCCGATCTTTTACGCGCACAAGCTCGCGCATCAGATGTCCAAGCTGCGCAAGTCGGGCGAGCTCCCTTGGATGCGCCCTGACGGCAAGACGCAGATCACCTTCGAGTACGAGAACGAGAAGCCCGTGCGGGTGGCCACGGTGGTGATGTCGACGCAGCACGCCGAGAACGTGTCGCACAAAGAGATCACCGAGGCGCTGCGCACGTTGGCGTACGACAAGGTGATCCCGAAGCGCTGGGTCGACAAGAAGACCAAGGTGTACGTCAACCCCACCGGCCGCTTCGTCATCGGCGGACCCCAGGGGGACGCCGGCCTCACCGGGCGCAAGATCATCGTCGACACCTACGGCGGCATGGGACGCCACGGTGGCGGCGCCTTCAGCGGCAAGGACCCCTCGAAGGTGGACCGCTCGGCGAGCTACTACGCCCGCTACGTGGCCAAGAACGTGGTCGCCTCGGGCGTGGCGGATCGGTGCGAGGTGCAGGTGGCCTACGCCATCGGCGTCGCCAAGCCGGTCGGTGTGCACGTGAACACCTTTGGCACCGGCAAAGTCAACGAGACCAAGCTCGAGCGCGCGATCCTCGAGCTCTTCGACATGCGCCCGAAGGCGATCATCGATCAACTCGAGCTGCTGAATCCGATCTACCGCAAGACCGCCGCCTACGGGCATTTCGGGCGCAAGGGGTTCTCGTGGGAGAAGACCGATCGCGCCGAGCAGATCCAGGCGGCGCTCGGCCCGGTGGCGAAGGCGACCAACGGAGCGGGTGCGGCCAACGGCACCGCCGCCGGGGTCAAGGGCAAGGGCAAGAAGGCCAAGGCCCGCGCCACCGCCAACTGAAGCCCTGACCGCAATGGCCTCGGGGGGGCGTCAGCGCTCGAGCCGCTTCTTGGTCTGGGCGTCCTCTTCGGCCTGCTGGGCCTCGAGCTCCGCGAAGCGCTCCTCGAGCGGATCCGCGTGAGGATCCACCGCCCCCACGTCGATGCGAGGCCCGGGGGCGGGGCTCGCGCCCGACGCCGCCTGCAAGAGGAGCTGCCCATCCTCGGTGACGCGCGAGCTCACGAGGCTCTCCACGGAGAGCTCGGCAGCGAGCTGCTCCACCTCGTCCTCGCTCAGGGGCAACATGGCCGCGAGCTCACGGGTGGTGATCCCGTTGGGTTGGGCGAGGATCAGGTCGCGGGCCGCGCTTCGGTAGGCCTCGCCGAGCGCGCGCTCCACCTCCCCGTCCTTCGCCTTGCTCCGAGCGATCCCCGCGATCGCGACGGCGAGGAACGGAGCGGCGAGCGCGAGGCCCGTCGCCGCCCAGGCGACGCCCACCCCGAAAATCAGCGCCCACAAAAGCCACAAGAGCAGGATGAAGCCGCTCGTGATCCCCCCGAACCAGCCACCAATCTTCCATTGGATGCGCTGACGCTCCGCGGTTCGCGCGCGGGCGAGCGGCTCGCGCTCGTTCCCGCTCAGGGCCGGCTGGCCCACCGGTTCGACGCGGGGGGCGCCGCAGAGCCCGCACACCTGCTTGAGCCGCGGGTGAGGCACCACGTTCGCCACCCCGTTGCAGTGAGGGCACACGGTGGCGCCGGCGAGCATCTCACCAGGACCCTGACCGAACGGACCTACACTCACCCTGGCCACGTACAACCATCACGACGCGGCACCAAGCGACGCGGAGCGTTCTGTGGCCCTGGGAGGTGTGGGCTCGTGGCCGCTCCGAGGGGTCAGCCGTCCGTCGCGAGCGGATCGAAGTCGCGCAGAAACGTGAGGTTGATGGCGTTGATCACGGCGTGGGCGAGGAGCGGCCCCACGAGGCTCCCCGTCGCCGCGAAGATGGCCCCGAAGGCGAGGCCCACCGCGGTGGCCCAACACACCCACACCCACCGCGCCGGCCCCGGCACCTGATGACAGATGCCGAACAACACGGCGGCAGGGAGCACCCCCACCCACGGTTGCACCAGGCCCCGGAACAAGAACTCCTCGCCCAAGCTGCTGAACGTGGCGATGACGACGATGTTCCAAGAGCTCATGCCGTGGGCCATCGGGCGCAGATCGACGTGGAGCCGCTGGGCCCAGCCATAGCGGCGGACCGTGACGCGGGTTCCCCCGACGACGAGCACCGCCAGGAGGAGGCCGAGCACCGCGCTCGCGGCGACGGACTCGAGCGTGGTGAGCGAGAGCCAGGGCGCGGCGTACACCCACGGCAAACCGTCGCGCAAGGTCAGCGTGAGCGCGATCGCGAGGCTCGCCAAGAGCGCGTAGCCGCCGGCGATGGGGCCGGCCATCGAAGCCACTCTGAAGCGCACGGCCGGGTCCATCGCGGTGGGGTACTTATGGGGGTGCGTATGGCGCGTGGCAAGCGCCTTCACCGGGCGGCCCTCGCCGGAGAGGGCCGGCGGGGGCGTCCAAGACCAGGCTCTTGCTCTTCACGGCCCCTCGTGACGCGCGGAGGGTCACGGGAAGGGCTGGCCAGGCTGGCCGCGCTGAAAGTGAAAACGGAACCAACCAGAGAGCGGCGACTGCCGATCGTCGGGAATGACGAGCGTCCCCGGCTCGGCGTTGCGCGGATCGGCCATCATCACCTCGAAGGTGGCGTCGGTGAACTTCTCTTCGCCGGAGGTCTCGTTGGGGTCGCCGCTGAACAGGCTCTCGAAGCGAATCGTGCCCCCCATCGCGTAGAGGGTCACATTTTGATTATGGCACGAAAACTGTAGATAGAGCGCCATGCTCACTTCCGGTGCCGGCCCCAGCGCGACCCCGGGCGCGATCTCGGTGAGCAGCTGGGGGGGCAAGCCCACTTCGATGTCCTGGCCGAGGAGGGTGTCGCGAATCTTGGAGGTATCGTTCACCAGGATGGCGAGACCGTCGGACACCTCGAGGATGTCGCTCCCGCGCTGCACGCGCAGCTGCTGGGTCTCGCGGAACGGCACCGACGTGAAGAAGTCGGGGCGCAGGTCGAACGCTCCATTCCAGCAGTCGGGGATGGTGAGCGCGTCGCTCTTCACCTCCCCTTCTCCCTGGCCGACGAGCGTGCAGGCCGAGACGGCGAACGACAGGAGAAGGCCCCCCGCGGCGCGAGACGGCGTCATGCGGAGGCCCCCCGACGCGCCTCGAGGATGGTGGCTCCGCCGAGCACGCGCTCCCCGCGGTAGGCCACGGCCACCTGCCCCGGCGAGATGGCGCGCACCGCGGTCTCGAAGCGAGCGACCAGCGCCGCGCCCTCGTCACAACGCTCGATGGTGGCCGAGACCGGGACGTGGTGGCTGCGCACCTTCACCTCGGCGCGGAGCGGGAACACCACGTCGTCGCTCCAGTCGCCGGCGGTGAGCCGTGCCTCGTCGGCAAAGAGCTCGTGCTCGCCGCCGACGCGCACCGCGCCCCCTGGCTCGATGTCGGTGACGAAGGCTGGGGTGCCGAGGGCCACCCCCAGCCCGCGGCGCTGCCCCACCGTGAAGCGGTGGATCCCTTCGTGACGAGCGAGCTCACGCCCCTCGGCGTCGAGGATGGGCCCGGGGCGCACCCGACCGTCGGCCCGCTGCTCCACGAAGTCGGCGTAGCCCGTGCTCATCACGAAGCACAGCTCCTGGCTCTCGCCTTTGTCGGCCCCGGGGAGCCCGCGCGCCTGGGCCTCGCTCCGCACCTCCTCCTTGGTGGCGTCGGCGAGGGGGAGGGTAACCCGTTCGAGCTCGTCGCTCCGCAGCATGTGAAGGAAATAGCTCTGATCTTTGTGCTGGTCTCGGCCGCGAAACAGGCGGGCCTTCCCCGCCGCGTCCCGACCGACCCTGGCGTAGTGACCGGTCGCCACGCTCCCCGCACCGAGGTCGTCGGCGAGGGCCAAGAGCTCGCGCATCTTCACCGAACGGTTGCAGGCGACGCACGGGCTCGGGGTCTGGCCTTCGAGATAGGCCTCGACGAAGGGCTCGACGACGGTCTTTGCAAACAACGCCCGCCGGTCGAAGCTGTAGTGGGGAATGCCGAGGTGGTCCGCCACCCGGCGAGCGTCGTGGATGTCCTCGGGGGCACAACAGCGCGATTTGTCGGGCGCGTCGTCGGGGTAGTCCCAAAGATGGAGGGTGACGCCGACCACGTCGAGCCCGGCCTCCACGAGGCGCGCCGCTGCGACCGCGGAGTCGACTCCGCCCGACATCGCCACCAGCACTCGCTCTTTGGCGCTCACGGGAGCAGCATAGCGGATGACGGCGCCCGGCGACGAGCGGCTGGGTCGTTCCGGCTCGTCGCGAGGCCACGGTGGGGCGCGCGGGCGCGTCGAGCACCCGCGGGGCTCCCTGGCAGACGGCTCCCGACCGCCCCTCTCTCCGTGGCGAAAGGGCTACCCGAGGGGGCGCAATCGACCCTAGGATGAAAGGCTGTCGCGCTTTCCGCGACATACGATAAAGTCGTGCAGCGCTTCGCTGCCGGCGAGCACGTCTGATTTCATGGGCCGACCCCCGCCACCACGCCGTCACCCTCCGCCGCGCCCGAGCGGCATGACGCACCCCGAGCCGGCAACCTCGGCGCCGCCCGCTCAACCGAGCGGCCCCGGCGTCCCCGGCGCTTCGCCCAGCCACCCCGGCTCGGACGGGCGCGATCTGCCGCAGACCTTTTTCCTCGGGCGCTACCGTGTCGTCGACGAGATCGGCATCGGTGGCATGGCGAGCGTGCACCTCGCGCGTGTGGACGGGCCCGGCGGGTTCCAGAAGTGGGTGGCGATCAAACGTATCCACCCCCACCTCGTCGAGGACGATCAGTTCGTCGACATGTTCCTCGACGAGGCTCGCATCGCCGCCGGCATCAACCACGCCAACGTGGCCCAGGTGTTCGACCTCGGCAAGGACGACAACACCTACTGGATCGCCATGGAGTATCTCCACGGCGAGCCGCTCCGCGAGATCATGCGGCGCGTGGACGAGCAGGGAGGCACCATCCCCTGCCACATCGCTGCCCGCGTGTGCGCAGACGCGGCCGAGGGCTTGCACGGAGCCCACGAGCTGCGCGGACGCAACGGCCAGCTCCTCAACCTGGTCCACCGCGACGTCACGCCCCACAACCTGTTCGTCACCTACGACGGCTACACGAAGGTCGTCGACTTTGGCATCGCGAAGGTGGTCGATCGGCTCGCGTCCACCCGCGCCGGCACCCTGAAGGGCAAGCTCGCCTACATGTCGCCGGAGCAGGTGCGCGGACAGGAAGTCGATCGCCGCACCGACATCTTCGCGCTCGGCGTCGTGCTCTGGGAGCTCACCACCGGCCGGCGACTGTTCCGCATGGACACCGATCTCGACACCCTCGAGAAGGTGCAGGCGTGCGTGGTGCCCCTGCCCTCCACGATCGTCCACGACTACCCGAGGGATCTCGAAGAAGTGGTGATGAAGGCGCTCGCTCAGCGCAAGGAGGACCGGTACCAGACCGCGCGCGAGTTCTCCCGTGCGCTCCAGCGCTTCCTGATGAAGCAGGGCACGTTCGTGGGCCCCGAAGACGTCGGCGACTTCGCGAAGGGCATGTTCGAGGACCGGGTGCGCAAGCGCGAGCGGTACCTCGAGTGGGCGGCGGAGGTGACGTCGGCGGTCGACGTCGATCAGCTGATGCAGCAACAGCAGGTGGCCGAACAGTCGGCACCGAGCCTCCTCGGCGACGAGAGCAACGGCGCGGGACGGAGCGGAGCGTCGCAGGCTTCGGGACCGTCGGACGCCCAAGGACACCACGCCCAAGGGCAACACGCCCCCTCGTACCAGCAACAGCAGCAGTACCAGCAGCACCAGCAGCACCAGCAGCACCAGCAGCACCAGCAGCACCAGCAGCAGCAGCAGCAGCAACCGCCGCAGCACCAGCAACCACCGCGGCAGCAGTTCCACCAGCCGCCCTCCCCTCAGCAGCCTCCGATGCCGGGGCCGCCGCGTCCGCCCGATCCCCCTCACCAGCAACCCGCGGCCCCGCTGCCCCCGCAGCAGATGCGCTCCTACGGCCAGGACGCGGCTGCCGCTGCAGTCGTGACGTCGGCGCCCATCCACCCGCACGGCCACGACCTCGCGGCGACGTCGCTGATGGACGAGGACGAGGACATTCCCACCGTCGTGGCGCAACCACGAGGCGGGGAGCCGCTGTCGCGTGGGCCGCGGCCAGCGGCCGGCGCGGGCGCGTGGAACGGACACTCCACCCAGCTGATGGCGGAGGGCTCGGGTGGAGCCATGGGTGGCGGCTTCGACTCCACGATCGCGCTCCCCGACAGCGACGCGGCGATGGGCATCCAACACAACGTGGAGGAGCTCGACCGACACGAGCCCCGCCCCCCGCAGCACGCCCAGCCCCCCCATCACGCCCACGCACCGCATCACGCGCAGGGCCAAGGGGGTGGCTACGACAACGCGGTGGAGTACCAACAGCTGCCCGGCGGCCCCCCCGGCGGCCACTACCACCAGGCGCTCTCGGCCAACCAGGCAGCCATCGAGACCAAGATGAGCCTCCCGCGCCCGGCAGCCGTGGCCCAGTGGCTCATGGAGCAGGGCGACGTCGAGATCGGCGGGCCGCGAAGCACGGGCGTGATCATCGCCATCGCCGCGCTCGCCACCCTCTGCGTGATGGGGGTCGCTTCGCTCATCGTGTACAAGCTGCGACTGCCCACCTTGCCCGAGCCGGCCACCGCCGTCAGCACCGCGTCGCCCCTCGAGGAGTCGGTCTTGCCCGCGAGCGAGGAGGAGCTCGCCGAGGCGGTCGACGAGGCTCCCGAGCAAAAAAAAAAGCGCCCGCTCGCGACGCGCGTGACGACGTCGGCACCGGCGCGGGCAAGAGCAGCGGGCTAGACGCCGCGCCTCCGTCGAAGCCGGCACAGGCGACGGGGACGCTCACCATCAACTGCAAACCGGGTTGCGACGCGATCAGCGTCGGCGGCCAGAACCTGGGCCCATCCCCCCTGTTCGGCCACCCCCTGCCACCCGGTGTGCACCGCGTGACCGTGCGGGGCAACGACAAGCAGAAGACGCTCGCCGTGAGCATCACCGCCGGTCAGCCCACGCAGCACACCGTGGTCATGAAGTAGCTCGAATGAAGGCGACAACGACCGAGATCGTCACGCTCGACGTAGAGCGTGTTGCCCACACCGGCGAGGGGGTGGCCACGCTCGCCGGCGCCACCCTGCTGGTGCGAGGCGCGCTCCCCGGCGAGCGCGTGACCGCCGCCGTCGTCCACCGCGGCAAGGTGACGCGAGCGCAGACCCTCGAGGTGCTCGCCAAGAGCCCCGAGCGCGTGGAGCCGGCCTGTCCCCATGCGCTCCGTTGCGGCGGCTGTGACCTGATGCACGCCTCGCTCGCGCTTCAACGCGAGGTGCGACGCGCCGCCGTCCTTCAGCTGCTCGGAGGGGCCGTGGGCGAGCCCCTCCCCGAGCCCGCGCTGCACACTCCGAGCCCCGCCCTCGGCTATCGTTCGCGCGCGCGCCTCTCCCTCCGTTGTCAGGGGGGAGCTCCCGACGCCGGCTACCGCCGCTCGCGCAGCCACGAGCTCGCTCCCATCGACGACTGCGTGGTGCTGCGAGCCGAGCTCCGCCCCGCGATCGGGCTGCTCTCCGAGCTCGTGAACGGCAGCCACGGGGAGGGAGAGGCACAGATCGCGCTCGGGGCGGCGCAGAAGGTGACGATCGACCTGCGCTGGAGCGGCCGCCTCGACCGAGCCGTGTTCGCGCGCGCCGATCGGGCGGTCACCGCGGGCCAGCTCGGGGGCGTGCAGATCTGGGAAGGAGGAGCCCGCACCCCGGCCTCGTTCGGCGACGCGCGCGCGTGTGTGCCGGGGCTCGACGGCCGCCCGTTGTTCATCCCGGCTGGCGGCTTCGCGCAGGCGTCCGACGAGGGAGCCCAGCTCCTCGCGACGCGCGTCGGCGAGCTCGCCGCCCTGCGCGCTGGGGGCCTCACCATCGAGCTCTTCGCGGGGAGCGGCACCCTCACCATCGCCGCCATCCCGAGCGCGGAGCGCTACGTGGCCGTCGAAGCCGACGACGCGGCGGCGGCGATGTTGCGCGAGAACCTCTCGCTCCGAGGGCTCGTGGCCAAAGTGATGACCGCCGACGCCGAGGACTACGCGCTCAAGCGGCCGCTCGCCACGGTGATCCTCGATCCCCCACGGGCCGGCGCTCCACGCGCCTGTGAGCACGTGGCCGCCGCGCGCCCGCGGCAGATCATCTACGTGTCGTGCAACCCCGCCACCCTCGCTCGCGATCTCACCAAGCTGCCTGGTTATCGGCTGGAGCAGCTCGAGATCGTCGAGCTCTTCCCTCAGACGAGCCACGTCGAGACGATCGTGCGCCTCGTGCGCCGTTGAGCCGCCGATGGCGCCACGCTCGCACCCGCCGACGGTCCTCACCCTCGTCGCGCGCGCGCTCCGCCGACATCGCATGGTCACCCGCGGTCAACGGCTCTTGTGCGCCGTGTCGGGCGGCCCCGACTCGATGGCGCTCCTCCACGCGCTGGCGCGCCTGCGGCCGAAGCACGGCTACGAGCTCGCGGCGGCCGGGGTCGATCATGGTCTCCGAGCCGCGGCGAAGGAAGAGCTCGCGCTCGCGGCCGAGCTCGCGGCGGCGGTGGCGGTGCCTTTTCACTCCCTCAGCGCGAACGTCGGGGGCGGCGCCAACCTCCAGGCGCGCGCACGCCGTGAGCGACACCGCGCGCTGCAGCGCGCGGCCGCCGAGCTCGGGGCGGACGCCGTGGCGCTCGGGCACACCGCCGACGATCGCGCCGAGACCTGGCTCTTGCGGCTGCTCGGAGGCGCGGGGCCACGGGGTCTCGCGGTGCTGCCCCCCATCGCCCCCGGGGTCGAGGGCGAGGTGCGCCTTTGCCGCCCCCTCCTCGAAGCTCGACGCGCGGACGTGCTCGCCCACCTCCGCCGCCACCACCTCGACGTCGCTCACGATCCCTCCAACGAAGACCGGCGGTTTCTGCGCACGCGGGTGAGGCGGGAGCTGTTGCCGTTGCTCGAAGAGCTGTCGCCCCAGATCGTGACCCACCTCTGTTCGCTCGCCGAAATCCTGGCGCCGACGGACGACGCGCTCGTCGGCCTCGGTCGCGCTCAGCGGCAGGCGCTCGAGGAGGTGCTGAGAGATGGCTTGCGCGGAGCGACCCGGGCCGTCACCCTCCGAATCCATGGTGGTCGCGAGCTGTCCCTGCGGTTCGAGGAGGCTCCGCCTTCGGGCCGGAGCCCTGCCCAGATGGGCAGGGCTCACCGCGACCGCTGAGCGCTCGAGGGCGACCTCGCAGCGGACCTTGCCGAACGACTACAGTCTCTTGCGAGTCTCCGGCGCGTGCCCAGCGCCCTGCGAGCGGCGTGATGTTTTTGTCCGCACCTGGTAATTCGGGCCGTTGACCTGTCTTTTGCATGAACAATGATCAGATTGTGAGTCGACGTTCGACTTTCACGATGGCATGCTAAATCTCGGGCAATAGCCCACCTTTGCAGCTTGGGTGGCGACCGCAGCCGCCACTACCGTTACGAGACTCTCAGTGAAGCAATCCCACAAGACACTCCTGCTCTGGGTCCTGCTCATCATGATCTTCTTGGGGATCTGGACCTTGTTGAGCCCGGATCGCCCGCCCGCGGCGAAAGCGAACTACACCGACTTCCTCGCGCTGGTGGAAGCCGATCGCACCAAGGATCCGCACGTCGAGAAGGTCACGATCAAAGACGGCGACTACATCTTCGTCGTCAAGAACCCGGCGAAGAACAACACCGAGAAGAAGCTCGCCGAGGGGCCCCGCGAGGTGGATCCCACGCTCATCGAGAAGCTGCGCGAGAACAAGGTGACGGTCGTCTTCGAGAAGGAGGAGAGCTCACCCCTGTGGTCGGGCGCGCTGGTCACCATCGTGCCGATGGTGCTGCTCCTCGGCATGTTCTACCTGTTCATGCGCCAGCTGCAGGCAGGGGGCGGCAAGGCGATGAGCTTCGGCAAGTCGCGCGCGCGCATGCTCAACGAGTCGTCGAACAAGGTCACCTTCGAAGACGTCGCCGGCGTCGACGAGGCCAAGGACGAGGTCGAGGAGATCATCGAGTTTCTCAAAGACCCGAAGAAGTTCCAGCGGCTCGGGGGGCGCATCCCGAAGGGCGTGCTGATGGTGGGACCTCCGGGCACCGGCAAGACGCTCCTGGCCCGCGCCATCGCCGGTGAGGCGGGCGTTCCGTTCTTCTCCATCTCGGGCAGCGACTTCGTGGAGATGTTCGTCGGGGTGGGCGCGAGCCGCGTCCGCGACCTCTTCGAGCAGGGCAAGAAGCACGCGCCGTGCATCATCTTCATCGACGAGATCGACGCGGTCGGCCGCCACCGAGGCGCCGGTCTCGGCGGCGGTCACGACGAGCGCGAGCAGACGCTCAACCAGCTCCTGGTGGAGATGGACGGCTTCGAGTCGAACGAGGGCGTCATCATCGTCGCGGCGACCAACCGCCCCGACGTGCTCGATCCGGCCATCTTGCGGCCCGGTCGGTTCGACCGCCGCATCGTGGTCAGCCGCCCCGACGTGCGCGGCCGCGAGGCGATCCTCGCCATCCACACGCGGCGCGTTCCCCTGGGCAACGACGTCGAGCTCGAGATCATCTCGCGCGGAACCCCTGGGTTCGTGGGAGCGGATCTGGAGAACCTGGTGAACGAAGCCGCGCTCCTCGCCGCCCGTCAAGACAAGGAGTTCGTCGACATGACGGACTTCGAGATGGCCAAAGACAAGGTGCTGATGGGCACCGAGCGCCGCAGCATGGTCATCGGTGAAGACGAGAAGCGGACCACCGCGTGGCACGAGTCGGGACACACCCTCGTGGCCAAGCTCCTCGCCGATCACACCGATCCGGTCCACAAGGTCACCATCATCCCGCGCGGGCCGGCCCTCGGGCTCACCCAGCAGCTGCCCAAGGCCGACCGGCTGAGCATGTCGAAGAAGTTCGCCATGGCGCGGATCGCCGTGCTCATGGGAGGGCGCATCGCCGAGGAGCTGGTGTTCGGTCACTACACCACCGGCGCTGCCAACGACATCAAGCAGGCGTCGGACATCGCGCGCCGCATGGTGACCGAGTTCGGCATGAGCGAGATCCTCGGTCCGGTGGCCTACGCCGGAGACGACGAGCCGCTGTTCCTCGGTCGCGAGTTCGCGACCAACAGCCGCAGCTACTCGGAGCGAACCGCCCAGCTGATCGACGAAGAGGTGCAGAAGCTGGTTCGCGAGGGCGAGGACGTCGCGCGCAAGATGCTCTCCGAGCATCGCGAGCTCCTCGATCAGATGGCGGAGGCGCTGCTCGAGCGCGAGACGCTCGACGCCGAGGAGATCGACGCGATCGTCAACGGGCGCGACCTCCCCGAGCGCAAGAAGATCACGATCCCCACCTATCGAGAGCGCGCCGAGAAGCAGAAAGAGAAGCGCCGCGCGGCGAGCATCTTCGGACAGCCGAAGCCCGTGCCCAGCGCCTGAGCGCGCCGCCGGCGCCGCAGCGCCACCTCGCCCCCGCTCCCCTTGGGTTCGGGGGCGAAGTCGTTTTCGGCCGGTGGCGCCTCCTCTTGCCCTCCGTCGCGAGGCGTCTCTCGGGGCGGGGGCCCGTCGGTGCTCGGACGACCCCGTGCTAGCATCCGGCCCATGAGTGTCCTCATCAAGAACGGCCGCGTCATCACTGCCACCGATGATTACTTCGCCGACGTCTACGTCGAGGGCGAGTCGATCACGCAGCTCGGAAAGAACCTCGCCGTCCACGCCGACAAGGTGATCGATGCCGCCGGCAAGCTCGTGATCCCGGGAGGAATCGACGCCCACACCCACCTCGACATGCCGTTCGGGGGCACGACGTCGGCCGACGACTTCGAGAGCGGCACCCAAGCCGCCGCGCACGGGGGCACGACCACCATCATCGACTTCGCGATCCAGACCAAGGGGGAGTCGACGCTCAAGGGCCTCGAGGCGTGGCACGCCAAGGCCGAGGGCAAGGCCGCCATCGACTACGGCTTCCACATGATCATCACGGACATGCCCGACGAGCGGCTCGATGAGATGAACCGGCTCGTGGACGAGGGCATCACCTCGTACAAGCTGTTCATGGCCTACCCCGGCGTCCTCTACGTGGACGACGGCACCCTCTACCGGGCCTTCCGACGCGCCGGCGACAACGGCACCCGCATCTGCATGCACGCGGAGAACGGGATCGTGATCGACGAGATCATCAAGCTCGCGGTGGCGGACGGCAAGCTCGAGCCCAAGTACCACGCGCTCACCCGTCCCACGCGGATGGAAGCAGAGGGCGTGTACCGCTCGATCGCCATCGCGGAGGTCGCGGGGGTGCCGCTCTACATCGTGCATCTCTCCTCTGCCGACGCGCTCGAGGAGGTGAAGCGCGCGCGGATGCGGGGGGTCGACGTGATGGCCGAGACGTGTCCCCAGTACTTGTGGCTCGATCAGAGCTTCTACGAGCGCGACGACTTCGAGGGCGCCAAGTGGGTGATGACCCCGGCCTTGCGCGAGAAGTGGAACCAGGACGTGCTGTGGCAAGGCCTCAGGCTCGGTCACCTCGGCAACGTGGCTACCGACCACTGCCCCTTCTGCTTCAAGGATCAGAAGGAGCTCGGCAAGGGCGACTTCCGCAAGATCCCGAACGGCGCGCCCGGCATCGAGAACCGGATGAGCCTCATGTATCACGGGGGTGTGGTTCAGGGCCGGATTGGGCTCAATCGGTGGGTGGAGCTCACGTCGACGGCGGCGGCCAAGACCTTCGGCCTCTTCCCCAAGAAGGGCACCATCGCGGTGGGCAGCGACGCGGACATCGTGGTGTTCGACCCCGACCGCAAAGAGACGATCAGCATCGACAACCCGTTCACGCACCACATGCGCGTCGACTACTCCGCTTACGAGGGCTTCGAGATCCAAGGCTGGAGCGAGGTGGTGCTCTCTCGTGGACGGGTGATGGTGGAAAACGGTACGCTCAACACTCGCGGTGGAGGACGGTTCATCAAGCGCGCCCGCGCCGGTGAGCTCTTGCGCTGAACGATGAGCAACGCGCGACACTGGCTGCTCACGGCGGGCTTTGTGCTCGCCGCGCAGAGTTGCGTGCTCGACCGTGGCGGAAGGCTCGACGCGAGCGACCCCAACCCCGCCGGAGGCGCGGGAGGCAGCGCGGTGTGCGTCGAGGCGGCGGACTGCCCGGAGGTGACCTGTCGAGCATCGAGCTGCGTGGAAGGCGAGTGCTCCACGACCCCCGAGCCCGCAGGCACCCCCTGCGGCGACGGGCGCGTGTGCGACGTGGCGGCGGTGTGCAAGCTGCCCCCCGGGGAGGGCTGTGACAACGGCGAGGAGTGCCACGCTGGCTTCTGCGTCGACGGTGTCTGCTGCGCCGAGGCGTGCGACGCCACCTGCTCCACCTGCACCGCCGTGCCGGGCGAGTGCACCGTCTACCCGTCCGGGCAAGATCCCGAGAGCGAGTGCCCAGCGACGCTCTCGTGCGACGGCTCGGCGCGCTGCGCGCTCGGTGAGCACCTCTTCAGCTCGGCGTTCGGCGCGAACGACCGGGTGGAGGCCCGCGCGGTCACCGTCGATCGGGATGGGAACATCATCGTGGCCCTTCACTTCACCGGCGCGTTGACGGTGGGAGCCAACACGTACAACGCAGGCATCTCCTTTCACGACGCGCTGCTCGTGAAGCTCGACCCCGACGGCAACGTAGTGTGGAGCGAGCACATCGGCGGGGGCGAGTATGAGGACATCCACGCCCTCACCACGGATCTCGCCGGCAATATCTACGTGGTCGGGCGCTTCTCGGACGAGATCGACATCCTGGGGACCACGTACGTGACGCCGGGTTTCGACTACGATGGGATGCTGTTCTCGCTCTCCAGCAGCGGCAACCTTCGCTGGTCGAAGCACTTCACCGGCTCGCTGACCAATGCCGTGAACGACGTGGCCATCACCCCCGACGGCTTCGTCGTCGTGGTGGGCGTGTTCGACGGCGATCACGTCATCGAAGGGGAGACGCACATGTCCACCGCGAGCTTCGACTCGGAGGTGTGGGCGGCCAAGTACAACGCGGCCGGCATCTTCGCGTGGGAGCTTTTGTACCTCGCCGCCGGCGACGACCACGCGGCGGCGGTCGACGTCACGGCGGGCGGCACGATCCTCATCGGCGGCCACTACGCCGGGAGCTTCGACGCGTCGGTCGCGGTGCCCATGGCCACGGCCCAGGATGTGTTCATCGCCCACGTCGACGCGGCCGGCGCCACCCTCGAGGTGGAGGTGCACGGTGGGCCAGGCAACCAGCGGCTCACGGATCTCACCTCGGTGGGAGACGGTTGGGCCATCGCCGGTTCGTTCGACGGCTTCGCCAACCTCGGGGGCGGGCCCCTGCCCTACAGCGGCAGCCTCTTCGACGCCTTCGCGGCGATCTTCGATGCGGCGGGCGACCCGGTGTGGAGCGCGAGCTACGGCGACACCGGCACTCAGGAGATCACCACCATCGCAGACGACAACCAGGGCAACGTGCTCTTCGGCGGGTACTTCGCCACCGGCCTGCGCGTCGAGGGTGTACAGCTCCCCTACGTGAGCGGTCAGGATCCGTTCCTCGTGAAGGTGAACGGCTCCGGCAAGGTGCTCTGGAGCCGTGGGTTGGGGTCGACCGCCGACGAGCGGATCGTGGCTGGCGCGGTGGGTCTCGACGACACCTCGGTGACCGTGGGCACCTTCGGACCGACCACCCTCGACTTCGGAGGTGCCGAGCTGACGAACACGAGCCTCCAGAACCACGCCTTCGTGTTGAAGCTGTCCCCGTGAGCTTCCCGCTGCGTCTCATCGGCCATCGCGGGGCCGCGCGAGAGAGGCCTGAGAACACGTTGCCCTCCTTCGAGCGTGCGCTCGAGATCGGCGTGGACGTGCTCGAGACCGACGTGCAGATGACGCGCGACGGCGTGGTGGTGGTGTCCCACGACGACGACGGTGGACGCATGGCCGGCGTCGCCCGCCCGATCCGGGCCTCTACCTTCGACGAGGTGCGCTCGTGGGATGCGGGGCGCGGCTTTCGCGACGGGAACGGCGGCACGTCCTTCGCGGGCTGCGGTGTCGCCGTGCCCAGCTTCGAGGAGGTCTTGACACGCTTTCCCGACGCGCAGCTCAACGTGGACATCAAGCCCAACGATCTCCGCGTGGTCGACGCGGTGCTCGCGCTCCTCGCCGCGCACCGCGCACAAGACCGGGTGACCCTCGCGAGCTTTCACACCCGCGTCATCGAGGCCGTGCGGCGGAAGTTCGCGGGGCCGACGGTGCTCGCCCAGCGTGAGGTGCTGTGGCTCGTGGCCACCCCCCTCGCCGTCTTGCGCTTCACCGGTGTGAAGGGGAGCGCGGTGCAGCTCCCTCCCCACGCCGGCGGCGTCGAGCTCGGGAGCACGCGCTTCATCGACAAGTGTCACAGCCTCGGCCTGCGCGTCGACTTCTGGACGGTGAACGACCCGGTGGTCGCCGACATCCTGCTCGCACGAGGCGCCGACGGCCTCATCTCCGACGACCCCGCGCGCTTGAAGCCGCTGTTCGAACGGCGCCGGGCGCCGTTGCGGCTTTCGGGCCGCATCCATGAGGGCTAAGGTGGGCGCCGATGGCCGAGATCACCTTTCGCGACTTCGCTGGCGCCCTGATGGGCAACGACCACGCGCTCGCTGCGCAACACCTCGAGGCGCTCCTCGGCGTCGACGGCGCGACCGCCGCCGCTGGCACCGAGCACTTCGTGGCCCAGATGAAGGCGAGCCCCGCGTTCATGGCCAAAGCGATGAGCATGCGCTCGGTGGTGGAGGGCGCCGACCGTGGCGCGCTGGTCGCCCTCCTCGCCGAGTGCTTCGCGCTGCCGGCTCCCACCGCCGAGAGCGCGGCCGACACGCTGCTCAGCCGCTACGCCTGAGACCGCGAGGGTCGCGCAAGCGCGCGGTCGCGCGGCGAGCGGAAAGTTCGCTCCAAGAGCGGCAGCGCCGGGGCAAGCTCGGTGAGCTCAGGGCAACAGCTCGGTGAGGTCGCCGTAGGTCTCGGGCCGGCGGTCGCGGAAGAACTGCCACACGCGCCGCACCTCCTCGATCATGTCGAGGTCGCAGTCGGCCACGACGATGTCGTCCTCCGTCTCGCTGCCGGTGGCGAGGAAGTTGCCGCGCGGATCGACGATGTAGCTCGTGCCGTAGAACCTGCCGAGGTCCCAGGGCTTCTCTTCGCCCACGCGATTGCTCGCGGCGACGAAGTAGCCGTTGGCGACGGCGTGCGCAGGTTGCTCGAGCTTCCAGAGGTACTGCGAGAGGCCCGCGACGGTGGCCGATGGGTTGAAGACGATCTCCGCGCCGTTGAGGCCGAGCAGACGCGCTCCCTCCGGGAAGTGGCGGTCGTAGCAGATGTACACCCCCACCTTGGCGAAGGCGGTCTGGAACACCGGATAGCCGAGGTTGCCGGGCTTGAAGAAGTACTTCTCCCAGAACCCGCTGGTGTGCGGGATGTGCTGCTTGCGGTACTTCCCGAGGTACTTCCCGTCGGCGTCGATGACCGCTGCCGAGTTGTAATACACCCCCGCCTGCTCGCGCTCGTAGAGCGGCACCACCATCACCATCTGGTGCTTCTTGCAGAGCTCTTGCATCGCCTCCGTGGTGGGGCCGGGGATCGACTCGGCGGCGTCGTACCACTTGGGATCTTGGCTCGGGCAGAAGTAGGGGCCGTTGAAGATCTCTTGCAAGCCGAGGATCTGCACCCCCTTCGCGGCGGCCTCCTCGATCATCTTCACGTGCTTCGCGAGGGCCGCGTCCTGAATCTCTTGGACCGACTTGTCACCATCGTTGACCGCGTCGGATGCTTGGATGAGCCCTACTTTGACAATGCGCGCCATGCTGATCAGTCCTCCCGGGTGAGGGAACCCTTTTTGGTGCGCACCGCGCCCTCCGTCAAGCTTCTACGTCGGCGAGGAGCTGTCGGCGACGACGAGGCGGCTCACAGCCGAGGCTCGAGCACGCAGTCGAGGTTCTGCTCGACGCAGGCGTCGAGCAGCGCCTCGCGCGCCTTCGACACGGGCACGGAAGGAGGTATGTCGATGTCGGCTCTCAACACGAAGGTGGGGGTCCCCGTCATGGGCGCGTGGACGACGGCGGTGTCGAGCGCGGCCACGTTGATCTCGAACCGCGACAAGACGCCGCTGACCCGCTGCACGATGCCTGGGTGATCCAGGCCGGTCACTCGCAGACGATACAAGAGCGCCTGCTTCGGCTGGGCCGGCGCCGTCTCCTTGAAGAAGAGGGAGAGGTTCAGCCGGTCGCCAACCGGCCCACTCGCGGTCTGGATCTGCTCCATCGCGTCGGAACCGCCTGAAATCAGCATCACGAGCGCAAACTCCCCGCCCAAGACGGCCATCCGGCTGTCCTCGATGTTGGCGCCACGCTCGTGAATGAGCTTCGAGAGCTCGCTCACCAGGCCCGGTCGATCGGAGCCCACCGCGGTGAGGACCAACAGTTTCCTTTGCTCGTTCATCGTGGAGCCGTAGCACAACCCCCGAAGGGATCGCTATGATCGCCCCCGTGTCGAGCCACTGGCAGGGCGGGGGGCAACCTCCCCACGGGCCCCCGCAACCAGGCAGCGGCGTGCACCCCGACCATGGGCAGCAGCCTCAGGGACAGTGGCCGCAGGGGCAGCCGCTTCGGCGGCAGCAGCCGCACCTTCACGGCCAAACGCCCTACCTCCAAGCGCCCGACGGGAGACACCCGCAAGAACCGCACGACCCTCGGCATCACTACGCCGAACAAGCAGCGCACGCTCAGCAGCAGCCCTACCCGCAGCCGCTTCCCCACCCGCAGCAGCAGTCTTATCCGCAGCAGCAGCCTTATCCGCAGCAGCAGCCTTATCCGCAGCAGCAGCCCTATCCGCAGCAGCAGCCCTATCCGCAGCAGCCCTATCCGCAGCAGCCCCATCCGCAGCAGCCCTACGCCCAACACCATGCCGCCCAGCAGCAGGCCCATCCGCAGCAGGCCCAGGCGAGAGAACAGGCCTACGCCCAAGAGCAGGCTCAGGCGCGAGAACAGGCCCACGCCCAGCAGCAGCGCTACCAACACCACGACGCCTACGCGCAGCAGCGAGCCAACGCGCAGCAACAGGCCTACATGCAGCAGCTCCACCAACGCGAGGCCTATGCCGCCCCGGGATATCCCCCCCAAGCGCAGGGCGTGCCCGATCCGGATCAGTGGCGACGCTTCTCGGGCTGTGGCTGCCTCGTCCTCGGCTGCGCCGCGGGCGGCGTCATCTTCGCGCTCGAGCTGCTCGGGGCCGCGATGGTGCACGGCCACGCCGCGTTATGGTCGGTGATCTTGGCGTTCGTGCCCGTGGGTTTGTATCTGAGCGTGCCCTTCTTGATCGACCGCTACGATCCCGAGCCGTGGTGGGCGCTCGCCGGTGTCTTCGCCTGGGGAGCGCTGTTCGCCACCGGCGTGTCCGCGATCGTCAACACCATCGTGCAGAGCCAGCTCGGCGTGTTCGCGTCGGCCGCCATCAGCGCCCCGCTCATCGAAGAGCTCACCAAAGGCATGGCCATCTTCGGCATCGTGGTGTTCGTGAGGCGGGAGTTCGATGGCGTCGTCGACGGCATCATCTACGGCACCTTCGCCGGCATCGGCTTCGCCGCGGTGGAGAACGTGGGCTACTACTTTCGCTACCGCAACATCATCGAAGAGGTGTTCATCCTGCGCGGCGTCCTCTCCCCCTGGCTGCATCCTCTGTTCACCTCGATGATCGGCCTCGGCTTCGGTCTCGCGCGCGAGCACGGCGCCACCTGGGCGAAGCTGGTGTTCCCGCTCGGTGGCTACGGAGTGGCGGTGTTCCTGCACGCCTTGTGGAACGGGTCGAGCTTCCTCGTCCCCGGCTCGAGCTTCTTCCTGCTCGCCAAGGCGGGGGTCGGCATCCTCCTCGCGCTCGCCTTTATCGGCGTGATCATCCGGCTCGTCATCCGCAAGGGCCGAACGATCCGCGAGTTTCTGAAGGACGAGGTGCTGATCGGCACCATGACCCAAGAGGAGCTCGATCTGGTGTGCTCGCCCTTTGCGCGCATGAGCGCCCGCGCCCGCTATGGCAAGGCGGGCCACGACTTCGTCTACGCGGCGGCGCGCCTGTCGCTGAGCAAGTGGCACACCGCGCGCGCGTACAGGGGCCAGAAGCACACGATCAGCGCTGACTTCATCGGCCCCTACCGCCAAGAGATGGCGCGCCTGCGGCAGCTGATGTACGCGCCGCGCTGAGGCGAGGTGGTGCGTCCGCTTCGTCGTGAGCTCGCGCCGTCTTCAGTCGGCGTCGAGCCAGTGCTCCACGAGCCACGCCAGGCTGTCCGCGCTCTCTCGCAGCTCACGATCCACCGCGAGCGCCGCGGCGCCATCGCCTTCGCCATAGCAGCGCGCGAACAACACCCACGTGGAGAGCTCGTAGTGATGCAGGAGCGCGGCGTAGGGGTGAGCCTCGAGGCCCTCGAAGACCGCCGCCGCGGCTTCGAGATCGGGCGCCTCGAGGAGCTGCCTCGAGCCGTCGAACAAGAGCTGTCGCAACCCCTCGAAGGCCGCCTCCGGATCGCGGCTCGCCCCCGCGAGAAGCGCAGCGAACGCGTCCTCGTCGAGCCCTGCGTCGAAGGCCGCCTCGGTCATGGCCGGTACTTGCGTGGCGAGGAACGAGCTCTCGGGAGCGTGACCGAGCAGGCGTCCCACGAGATAGAGGTCGAAGGCGCTCGCCACGGCCTCGGCGAGGAGGAGGCCAGCCGCAGAGCGTGAGGCCGCGCCGAGGCGCGCCGCGGCCGCCGCGTGCCAGGCGTTGTGAGCGACCTGATCGGCGGCGATCACGTCGTCTGCCAACACCTCCGCCACGTCGCCGGGCCGCCAGAACGCCAGGTTCAGCACCAGGGCGTGATCGGCACGCTCCCCGCTCATCACCGCGAAGCGGGTGTTGGAGGCGCGTAGCCAGCGCTTGAGCTCCGCGTATACGCCCACATGAGCGAGCGATCGCTCGTCCTCGATGGAGAGGTCATCCAGCTGCAGCCACGTGAGGCCCATATCGGTCTGTTGTTGGTCTCCCCTTGAAAGCCCGGTCGTCACATGCCACATACGCGGAAATGTCGAACCGAGTCAGCTACGTTCTCATTTGTGCGGCGGCTTTGTCGTCGCTTGCAACGAGCGGCTGCAAGGAGGATCCACCTCCCCCGCCCATCGCGTCCACACCTTCCGGTGAAGTGACGGGTGAGCAAGCGGCGGGGTCGGCCGTGGCGATGCGCCCCGACGCGCGTGGTCAGGTGCCACGGGTCGACGCCGTCACCACCAAGGTCAATCGAATCGAGGCCTGCTTCTGGGGCTCGCTCGGTCTCGCGAAGACACGCGACGCCTACCTCGCGAGCACCAAGGCCGGGGAGCCCACCGCCGAGAAGCTGCCCGAGTTCGGCGAGTTCCCGGAGCACGAGAAGCGCGCCGATGCGCTCAAGAAGGCGGGCCGAGAGACGAAGACCAAGGCGATCAACCTGCCCTACCTCCGCCATCTTCGAGCCTGCAAACACGCCAAGTCGGGCACAGACGCGGAGATGAAGGAGATCGACGCGGCGCTGACCGACTGGGAGGCCTACGCGTCACAGCTGCACGAGACGCTCGTGAAGGCCACCCGCTACTACTCGCGCGACGGCTTCACCAAGGACGAGTTCAAGGAGGGCAAGGCCCACCACGAGAAGCTCAAGGAGCTCCTGCCCCAGCTCGACGAGAAGTTCGGGGCATTCGCCGCCGCGATGAAGACGTGGCGCGACGCCAACAAAGACTACAAGCCCAAGGAAGAGCTCGACGAGGGTGGAAAGGTGGCTCACGAGGCCCTCCAGAAGGCGCAGGCCGCCACCGAGCTGCTCATGGCCGACAAGCGCGACAAAGCGGCCATCGACGCGGCGATCGCCGAGGTCCAGAAGCTCTACGACGAGCTCGAGACCATTCGCACCGAGCAGCGCCGGCCCCCCCACCCGAAGGTCGTGGGCCCCAAGCTGAAGGAGTTCATCGACGCCGCCACCGCCGCCGCTCAGGTGGAGGGCGACGGGAAGCTGAGCGCCGATCAGCTCTACGCGCCCACGTCGGGCTTGGCCCTTCTGTTCGAGCTCAACCAGCGCTCCATCGAGCAGCTTCTCCGCCAGCGCTCCGCGGTCAACAAGAAGCCGCTCCGGGCGGCCGACCCCCGCTCCATGGACGAGCAGCCCGCCGCCGACGGCGACTCCACCAAGCGGGTGCGCCGCGGCCTGCGCCAAGAGTAGCCCGCTCCAAGCAACTCGACCGGAGAAGACCCGAGCTCTCGCGAAGCTCTCGCGCAGCGCGCTCGGGGCTTCGGGCCCCAAGCACAACCCGGTGGGAGGGGCGGTGGCGCCGGGGTAGGCCCTTCAGATGAACGGGTTCAGGTGGACGGGCTGGCGGGATGCCTTCACGTTGAACTTCACGCGACGCGCGAAGTAGACCAAGAGCACCAACCACACTGCGAAGGTCGCGATGCCGATCGCGGTCTGCGCCGCGGCAGGGATGACCATGGTGCCCGCCGTGGGGAGACCGTCCCCACCGAGCGCCCCCGGCGTCGGTGAGGTGGCGAGCACCCACAGCGCGCACAACATGAACGCCGCGAACGACATCGGCACGAACCACTTCCAGCAGAGGTTCATGAGCTGATCGATACGTACCCGCGGCAACGTCCAGCGGATCCAAATCACGATGAAGATCAGGATCCACGATTTGAGCAGGAACAAGAACGCGCCGAAGAGCTGCAGACCCAGGTTCGCCTCCTGCTCGCTCGGCGACACGCCCGGGATCTGCCAGCCGCCCAGGAACAGGGCAGACGCGATGCCACAGAACACGAACACGTTGGCCCACTCTGCGAAGAAGAAGAACAGGTACCGCATGCCCGAGTACTCGGTGGAGTAGCCGGCGACGAGCTCGCTCTCGGCCTCGGGCAAGTCGAACGGCGCGCGGTTGCCCTCGGCGAGCGCGGTCGTGAAGAACAGGAAGAACAGCCCGAAGGTGACCGGGTTGCGGAACACGAACCAGTACCAGGGCCAACCTCCCACCACGAGGCGCGAGTCGCCCACCATGCCGGGCCCGCCCTGCGCGATGATGATGTCTTGCATGCTCAGCGAGCCGGTCATCATCACGATGCACACGATCGACACCGCCGCCGGGATCTCGTAGCTGATCACCTGCGCCGCCGCGCGGATACCGCCGAGCAGCGACCACTTGTTGTTGGACGCCCAGCCGCCGGTCATGAGGCCGATGGCCACCAGCGAGGTGACGGCGATCACGAACAAGATGCCGATGTCGAGATCGGCGGCGATCAGGTACTGGCCGAACGGCATCACCACGAAGGTGGCCGACACGCCGATGAACACGAGGTAGGGGGCGAGTCGGAAGAGCCAAGAATCGGTGTCGGTGGGGACGATGTCCTCCTTCATGATCGACTTGATGCCGTCGGCGATCCAGACGAGAAAACCTTGGGGTCCCGCACGGTTGGGTCCCACGCGAGACTGCATACGGGCCGACACCCGACGCTCCACCCACGTGATGATGCCGGCGGTCGGCGCCATGAAGATGAGGATGATGAAGGTGGCGATGCCGAGGATGAGCAGCGCAGCGAGGATGTCGTCGGGGATCGAGCCTGCGTCGAAGCCGCTCACCGAGATCTGACGGGCTACCGTCTCCTCGCCACGCGCGACGGTGATGTCGGTGAGGCGCGCGCCACTCGGCGGGATGATGTCGGCGACGCCGGTCACCGTCACGCCCCCGAAGGTCTTGATCACGTCGCCGGGCAAGAGGCCCACCTTGTCTGCCGCGCTCGCCGGTCGCACGGCACCGATGGTGAGCCCGCCGGAGTGAGGCGTGCTCGCCATGTCGGCGACGATCCCCATGTGCTCGAGCGCGGCCTCGCCCTTCTTGGTGCGGGCCTCGACCACCACGCGTCGGGCGGACGGCGGGCGGAAGTCGAGCGTGACCCCGTGCACCTTGCCCTGCACCCCCTGAGCCCCCTCGGCAGAGGGCGGGAAGCGCACGATCACGTCACCGCGGAACGTGGTGTGGGCGGCCTCCTCGCCGGTGCCGCAGAGGAGCGTCTGGAGCCCCTCGGTGAACGTGAACGACACCTTGTCGGGGGTGGGTTTGGCCCCCTCGATGGTGGTCTCGAAGTCGGTCCCTTCGGCCCCCGGGCGGTACAGCTTCCCCTGGAGCGTGACGCTGGCGTACTTCACGTCGCCGCTCGGCAGGTTGGTGCCGAGGACTTCGATGGTGTCCCCCACCTCGACATCGCGCGGCGCGACGTCGATCACGTTGAGCAGGTTGGCCGAATCCGAGGCGCGACAGCTCCAGGCCACGAAGGCGATGAGCAGCGTCAAGAGCACGCGCACGGTCCTGCCGCGAGGTAGTCTGGGCATTGCCGACCGCTTATAGATCGAGAGGCTCGTCAGGTCGAGATTCAGGCCGCCCCCCCTGCTCACTCGCGCCCCCGGCGCTCGACGGCGAGGACGGGCTCGCCCCCCGGCAGCGCTCCCCGCACGATGGGCACCCCGAACACGCGGGAGAGGAGCTCGGGCTCGAGCACCTCGGCGGTGGGACCGACGCCGGCCACTCGGCCTCCGTCGAGCACCACCGCTTGGGTGGCGTGGGCGAGCGCGGCGTTGAAGTCGTGCATGGCGGCGAGACACGTGAGGCCGCGAGCCTCGATCTGGCGCCCGAGCAGGGCGTAGAGCCGGGCCGCGTGGCGGACGTCGAGGTGCGCCGCCGCCTCGTCGAGCAGCAAGATGCTGGGCTCCTGGGCCAACGCCCGGGCCACTTGCACGCGCTGCTGCTCGCCCCCAGAGAGCTCGGCGTAGGGGCGCCCGGCGAGGTGCTCGAGCTCGCCGTCGGCCAGCGCCCGCGCCACCGCCTCCCGGTCGACCCGCCGCAGGCGCAGCCACGGGCCTTGGTGCGGGGCGCGGCCCATCGTCACCACCTCCTGGACGGTGAAGCCGAACGCCAACTCCGAACGTTGCGGCACCAGTGCCACCACCTGCGCCCGGCCCTTGCGATCTCCCGAGGCCGCCGGTCGGCCGAGCCACGACACCGTGCCTCGGCGAGGCGGGAGCAGCCCTGCCACCACGCGGAGGAGCGTGGACTTGCCCGAGCCGTTGGGGCCGAGCAGCGCGCAGAGGCCACCCCGCTCCACGCGCAACGTCACCTCGTGCAGCACGTCGCGCCGCTCCCGCTCGAGCTCGGGGTGAGGCTCGGGGTACCCGGCGCACACGCCGGAGAGCTCGACCGCTCCCGCCATCCCTCGCCCCTAGAAGCGGAGCGGAAAAAAGACAACCCCTTGCCCCGCCCCGACGCAAGTGGTGTGATTCGGTCTGCTCATGGCCTCGGACGAGCCTCAAGCGGCTCACGCGGAGACACGCCCAGAAAAGCGTGTGATCAAGCGGTACTCCAACCGCAAGCTCTACGACACCCGCGACAGCCGCTACGTCACCCTGCAGCAAATCGGCGAGATGGTGCGGCAAGGGGAAGACGTTCAGATCATCGACAACAAGACCAAGGAGGACAAAACCGAGGTCACGCTCGCGCTCATCCTCTCGGAGGATCTCAAGAACAAGCCGCGGAGCGTGCCGCTCGGCACCCTGCGGACGCTCATCCAAGAGCGAGGCACGCGGGTGCTCGACTCCCTCCGTGAAGGCCCCCTCCGACGCCTGATCCCGGGGGAGCGCGACGAGGAACCGGGCGAGAGCGTCGCTCCCGTCGAGGCCGAGCCCGAGGCCGTCAAAGCGGACAAGCCCGACCGCGAGGAAGAAAAGAAGCGCAACCGACTCAACGAGCTGGTGGAGACGTCGCGACGCAACCTGGATCAACTCCAGATCATGCTCGACGAACGCATCGCCGCGATCGTGCCCGGCGTGGCGCCCATCCGCGAGCTCCGCGCACGGGTGGCCGAGTTGACGCACCGCGTCGAGGAGCTGGAGCGACGGCTCCAACCCAAGGACACGAGGTCCAGCCCTTCCGGTGAGCCACCGCTCCGTGAGGGTCACGAGGGCGGGGGCCACGACGGCCCGGTGTGACGCGCAGAGCTCCTCAGGGTCGGCCGGTCCGGCCTCGGGCGGGCGGCGCTCGCGCAAGCGCCGCGCTTGGCAGAGCTTGCGCGCCAAGCTGACAAACCTCACATTTCACAGGAATAGGCGCTCCCCCCTCCCTGTTTCGGAACCATGACCTACTTGAAGCCACTTCGGCGGGAGCAGCGATCGGAGACGCCGATCGCGTTCGAGGCCGAGGTGCTGGAGCACCTGGACGCGATGTTCGGTGTCGCGATGCGCATGACCCGCGACTCCGCCTCCGCGGAAGACCTCGTCCACGACACGGTCGTCAAGGCGGTGCGGGCCCGCGACCAGTACAAACCCGGGACCAACCTCAAGGCGTGGCTCCTTCGCATCCTCACCAACACGTTCATCAATCGCCACCGCCGGGGCGGTCTCGAGCGCGACGTCCTCGAGGGGCCCGACGCCGGTCCCCTCGCCGACCGTTGGATCGGCGCGAGCACCATGCGCGCGATGCGCGATCCCGAGCGCGAGGCGCTCGCTCCGCTGGTGGAGGCCGAGGTGCAGAAGGCCCTCGAGTCCCTCCCCGAGCACTTTCGACTGCCCATCGTGTTGAGTGATGTGGAGGGGCTGTCGTACAAGGAGATCGCAGACGTCGTCGGTTGTCCGGTGGGCACGGTGATGTCGCGACTGCACCGAGCGAGAAAGATGCTTCAGCTGATGCTGCGCGATCAGGCCGTCGCGTTGGGGATCATCGAGCCCGACGACGAACGACGCGCCGCCGTGGGCGACCCCGACGAGCCCGTCGATCTCGAGGTGTACCGTTCGAAGAAGGCGTCGCGGAAGCGAGGTGAGCCATGAGCGCGGCGCTCGAGAAGGCCGTCTGTCAGCGGCTCGATCGCTGGCTCGGCGCCTACGTCGACGGTGAGCTCGACGCGGTGCATTGCCTGGAGGTGGAAGACCACGTCGAGAGCTGCGAGCTCTGCTGCGAGCGCGTCGCGATGCTCCACGCGGCCAAGGTGAGCGTGAGCCAAGTGGCCGCCGAGCGCGCGCCGCAGTCGCTCCGCGAGCGGGTGTGCCGCACCCTCCTCACCGAGCGCACGCGGGTCGCCGAGCCCACGCGCCTCAACGAGCACGGGATCGACGAGAGCGTGGGCGAGGCCGCTCCCAACTCCCAGCCCCAAGGCCCCCTCCCCACCGGTGACCTCGTGGCCCCCCTGCCGCTCGCCCCTCGCGAAGGTGCGTCGCAGCACCTCACGAGGCTCCGGGTGATCGTGCCCCTCGCCGCCGCCGCCACCGTGGCGTTGGTGGTGGGAGCGCTGTCCCTCGCCGGGCTCGGCCCCAAGGCCTCCGACGGAACCATCGCCACGCAGGCCGACGCGAACGGCAGCGCCGAGGCGCTCGCCGTCACCACCATCGACAGCCTCGTGGAGGATCTCGTGAGCGAGCATGCTCACCCCCCACAGCTCGACATCACCGATCCGAAGCAGCCCCTCGAGTTCCGTCCCATCCTCGATGTGCCGGTGCACGGCGTGGCGTTCGAGGACGACTTCGGAGCGCGTTACGTCGGCGCCCGTCGCAACCCGCGCGCGGGGATGCTGCAATACGTGAAGCGCAACAAGAACCGCGTCACGATGTACGTGTTCAACCCTCGACGGGTCGCGGTGCACTCCGACAAGCTGGAGTCGCGACACGTCGGCGCCCGCAAGGTCTTCGTGGGCAAGGTGCGCGGCTACCCCGTCGCCGCGTCCGAGCGCAACGGCGTGGGCTATGCGCTCACCGCCGACGACCTCACCGCCGACGAGGCCTCCAACCTCGTCCTCGCTGCCTCACGCTGAGGGCCCTCACGCCGAGGGCCCTCACGCTGAAGCGCTTCCGCCTCACGCGGTCGCGCGGCGGGAGAGGGGATGGGCACCGTCGCGCCGGCCGACGATCGCCTCGTCGCTCAGCGCCGACCGCCGAGCGCGAAGCACTCCGACGCGTCGCCGGTGGTGGAGAGCTTCACGCAGTCGTTGTAGACCTCGCGCGCCTCGTTGGCTCGACCGAGATCCTGGAGCGTGGCGCCAAGGAAGAGGTAGCTCGTAGCGTCGTGCGGCGCGGCGGCGACGTAGGCGCGCGCGTGCGGCAGCGCCTCGGCGGGGAGGCCGGCGTTGAGGAGCTCGAGGGTCTCCTCTCGCAAGACGGAGGGCTCCGGTAGGGCCATCGTGGTCTCGGCGCCAGGGGAGGTCGCCCCCGCCGCGGTCGCCGGCACGACGTCGAGCGCGCTCGGAGCGAGCTCGGCACCGAGGATCGCGCTGCGCTGCACCGCGTGTTGATGGAGCGCGTCGACGTGCGCCGCAGCGCGGACGTGCTGAGCGCCAGCGGCCACGCCAGCCACCGTGCACGCAGCGAGCGCAGCCACCGCGAGCACCTTGGCCACGGCGCGGGCGCGACCGCCTTGGCTCGGGGAACCGCCATCCAAGAACTGGGGCCCGACCGAGTCTCGCGCTTCGACCGCACCCGCCAGATCGGGCGCCGGCGGCGGCACCGACGACGCGCGCGCGACCTGGAGGCCTCGCTGCCACATCACGTTGCCATCCTTGTCGAGCTTCGCGACGAACATCTCCTCGAAGCTGCCCGGGAGCACCGGCCCTGCCACGATGATGTTCCCCCACGCGTCCACGGTGATTGCCCACGCCTTCTGCATGTCGTTCCTCCAGTCTGCCGCGTGGCAGACCCTTCGATGTAGGAGAATGTGCGACCATCGCGTTGGCGGCCAAGTTCACGCGTGCGTATGTTGCGCACCGAGGCGTCTTTGAGCGACCGCGATCGCGACCACCAGCACCAGCACCACCGGCACGACGGCGGCCACGGTCACCGCCACGACCGCTCCGCGAGCCGTCGCGGCCTCGCCATCGCGCTCGGACTGACGGCGTCGTACATGATCGCCGAGGTGGTGGGTGGCCTGTGGAGTGGGTCGCTCGCGCTCCTCGCCGACGCGGGACACATGCTCTCCGACGCCGGCGCGCTCGGGCTGTCGTTGTTCGCGATGTGGCTCGCCAGTCGTCCGGCGAGCGCGCGCCAGACCTACGGCTTCCACCGCTCGGAGGTGCTCGCGGCGCTGGTCAACGGGGGCGCGCTCCTCGCCGTCGCCATCCTGGTCATCGTGGAGGCGCTGGAGCGGGTCCGCGAGCCGCCGGCGGTGATGGGGCTCGGCGTGTTGGTCGTGGCCAGCGGTGGGTTGCTGGTCAATGTGTTGGCGCTGCTCGCGCTCCGAAGGGGGAAGGATGAGAGCCTCAACGTGCGCGGCGCGTGGCTGCACGTGGCCAGCGACGCGCTCGGCAGCGTCGGGGCGATGCTCTCGGGCGCGCTCGTGTGGCAGCTGGGGTGGCGTTGGGCCGACCCCGTGGCCTCCCTGCTCATCGCGCTCCTGGTGGCCCACGCGGCGTGGTCGATCTTGCGCGACACGCTCGATGTGCTCATGGAGCACGCACCGAAAAGCGTCGACGTCGACGTGTTACAGCGCCGAATGTGCGAGACGACGCTCGTAGACGACGTGCACGACCTCCACGTGTGGACGATCACCAGCGGCCTCGTCTGCTTGTCGGCCCACGTGGTCACGAGCGCCGGTGGCGACGAGCGCGAGCGCGTGCTCACCCAGCTCACCGAGCTCGCGAAGGGCCAGTTCGGCATCGACCACATCACCCTCCAGCTCGAGCGGCCGACGTTCGAGAGCTGCGTGAAGTGCCGCTGAGCGACGCCCACGCCCCGACGCTCACTCCGCGTAGCGCTCGGCTTCGGCCTCGGTGATGATGCCGTCGTTGTCGCGGTCGGCGACCTTGATCTCCTGGTTGAAGAACGCGGCGAGAGACAGCCTGCCACCGAGCGCGGGAACGTCGGCGTCGCCGTCGTCGTAGCGGTCCTCGAGCTCTCGTTCGAAGGTCTCGGCCGCGGCCGGTGACTCGAACACGATGGGGGCGCGCTCGACTCCCGGGTTGAGGATGCGCAGGTTGCTGCGACAGCCTGCGACCACGCTCACCACGCTCACCAGCGCCGCGATCCTCGCCACCGCGACGCGACGACGCGATCCCTCGAGGCAGCGACGATGGCCTGGATCAGACGGGCGGTGGAACATGTCTCGGGAGGGTCGCCTCGTGGGGGGTGCGGGCGTGGGGAGGAGGGGGCGCGGTCGCGGGGCGCCCCGGCGAGCGAGGGGGATGTTCGAGCTCGCAGGGGGAACGTAGCACGGCGGCGCGAGGCGGGCGGGGATCCGCCGGGAAATGCCCCGAGCGCTCCCCTCCGAAGGGTCGTGCAAATCACCACGCTCTCGCGCATTCGCTATCTCTGGGGGAAGGCGCGTGATAACCTGGGGAAGGTTTCTGATACGCCGCCCGTTCGACATATCTGCGGAACAGGCACAGCTTGGCCGGGTCGAAGGTGCAGATGGGGCAAGTAAGGGCGGTACCTTGCCCCTCCATTGTTTGAGATAGGAGAGAGAGCTGTGTCTCGCCCCAAGTTGTTTGTGGGTGGTCTCGCATGGGCCACCACCGACGCAGATTTGCGCAGTGCGTTCGAGTCGTTCGGCTCGCTCGCCGAGGCAGTCGTCGTCATGGACCGCGCCACGGGCCTGTCGCGCGGGTTTGGTTTCGTCACCTTCGAGGACATGGAATCGGCCGAGAAGGCGCAGGAGGCCATGAACGGCGCGTCGCTTTCCGGCCGCAACATCCGCGTCGACTTCGCCAAGGAGCGCGAGCGCACCGGTGGCGGTGGCCGAGGCGGGTTCAGCGGCCGCAACGGCGGCGGCGGCGGCGGTGGTTTCCGCGGGCGCGACGACGGCTTCGACCCACCACCCATCATCGACGACGACGATGGCTTCGGTCGTGGCGGCGGCGGCGGCGGACGAGGCCGTGGTCGTGGCGGCCCGCGCGGCGGCGGCAGCGGCGGTGGCGGCGGCGGCGGCGGTGGGGGCCGGGGCGGTCGGCGCGGCAACAACGACCGCGGCGGCAAGTGGTAGCGTTGACGCGCTCCTGAAGTTTGCATTCGCCAGCGGGGCTTCAACCTCGCTGGCGTTTTTCCTTGGGGGAGCCTTGGTCGCGCTCGCGGTGCCCCGGCGTCGCGGCCTTCAGGGTTGCATCGCCAGCGATGCGCCTTCTCGGAACAGGTGCCCCAGATCTTCCAACGAGCCCTTCGGCACGTTGACAGACCAGTCGATCCGCGGCTTCGCCCCCGCGTCCACATCGGTGAACGAGAAGATGGGGGTTCTCCCCTTGTGGGGCATCTGCTCGATGATCTTCATGATCTCCTGGCCCAGGGACGCTGCCTGACCACTCGGCGCGGCCATCAGCGCGAACACGGCGGGGCGAATCATGGCCACCATCCCCGCGACCGAGGTCACTCCGCCCGCGGCGTGGGCCTCCGTCTGCATCCGGCCGAGATCGGTGCGGTTGGCGAGCGTGTTGGCGCCGGTCTTGACCCCGACCATCAGCTTGAGGAGCTTGGCCTTGTCGGTGGCCACGCCGAGCCAGGTGCGCTCGCCGTCTCCGATGAGCAGGAGGTACCCCTTCAGATCCACGGTCTTGGGTTTGCCCGTGGGGTCCGGGCCGGCTGGATTGCCGCCGTCGTCGAGCGGATCCTCGAGGTCGCGGATCGTCACCTCGACCGCCAACGCGCCGCCGCCGAGACCGGCGGGAGCTGCCGTGGTCTTGACGATCGGCAGGTGTTTCGCGTCGCTCGACCCCAGCTCGTCTTTGAGCACCTTCTGGAGCGTGGGCCGGTTGTAGACCTTCACCGCGTCCTCCAGCCACTTCTTCACCTCGGCAGGCTTCTCGTCGAAGCCCATGAGGTACCAGCCCATCGCGTCCCCGACGATGTCGGTGATGTTCTTCGGCGTGGTGGCACCGGGAAAGTGTCCGAGCGCCACCACCGACGGCACGTGTTTGCCCTGCTGCACCACGCGGAGCAGGCTCGCGATCGCTTGCCGATCCGCTGCGGTGCCCAGCTTCTCCTTCTCCATCGCCCCCTCGAGCAGCGCGCGTCCGATGGCGAGCGCCGGCTGGAAGCGGGCTGGATCTCCCGACCGTCCCCAGAACACGTGCTCGGACTCGGCCGGCACCTTCCAGACGATCTCGGGCGCGGGACCGCCTGCTCCCTGCCCGTCGGTCAGCGCCTGGACCGTCCACGACTGACTGTCGGCGAATCGCAGCTGAACGGCGACGTCGGCGCCCTTGGTCTCGTCGACACCGACCTCGAGCACGAAGGCGTCGGCGTCACGGATGAGGGCCCCTGCCTCCTCGGCCACCGCGTCGGCCGCTTCCATCAGCGCCTGATCGAACTTGGGGATGCCGATCTTGGCCTCCCCCATCAACACCGGGAGCCCCTTGGCCTGATTGGCCCACTGACGGCCGTACTTGTCGAGGATCCCCCGCAAGCTCACCTCGACGCGCAGGTCGTGAGCGGAGTCGGGTCGGGTTGGCACGTTGCGCGCGACGAAGGCGGCCACCTTCTCGAGGTGTTTCTTTCGCTCCCCGCAGATGAGGCGCGCCGGCGCCTTGCCGGCCGCCGCGGCCACCACGCAGGGATCGCCCCACCGCTCCTGGGTGCCGATCTCCCACACGCCGTTCGCAAGCTTCTTGTGGCCCTTGCTGGCGCTGAGCGCAGCCGGCACCGACGAGAGGCCGAGCGAGAAGGCCAACATGGGCTCCGGCACCTGCCCCTCCTGCGACATGTCAGCGATCACCACCACGTCGAGGGGAGCGTCCGTGACGACGAGCTCTGCGAAGGCATCCACGTCGACCTTGGCGTCGAGCCCGTCTCGCAAGAGCCCCTTGAGGCCCTGGGCGATGAGCGTGTTGGCGCGGCCTCCGGGAACGTTGGCGTAGCTCGCCAGGGTGGAGAGCGTGCCGTGAGGGTTCTTCACGCGCAGGTGCACGACCACCTCCCCCGGCGCCGCCACCGGCGACACGTCGAACGGCGCGTCCGATTCGTCTCCGGCCTCGCCGTCGGCAGCGATCTGCGTGCCCACGCCGGGCACCGTGGGCTGCGTGGTCTGCGGCGTCGCGCCGTTGCAGGCGGTGACCGCCGCGAAGGCGACGAGGAGGGGAGCTCGAGAGGGTCGCATGGCCAGCTTATACGCTGCCGTTAGCACATCGTCGAGGCGTTCGCTGGTGGCTGCCGCCCCGCTTCTTTCGACAAGTCGCCAGCACGACGTGTTAGAGCCACGAGCAGGCTCTGGCCCGACATCGCGCCCAGCGCTCCCACGCTCCGGTGTCGCTCTCGCCGTGCCGATCTCACGATGATCCATGATCACGACACCACGATGAGCGACGCCACGGGCGCCGGCGCGGAGGGCGGCGCGGAGGGAGGGCTCGTCGAGGCCTTGAATCCACCCCAGCGAGAGGCGGTGGCCCACGTCGAAGGTCCGATGATCGTGTTCGCGGGGGCGGGCAGCGGCAAGACGCGCGTGATCACCTACCGCATCGCAAACCTCGTCGCGACCCACGAGGTGCCGCCCTATCGCATCCTCGCGGTGACGTTCACCAACAAGGCAGCCGGCGAGATGCGCGAGCGGCTGCAGAAGCTGCTCGGCGAAGAGATCACCAAGGAGCTCTGGATCGGCACCTTTCACGCCACCTGCGTGCGGCTGATCCGTCGCTACTCGGAGGCGATCGGGATCGACAAGCGGTTCACGATCTACGACGACTCCGATCAGAAGGCGCTGATGAAGCGCGTGCTCAAGGAGCTCTCCATCGACGAGAAGCGTGTGTCACCAGACCAGGTGCTGGGGCGGATTCGGCGGGAGAAGCAGGAAGGGCGGGGCCCCGACGAGTTCGAGGCCAACGACTGGCTCGACGAGATCGCCCACCGCTGCTTCGTCGCCTATCAAGCGCACATGACGCGCGCCAACGCGGTCGACTTCGCGGATCTGCTCCTCGTGGTGATGAAGTTCGCCGAGAAGGTCAACGACGCGTCCGCCGAGCACCTGCGGAGCCGCTTTCATCACATCCTCGTCGACGAGTTCCAGGACACCAACGTCGTGCAGTATCGCCTCGTGCGAGCGCTCGCCGGCACGCACAGCAACATCTGCGTGGTCGGTGACGACGATCAGAGCATCTACCGCTGGCGCGGCGCCGACATCCGCAACATCCGCAACTTCACGCGCGACTACGGCGGGACCAAGCTCGTCAAGCTCGAGCAAAACTACCGCTCCACCAGGAACGTGGTGGGGGCCGCGCTGGGGGTGATTCGGCTGGCGCGTGGACGACAGCCCAAGGAGCTGTGGACGGCCAACGAGGACGGCCCGCCGGTGACCATCGTGCACACCGCCAACGAGCGGGACGAGGCGGATCACGTGGTGCGCGGGGTGGAGCGGATGATCGCGGAGGGGGTGTCTCCCCGTGACATCGCGGTGTTCTATCGCGTGCACGCCCAGTCGCGCGTGCTCGAAGACGCGATGCGCAAGCGCAACGTCCCGTACCAGATCGTCGGAGGCACGCGGTTCTTCGATCGAGCGGAGATCAAAGACGTTCTCGCCTACCTGCGGGTGGTGGCCAACCCGCACAGCGACGTGGATCTCCTGCGCATCATCAACAAGCCGCCGCGCAAGATCGGCAACAAGACGGTGGCCCAGATCGCGCGGGTGGCGGCGACGCAGCGCTGTTCGCTCTACGACGCGCTCCTCGACACCGCAGACACGCTCTCCGCCGGCGCGCAGCGCGCGGTGAAGGCGTTTCACGCGCTGCTCGAGAAGGCGCGCGCCGCCTCCGCGACCGGCTCGGTGCACGAGCTCGTGACCGACCTCACCGTCGACAGCGGGTACATCGAGTGGCTGCGGCGGCAAGACAACGTGGAGGCCGACTCACGCGTCGACAACATCCAGGAGCTCATCGGCTCGATCAAGGAGTATGAGGACGAGGTGGCGCACGACGAAGACGTGCCCACGCTCGACGACTACCTCACCCGAGTGACGCTCGTGAGCGACGCGGATACGATGGAGGACGTGCCGCGGGTGCCGATGATGACCATTCATGCGGCGAAGGGCCTCGAGTTCGATGCGGTGTTCCTCACCGGCCTCGAGGAGGGGCTCTTTCCGCTGCGAGGACAGGAGCCCGGACAGGAAGACGAGCTCGAGGAGGAGCGCAGGCTCGCCTACGTGGCCATCACGCGGGCACGGGAGCGGCTGACGATCACGCACACCCACACCCGCACGATCTACGGCCAGCTCCGTTACAACACGCCGAGCCGCTTCCTCGCCGACATCCCGCCCCGGCACCAGGAGCGCGCCGCCACCGAGGCCATGCACCAGCTGTCCCACGGGTTCACGCGCGGCCAGATGCCGAGCTTCCGCGACATCATCCGAGCCGGGCCCAACGGGAACACGAGCCGCACGAGCTTCGAGAGCCCGCAGCGCGCCGCGCCGCCGCCACCGCGCCACGCCCCCGGCGAGCGCTACGTCGAACGAGACGAGCACGTGGAGCTCGACGACTTCGACGGCGAGGTGAGTGCGCTTCGGGCAGGCATGCGAGTACGCCACCCGAGCTTCGGGATGGGGCTCGTCACCGACGTCGGCTCCGGGCCGGATCCGGCGGCGACGGTGCGTTTCGCTCGCGGACCGAAGCGCATCAAGCTTCGATTCCTCAAGCCTGCCTGATCGGCTAGCCTGAAGGTGTGCCGGTTGTTGCGCCGCGGATCGGGCGATTCCGATGGAGCCGTCGAGACGGGTCGCGCGGGCTGGCCGCTGTGTTGGCTTGGCTTTGGCTGACGGGGGGCCTGTCGGCGTGCGAGCTCGGGCACGCGGAGATCGCGGAGGCGATCTTGACGCCGGCGCGGCGCGCGATCGATCACGCGCAGCGCGAGGCCCCGCCGAGCCTCGACATCGCCCCGCAGACGGTGACCGCGCCCCCCTCGGTGGGCGTTGGCGCGCCGCCCACCGGCTACGTGGTGATGAAGCCGGTGGCGCGGAGCGGCGCCTTCGGGAACGCGATCCTGCTCACCCGCGAGAGCGACGATGTGATGATCCCCATCTTCATCGGCGGGACCGAGGCGTTGTCGATCGAGCTGAGGCTCCAACACAAGACCTTCACCCGGCCGCTCACCCACGACCTGCTCGACAGCCTTGTGCGCGAGCTCGGCGGTCGGATGCTGCGTGCGCAGGTGAACGCCTTGGTCGATGGGGTGTTCGTGGGGAGCGTGATCTTCGAGCGCGCAGGCCAGATCGTCGAGCTCGACGCTCGCCCCTCCGACGCCATCGCCCTCGCCATCGGCAACGACGTCCCCATCTACGTCGCGAAGGCGGTCATCGACGAGGCGGGGCTTCGCTCGGGGGAGGTGGATGGGGCGAAGCCTAGCCCGAAGGCGGAGCCCATCGCGCTGTGAGGGGTCGCGCGGGGCTGTTGCGCCGGAGAGGGGAGCTAGGATAAGGTACGGGCTCCGATGACGCACCCGCTCCACCACCATCATCATCATCCGGCCCCGCCGGCGATGGTGTAGAGCGCGCGAAGCGACCCACACCGCGCCGGCCCCGGGCCGGCGTTTTGGTTTGAGGCTCTGACGCTGGTCCGTGGTCGGCTCTCCCAAGAGAGAGCACAGAACACATGGCCACTCCCGTTTCCACCGCTCCGCTTTCGTCGACGACCACCCGGCTCGCGCTGCCCAAGGGCCGCATGGCAGACGGCGTGCTCGCGCTGTTGCGCGGCGCGGGCATCGACGTCTCCGCCCTCGACCGCGGCTACCGCCCCTCGATCTCGCTCGCCGGCTTCGAGACGAAGATCCTCAAGCCGCAGAACATCGTGGAGATGCTGCACGCAGGCTCCCGAGACGTGGGCTTCGCGGGGAGCGACTGGGTGGAAGAGCTCGAGGCGGAGCTGGTGGAGGTGCTCGACACCAAGCTCGACGTGGTGCGGGTGGTGGCCGCGGCGCCACGCGATCTCACCGAGGACGGCTGGCTGCCGAAGCGCCCGCTGGTGGTGGCCTCGGAGTACGAGCGCCTCACCAAGCGCTGGATCGAGCAGCGCGAGCTCGACGCCACGTTCATCCGCTCGTACGGCGCCACCGAGGTGTTTCCGCCGGAGGACGCGGATTGCATCGTGGACAACACGGCCACCGGGGCCACCCTGCGCGACAACGGCTTGTTGATCGTCGACGAGCTGATGACGTCGTCGACGCGCCTGTTCGCCAATCCCCGCGCGCTCGAAGATCGAGACAAGCGCGAGGCTATCGAGTCACTCGTGCTGTTGCTCGAGTCGGTGTTGTCGGCGCGTCAACGCGTGATGCTCGAGGTGAACGTATCGGCCGCGCAGCTCGACGGCATCGTGGCGATCCTGCCGTGCATGCGCAAGCCCACGGTCGCCGAGCTCTTCGGAGGCGACGGCTACGCGGTGAAGGCGGCCGTGCCCCGAGCACAGCTCCCGAGCCTGGTCATCGAGTTGAAGAACCGTGGCGGCACCGACATCGTCGTCGCCGAGCTGTCGCAAATCGTCATCTGAGAGGTCGTATGCTCACCCCTTCCCCTCGCATCGCTGAGCTGGCGGTGTACGCGCCCCGCCAAAAACGCGGCGACATCACGCTCAAGCTCGACAGCAACGAAGGCCGCGCGCCGGGAGAGCTCCTGTCGCGTTGGCTCGCGCTGAACGCAGCCTCCGTAGTCGACCGCTATCCCAACGCCGCCCCCCTCGAGGCCACGCTCGCCGCTCGCCTGGGTGTCGCCCCGCAGCGCGTGGTGGTCACCGCCGGCGCCGACGACGCGCTCGATCGCATCTGCCGCGCGGTGCTCGCGCCGGGGCGGAACATCTTGTTGCCGTCTCCTACCTTCGAGATGTTGCCGCGCTACGCGACCCTCGCCGGGGGCCAGACGCGCCTGATCTCGTGGTTGCGCACGTCGTTCCCCACCGATGCGGTGGTCGCCGCCGCCGATGACGCGACGGCCATCGTGACCGTGGTGAGCCCCCAGAACCCCACCGGAGGCGCAGCGACCGCGGCCGACCTCACCGCCCTCCGGCGCGCCATTCCCAACGCGCTGTTGGTCGTCGATCTCGCTTACGGCGAGCTCGCCGACGAGGACCTCACCGGCGCCGCCCTCGCCCTCGAGGACACGGTGGTGGTGCGGACCCTGTCCAAGGCGTGGGGTCTCGCCGGGCTCCGGGTGGGCTACGTCGCCGGCCCAGAGCACGTCATCACCTGGCTGCGTCGGGCCGGTAACCCTTACGCGGTGTCCTCACCCTCGCTCGCCCTCGCCGAGCTCGCGCTCCGCGACGACGCAGCGATGCGCGCCTACGTGGCCCGCGTAAAGCTGGAGCGCGAGGCGCTGTTCTCCCTGCTCGACGGGCACGGGGCGAAGCCACTGCCCTCGCAAGCGAACTTCGTGTTGTGCGAGCCCCCCGCCCCAGCAGCCCTCGTCGACGCCCTCGCCGATCGAGGCATCGCGGTGCGCACCTGGCCCGACGACGCGATCCTCTCGCGCTTCGTGAGGATCAGCTGCCCCGGTGACGCGGCGGACATGGCACGGCTCACGGCCGCGCTCGGGGAGGTGCTGCGATGACGAGCACCCGCGAACGCCGCGCGGCCATCACCCGCGAGACCAAGGAGACGAAGGTGTCGCTCCAGCTCGCGCTCGATGGCAGCGGCGAAGCCGACGTGGCCACCGGCATCGGCTTCTTCGATCACATGCTCTGTGCGCTGGCCAAACACGCCCGATTCGATCTCGTGGTGCGCTGCACCGGCGACCTCGAGACCGGCACCCACCACACGACCGAGGATGTGGCCATCGTGCTCGGACAGGCGCTCGACGAGGCCCTCGGCGACCGCGCTGGCATCCAGCGCTTCGGCTGGGCCTACGCGCCGCTCGACGAGGCGCTGGTGCGCGCAGTGGTCGATCTCAGCGGGCGCCCGTGGCCCGAGGTGACGCTGGGGCTGCGGCGCGAGCGCATCGGGACGCTCCCCTGTGAGGACATCGTGCACGTGCTGCAGTCGTTCGCGATCGCCGCGCGCATGACGTTGCACGTGGACGTGATAAGGGGCGACAACGACCACCACCGCTCCGAGGCCGCGTTCAAGGCGTGTGCGATCGCGCTGCGAGCGGCGGTGTCGAGCGATGGGAGCGGCATCCCGAGCACCAAGGGGGTCTTGTGACGTCGCCCGTGATGGTCATCAACACCGGGACCGCGAACCTCGCCTCGATCCGCGCCGCCTTCACGCGGCTTGGCGCAGAGAGCGTCATCACCGACGACGCGGAAGCGATCCGCGACGCCGAGCGCTTGGTGCTGCCCGGAGTGGGCGCCTTCGCGAGCGGGATGAGCCGCCTCTGCTCGATCGGGGTCGCCGACGCGCTGAGGCAGCGGGTGGAGCGAGGGCGGCCGCTCCTCGCGGTGTGCCTCGGGCTGCAGCTCTTGTGTCGCTCGAGCGAGGAGAGCCCGGGGGTGGAAGGGCTCGGCGTGATCGACGCTGGCGTCGAGCGGTTTCGCGACGCGACCGTGGTGCCGCAGCTAGGTTGGAACGGGGTGGAGCCCGTGGGGTGCCGCCTCGTGTTGCCAGGCTTCGCCTACTACGCCAACTCGTATCGGCTCGCGGCGGCCCCCGCGGGCTGGGGCGCCGCCTTCACCGAGCACGGCGAGCGCTTCGTGGCCGCGCTCGAGCGCGGTCCCATCCTCGCTTGCCAGTTTCACCCGGAGCTCAGCGGGGCATGGGGACACGCGCTCTTGCGACGTTGGCTCGAGGCGAGCGCTGCGACCGAGGTGGGCTCCGAGCACACGAGCGAGCCAGCTCGAGGTGCAACGTGCTGACGCTCCGCATCGTGCCCTGCCTCGACGTGGACGCGGGGCGGGTGGTGAAGGGCGTGCGCTTCCAGGGGCTCCGCGACGCCGGCGACCCCGCCGAGCGGGCCGCCGCCTACGAGGCGCAGGGGGCCGACGAGCTCGTCCTGCTCGATGTGTCGGCGACGCCAGAAGGACGTGGCCATGGGGTGGAGACGGTGCGACGGGTGCGGGCCGAGCTCGGCATCCCGCTCACGGTGGGCGGAGGCGTGCGGCGGGAGCTCGACGCCGAACGCCTGCTGCTCGCCGGCGCGGACAAGGTCGCGGTGAACACCGCGGCCGCCGAGGATCCGACGCTCCTCACGCGGCTCGCCCGCTCTTTCGGGAGCCAGTGCACCGTGCTCGCCCTCGACGCAGCGGCGCGGGAAGAGGGCTGGGAGCTGGTGATCCGCTCCGGACGCGAGCGCACCGGCCGCGACGCCGTGGAGTGGGCACGCGAGGCCGTCGCGCATGGCGCGGGCGAGATCGTGCTCACCAGCTGGGACCGCGACGGCACGAGGAGCGGCTACGATCTCGCGCTCCTCCGGGCGGTGACGGGGGCGGTGAAGGTGCCGGTGGTCGCCTCGGGTGGGGCCGCTTCGGCGGCACACCTCGTCGACGCTGCGCGCGCCGGCGCCCACGCGCTGCTCGTCGCGTCGATTCTCCACGACGGCGACACCACGGTCGCCGAGCTCAAGGACGCCTTGGCCCAAGCCGGTTTGGAGGTGCGACGATGATCGTACCGTCGATCGATCTCAGGAACGGAAACGCAGTTCAGCTGGTGGAAGGCAAGGAGCTGGCGCTCACCGCTGGCGATCCTTGGCCGCTCGCGGAGCAGTTCTCGCGAGTGGGCGAGATCGCGGTCATCGATCTCGACGCGGCCCTCGGCACGGGCGAAAACCGCGAGCTCATCGAGGCGCTCTGTCGGCGCTTTCCGGTGCGGGTCGGGGGGGGGATCCGCGACCTCGCGAGCGCACGCCGCTACCTCAACGCCGGCGCGAAGAAGGTGATCCTCGGCACAAAGGCCGAGCGACCGCTGTTGTCCCAGCTCCCGCGGGACCGCGTGATCGCGGCCCTCGATGCGCGCGCGGGGGAGGTGGTCGTGCACGGCTGGACGACGAAGACCGGCCGACGCATCGAGGACCGGGTGCGTGAGCTCGCCGACGTGGTGGGTGGCTTCCTCATCACGTTCGTAGAGCTCGAGGGTCACATGCAGGGCACCAACCTCACGTTGGCGCGCGAGCTCGTCGAGCTCGCTGGCGCGGCGCGCATCACCTTCGCCGGCGGCGTGACGACCCCCGAAGAGATCGCGACGCTCGACCGCATGGGGAGCGATGCGCAAGTAGGGATGGCGCTCTACACCGGGCGACTGTCTCTCGCCGACGCCGTGGTGGCCTGCGTGCGCGGCGACGAGCCTTGGCCGACCGTCGTGGTCGACGAGCACGGGCGAGCCCTCGGCCAGTGTTGGTCGAACGGCGTCAGCCTCCGCGAGGCGCTCGCGACGGGGCGCGGCGTGTATTGGTCCCGCCGTCGAGGGCTGTGGCACAAGGGGGAGTCGAGCGGCGCCACCCAAGAGCTCCTCTCGGTGGCGCTCGACTGCGATCGCGACACGCTGCGCGTCGCCGTGCGTCAGGCCCCCCCCGGGTTCTGTCACGAGCAGACGAAGACCTGCTGGGGCGACATCGGCGGGCTCGCGACCCTCGCCGAGCGCCTCGCCGAGCGGGCTCGACACGCCCCCGAAGGGAGCTTCACCAAGAAGCTCCTCGAAGACCGCGAGCTGCTCGCGAGCAAGCTGCGCGAGGAGGTGGAGGAGCTCATCGCGGCCAAGACGGCGGACGAGACGACGTGGGAAGTCGCCGACGTGATCTACTTCGCGCTGGTGGCCATGCAGCAGGCGGGGGTGCCGCTCTCGGCGGTGGAGCGCGAGCTGGATCGTCGCGCCGGCGAGGTGACGCGGCGCTCCGAGGCCGAGGAGGCGGGGTCGTGAGGCGGCTCGCGGCGCATGAGCTCTCGAGCGCGGCGGGAGCCCCCATCGACGCGGGGGTGGCAGCGGGCGCGGCGGCGATCGTGGAGCGCGTTCGAGCCGAGGGGGACGAGGCGCTCTTCGCGCTGCGCGCCCAGCACGACGGGATCGCGGCCGATCGGCCCCTCGTCCTGGCCCGCGAGGAGCTCGCGCGCGCTCGTGACGGGCTCTCCACCGCGCAGCGCGCGTTGCTCGAGCGCACCGCCGCACGCATCCACCGCTTCGCGACCGCACAGCGGGGGTGCCTGCGCGATCTCGACGTCGCCATCGACGGCGGATGCGCGGGACACGAACTGGCTCCGGTTCGCGCCGCCGGCTGTTACGCCCCAGGAGGGCGCTATCCGCTCCTCTCGAGCGTGCTCATGACCGCGGTCACGGCGCGGGCCGCCGGGGTGACGCGCGTGATGGTGGCGACCCCCAGCCCTTCGCCGCTGATGTGCGCCACCGCCGCGATCGCGGGCGCAGACGCGCTCCTCGCGTGTGGTGGCGCCCAGGCCATCGGCGCGCTCGCCTACGGCACCGCCACGATCGACGCGGTCGACGTGATCGTCGGCCCCGGGAACCAGTGGGTCACCGCCGCCAAGCGCTACGTGAGCGCCGACATCGGCATCGACATGCTCGCCGGCCCGAGCGAGCTGCTGGTGATCGCGGATGAGAACGCGCGACCCGAACGCGTGGCCGCCGACTTGCTCGCTCAGGCCGAGCACGATCCCGACGCGCGCGTGGTGCTCCTCACGCGCTCGAGCGCGCTCATCGAGGCGGTGTGCAGCGCCGCCGAGGCCCAGCTCACGACGCTCCCGACGCGCGCGGTGGCGGCTGCCGCGTGGCGGCAGGCAGCGCTCGCCCTCGCGTCCGACGAGGAGGAGATCGTGGCCGCGTGCAACCGCCTGGCCCCCGAGCACCTTCACCTGCACCTGCCGCGCGAGCACGCCCGAGCCCTCGCACCACGCCTGTTGCACTGGGGTGCGCTCTTCGTGGGCGAAGCCTCGGCGGAGGTGCTCGGCGACTACGGCGCTGGACCGAATCACGTGTTGCCCACGGGGGGTACGTCGCGGTTTCGCGGCGGGCTGAGCGTGCTCACCTTTTTGCGGATGCGCACCTGGCTCGAGATGGACGGCGGCGCGGAGGCGGCGGCCGCGGGCGGAGTCATCGCCGACGCGCGCGCGCTCGCCGACCTCGAGGGCCTCGCCGCCCACGAGCGCTCGGCGGCGTTGCGCACCTAGCCGGAGGCACCCGGCCGCCCACGAAGGGAGCGCGAGGGCTATACTCGGGTGATGTGCCAGGCGCTCGCGTTGACGTGCCTCGTGGTCGTGATCGGGATCGGCTGCACCCCCTCGCCGCCGCCGAGCACGGCGGCCTCCCCCGCCGACGACGCCGAGGATCCGAGCGGCGGCTGGACGACGCGCCCCGCCTCGGACGAAGGCCGCGGGCGGCTCTACGACGACGCTGGGAGACCGCTCGCCGACGCCACCGTCGACCTCGGCCCTGCGGACGCTCTCGACCGCGGGGCCACCGTCACCATCGGTGCGGACGTGGCGCCGGTGCCATCGCGTCCGCCGCGGGTGGGCAAGCGCGACGTCGCTCTCCACGGAGCCCGACTCGACAACGCGATGCGCATGCTGGCGCGTGCCGGTCGCTTCAACCTGGTGGTCGAAGGCGATCTGAGCGCAGCGGTCTCCCTCGAGCTCCGCGCGGTGGAGCCCTTCGATGCTGCGCTGACCCTCGCCGAGGCCAACCACCTCCGCGTGCGCTTCGAGCGCGGCACCATGATCGTGGGGCGCGCCGGCGAGAAGCCATGATCCGCCCCCTCTGCCTCTCGCCCGACAACTTCACGCCGGCCACCCGAACGCCGTGGGGGGGCACGCGCATCCTCTCCCGCTTCAAGGCGCACCTCGAGCCGAGGGCCGACGCGATCGTGGGGGAGTCGTGGGAGATCTCGGTGGAGCCGACCTTCCCGAGCCGAGCCGACGATGGACGCTCGCTCGCCGACCACATCGCAGCCGATCCGGTGGCGTGGTTGGGCGCCGCCGACGCCGCTCGCTACGGTCAGTGCCCGCTGCTCGTGAAGCTCCTCGACGCGGATGAGAGCCTGTCGGTGCAGGTGCATCCCGCCGACGAGGACTCGGCGCTCGCGACCGACGAGAGCGGCAAGCCGGAGTCGTGGGTGGTGCTCGACCGAGAGCCGGGGAGCGGGCTCTACCTCGGGTTCGCGGCCGGCGTGGAGCGCGACGACGTGGAGCGCTGCCTGCGCGAGGGAGGCGCGCTCGACGCCCTCATGACCTTCGTCCCGGTGCGCCCCGGGGACGCGTTCGTGATCGAGGCCGGCACCCCTCACGCGATTGGAGCCGGCGTCACGCTGCTCGAGCCCCAACACGTGACGCCAGGGCGGCGCGGCGTCACCTACCGCTTCTGGGACTGGAACCGGCGCTACGACCCGAGAGGGCGCGCCGATCCGCAAGGCGCACCGCGGGAGCTCCACGTCGAGCGTTCGCTCGCGGTGACCCGATGGGACCGCGCGCGCGGCGACGAGTTCGTCGCTTCGTGCCGAGCGAAGGCGGTGCCGCTGTCGAGCGGGCCGCTGTCGCGCACCCGTGTCGTCGACTGGCGCTGGTTTCGCGTGGAGCGGTGGGAGGGCACGGGCGAGCTCGAGCTCACCGTCGACCGCTTGCTCGGCGTCACCTGCACCGGAGGGCACGTCGCGATCGAGACCGAGCTCGGCCCCCTCGCGCTGCGGCGCGGGGAGAGCGGCGTGATCCCTGCCGCGGCCCGGAGGCTCGCGGTGCGCGGCGCGCAAACCACGGTGTTCGTGACCACGACGACCCCGGCGTAACCCGGAGGGCCACCACGACCGCTCCGAGCTTGTGGCGCTGCCCCCTTCAGCCTCGTTGCTTTCGCGGCTAGGGTGCGCGCATGCCGCTACCGATTGCAGGAGGGCGCCCCCCGCGCGCCGCCACCCATCAGCCCCTCGAGCTGCGACGGCTCATGCAGCTCGCGCCCGAGCTCGAGGCAGCGTGTGAAGAGGCGGGGCACGAGGTGCTCTCCCCCGAGCTCATCGAAGAGCTCGCAGCCGAGCTCGGAGCGTCGGAGACGCAGCTCACCGCGGCGGCCGTGATGATGACGAGCATCCCGTTCGACGAGACCGAGGCGACGCGCTTCGAGATCTGCGTTGGAGGCTGTCAGAGCTGGGGTGCGCTGCCCGTGCTCCAGAAGCTGCTCGCGCTCCGCGCAGCGCGGCGTGCCGCAGGCCAGCCATCGTTCGGCGTCGTACCCAAGCGCTGCCTCGACAAGTGCGATCGGGCGGCGGTGGTGCTCGTGAAGACCCAAGACGGCACCGCCGGGATCTCCGAGGCCACGCCCGAAGCGGTGGCCGACGCCGTCGCGGTAGCCCTCGGTTGAGCGGGCGCCGGGGAACGTGCGACGAGCGGCCTCGCGCCGTTCAGCCCCTCAGCGGTCGGACCACACCGCGAGCTCGAGCCCGCTCGGGTCCTCGAACTGGAAGCGCCGTCCGCCGGGGAACTCGAAGATGTTCTTGGTGATGTTGGCGCCCGCCGCCTGCACCCGCGCGAAGGTGGCCTCCAGATCGCTGGAGTACAGGATGACGAGCGCGCCGCCCGGTGTCACCTCCTCCACACGACGCAGACCTCCCGCTTCCATCTCGCCGCGCGCCCCGTCCACGTAGCCCGCGTAGTCGGGGCCGTAGTCGTTGAAGCGCCAGCCGAAGCACGCCACGTAGAAGGCCTTCGCCGCGGCGAGATCGCGCGCCGGGAGCTCGATGTAGTCGATGCCGTGGTGGGGGTGGTTCTCGGATCCTGCGCTCACCACGTTCGCTTACCACGGCTGGGCCGCGGGGAGCGCGCGACACGGTCCGCGCGACGCGCGCTCGGTGGCCGCGGCCCAGCAATGTTATGAGGCGCCATGCACGCCAACGAAGAGACCATCCGGCGCTTCTACGAGGCCTTCGCGCAGCGCGACCACGAAACGATGGCCGCGTGCTACCACCCGAGGATCCGCTTCTCCGATCCCGTGTTCCCGAAGCTCGAGGGACCGGCCGCGGGAGCGATGTGGCGAATGCTCTGCGAGCGCGGCACGGATCTGGTGGTTCGCCACTCCAACATCCACGCCACCGACACCGAAGGCAGCGCACACTGGGATGCCGACTACACCTTCAGCGCCACCGGGCGCAACGTGCACAACTCGATCGACGCCGCGTTTCGCTTCGAGGACGGCAAGATCATCGAGCACGTCGACACGTTCGATCTGTGGGCGTGGTCGCGCATGGCGCTCGGTCCCATCGGGCTCCTGCTCGGCTGGTCGCCCATCGTGCGCAACAAGGTGCGCGGCCAGGCCGGCTCTCAGCTCGAGCGGTTCATGAAAAAGAACGGCATCGGTTGAGGCGAGACGGAGGTGGGGCTCGCCGGGGCTATGATGCCTGGATGGAACGGCAGACGCCGTGGCTCCGCGCAGCGCTCCTCGTGGGGCTCTTCTCGTGGGCGCCGGGTGCGCTCGCCGACGAGCTGCCGTCGCCCGAGCCCGAGGCCCGCACCGACGTGGCCCTCGTGCACGGCCTCGCGCTCATGACCACGATGCGCAGCGTCGAGGCCGCGATCTGGCCCGAGCCCTTCGCCGACGTCGAGCCGCTCACCTGGGCCGGCCGCTATGGTGACGCGATGCGCCTGCCACCCAAGTGGGACGCCACCCAACCTGCCTTCTCCTGGGATGGCGACCCCTGGCCCATCAACGTGGTCGGTCACGGCGTCTTCGGCAGCGAGCTCTACTTCCGCGCCCGGCTGTGCCACCACGAGGTGCCGAGCGCGCTCCTGTTCGCGGCGGGCATGAGCGCGACCTGGGAGTACGTGTTCGAAGCCAACGGGGTGAGACCGAGCGGCCTCGACCTCTGGTACACGCCGCTCGCGGGGCTGGTGCTCGGCGAGCTGCGTCACGCGGGGTGGCGCGCGGCCTCGGGTCTCCCGAGCGGCCCGCTCCGCGGCGTGCTCACCTTCGTCCTCGATCCGCTCGGCACCATCGAACGGGCCGTCGGCGCTCCGTGCTGACGCGAGGGCCCGCCCGCGAGCGTCTCAGGCCGGCTTCTCCACGCGTCCGTCCGCGAAGCGGGCGAAGCGTTCGTCTTCCGTGCCATGCACCGGATCTGCCGTGTCCCACGGCCACCCCCCGAACTTGGTGGCGCGATAGTCGGCGTAGGCCCGCGAGAGCTCCTCGCGCGTGTTCATCACGAAGGGTCCTCTGCGCGCCACCGGCTCGCCGATGGGCCGCCCCTGGAGCAGCAAGAGCTCGCTCGGCGCCGGCCCGTTCGTGAAGGTGACCGTGCGCGCGGGGGCGAGCGTGATCTTGTGCTTGGCGGCGATCTCACGCTCGGCGACGCGCAGACGGTCACCCGCGTGAAAGTAGAGCGCCCGGTTCGTGCCGAGCGCGGCCGCGGGCAGCGTCCACGCCGCGTGGGGGGCGAGGGCGATGGTCCAGATCGCGACGTCGCTCTCCGGTCGCGCGGCCCACGATTTCGGCGGAGGGGGCGGCGCGACCGCCTCGCCGATCTCTCCGGTAGCGGCGGGCAGCCGCCCCGCGATCACCGTCACCTCGGTGGCGCGCCCCTCGGCGTCGCGGGTCACGCGGCGGGGGATGCGCTCGCTCCAGAGCATCGTAAAGTGCGGCTCCGCCATCTTGTCGCTCTGGGGAAGGTTGAGCCAAATCTGAAACAGCTCGAGCGGGTTGGGGCCCCCGCGCTCGAGCAGCGGAAACATCTCCGCATGCTGGATCCCGCGCCCGGCGGTGAGCCACTGCACGTCGCCACGCCCGTAGCGAGCGGCCGCGCCGAGCGAGTCGGCATGATCGATCAGCCCGCGGCGCACCACCGTCACGGTCTCGAACCCACGGTGGGGATGTTGCGGAAAGCCGGGCACCACCTGGCCGTGGTACATGCTCCACCCATCGCGTCCACCGAAGTCGCTCCCGAGGTTGCGACCGGCGAGCGGCGCGGCCGGGCCGAGCTGTTCGTTGCCGGCCGGATACGCGTCATCGTGATGCATACACGCGAGGAACGGGTCCGGTGTCGACCACGTCGACGAGAGCGCGGTCACCTCGAGGATCGGCGACACGTCGCTCTCCGACGTGGCGCGCGCTTCGGGCTGCGCCTGCGCCCCGCCCCCCTTGCCGCAGCCCACGGCCGCCGACGCACCGGTCAAGGCCAGCAGCCTCAGCGTATCCCGACGAGTCACCGAGCTCACCCCCTACCCATAGCCAATCCCGCGGCGCCGGGCGACCCCCGCGAGCGGCGAACGCCCCCGACCGGGCCCGCGACCTGCTGACGGGGTCCCACGCGGCCCCCCGAGCGCTGCGCTTCGGCGCTCCACGATGGGAGCGGAGCGCTGCGCTTCGGCGCTCCACGATGGGAGCGAGGGCTGCGCTTCAGCGCTCCACGATGGGAGCGAGGGCTGCCCGCACCGCCGCCTCCACCGCCTCCACGCTGCCGTTGCCGTCGATGCGGATGACCCGGTCCTCGGGCAGGAGCTGCTCGGCGTTGGCGTAGATCGCGGCGAGGCGCTTCTGCAGCTCGAGCTCTTCGTAGAGCTCCGGGGCCCCGCTGCGGTCGCGCCGTCGGCGCTCGGCGGCGTCTGGGTCCACCTCGAGCACGACGGTCGCGGTGGGGCGGAGCGCGTGCTGGTTCAGAGCCCGCACCCACGTCTCGAAGGGGGCGCGCAGGTTCTCTGGAGCGGTCGCCGTCTGATAGGCGAGGCTCGACAGATCGTAGCGGTCGCTGATCACCACCGCGCCGTCTCGCAGGTGAGGCTGGATCTCGTGATCGATGTGGTCGAGCCGATCCGCCGCGAACATCAGGGCCATGCAGTGCGCCTGATGCGCCGTGCCCAGCTGCATGCGGCCCCCGAGGGCCAGCCGCAGCTGGGTGCCGATGGGCCCGTCGCTCGGCTCCCGCGTCACGTGCACCAGCCGGCGCCGTTCGCGAAGGTGGCGCGCATAGCGCTGCGACTGGGTGGTGGTCCCAGCGCCGTCGATGCCCTCGAAGACGATGAAGCAGCCGTCGGGATGGTCGGTCATGGGGTGCTCTTCGGAACCGGAGAGGGATCGCTCCCCAGTACCACGTTGTCGATGAGTCGCGTCGCGCCGACGCGCGCCGCCACCGCGAGGAGCGCAGGGCCCACGAGTCGACCCTCGAGCGGGGCGACGGTGCGGGGGTCGGCGATCGTCACGTAGTCGACCGCGTCGGCGGCGGCAGTGATCGTGGCGAGCGCCACGCCCCGCAGCGTCGCTGCGTCTCGCTCGCCGGCCGCGAACGCGTCGGAGGCGGCGCCCAGGCCCCGCGACAGCGCGAGGGCGCGCCCCCGATCGCGCGCGCTCAAGTAGGCGTTGCGCGAGGAGAGGGCGAGGCCATCCGACTCACGGACGATGGGCGCACCGACCACCTCCACGGGCAAGAACAGATCGAGCACCATGCGCTCGATCACCCGCCACTGCTGGTAGTCCTTCCGCCCGAACACGGCCACGCACGGCCCGGTGAGCGCGAAGAGCTTGGCCACGATGGTCGTCACGCCTTCGAAGTGACCGGGCCGATGTTCCCCGCAGAGATGACGGGCGGTGGCGTCGACGCGCACGCGGGTCTCTTCGTCCGCGAGGTACATGGCGTCGGCCAGAGGGGCGAACACGAGGCCCACCCCTTCGTCGCGACACGCCGCCACGTCGCGCTCGAGCGTGCGCGGATACTTGTCGAGATCTTCGCCCGGCCCGAACTGGGTCGGGTTGACGAAGATCGACACCGCCACGACATCGCTCAGCGACGCGGCGTGACGCACCAGCGACAGGTGACCGGCGTGAAGGGCTCCCATCGTCGGCACGAGCCCCACGCGGCGCCCCTCCGTCCGTGCACGCTCACACGCCTCGCGAAACGCCTGCGGATCGTGGATGAGCTCCATGGCCGAGTTGCTCAGTCGTGGGGGCGCTGCTCAGTCGTAGGGGCTGTCGCTCGGCGGAGGAGGCGGGGGCGCCGGGGCCGGGGGTGGGGGCGCCGGGGCCGGAGCAGGCTTCGGCGCCGCGGGCTTCGGCGCGGCCGGCGCGGGGGGTGGCGCGGGGGCAGGCAGAGGGGCGACGGGCTTGGGCGCCGCCGGCGCTGGGCTCGGGGCCGCCGGGGCGGGAGCTGGCGCCGGCTTGGGCGCGACCTCCGACGGTGGCACCGGCGGCTCGACCTCCTCTTCGGTGGCGGGTGCGGCGCTCGCCGGAGGCCGTGGCCTCACCCGCGACGAGCCGCTCAGCTTGGGAATATTCACCGGACCGCGCGGCAGCGCCGTGGCCTTGGGAGGCGCGTTGGGGGGCGTGGCCGAGGCCGCCGCCTCGGGGGTTGCCTTCTCGGGCGGCCGCTCCCGCGTCTGGTACCAGACGACGACCATCGCGGCGATGGCGAGGGCGGCGAAGATCCACACCGGGCTCCCGCGTCGCTTGCGCTTGTCCTTCTTCGCGTCGCTCGGCTTCTTCCACGGCACCGCGGGCGCGGCGACCGTGCTGGTCTCGTCTTCTTCGGCGTCGTCGTCGACGCTCGCTCTCGCGCGCGTCTCGCTGCGAGTGGGTTGCCCCGCGCGTCGGCGGCGCTTCGTTGCGCGCGCGCGGGCCCCCGAGGGCTCACTCCCATCGCCCTCGTCCTCGGCGTCGAGCGCTGCGCCTCGCGGCGAGGGCACGCTGCTCGGCGCGGGCTCGATCCCCAGCTCTCTTCGACGTCGCACCTGCGTGCGCTGGTGTTTTCGCTTCTTGCGGGATTTCTTTGCCACGGTCCCCCCGACACTAATACACACTCGCCGAAAATGGCGATGGGCCCGGCAGATCGGAACCTCCTGCGGGTGGCGTGGGCCACGATCGCCCTCTCCGCGATCCTCGTCGCCACGTTTGGATACGGCCGGGATCAGGGCATTTACGCGGTCGTCGCGCGCACCATCCTCGAAGGGGGCATGCCGTATCGAGACGTGTTCGACTTCAAGCCCCCCGGGATCTTCATCGTGTATGCGTTCGCGCGCGCGCTCTTCGGCTCGTGGCAACAGGGCGTGCGGGTGGTGGAGGTGGTGGGCCTGTTGGCGACGATCGCTGGCCTCGTGACCCTCGCCGAGCGCTGGTGGGGAGAGCGCGCGATCGGCTGGCTCGCGGGGGCGATGGCCGCGCTCGTGCACGCCCAGCTCGACTTCTGGCACACCGCTCAACCCGAAACCTTCGGCGGTATGCTCACGATCGCTGCGCTCGTGGCAGGCGGCCGCGACGCGCCGCGACGGCGTCACCTCGTCGTGACCGGGGTGCTCTTCGGACTCGCGGGCTTGTTCAAGCCACCGTTGGCCGGCGGCGGCGTCGTGTTCGCGATCTGGGCGGCGCCCCACCAGCGCGCGCCCCACGGTCCCGAGCCCAGCGGCCGCTTCGCGCGCGCGCGGGCGCTGCTCGGCGTCGCGCCCTGGGTGCTCCTCGGCGGCGCACTGCCTTTCGCGGCCGTGCTCACGTGGTTCGCGGCCACCGGCGCGCTCGACGCCCTCTATCAGACCCTGTTCGTGTTCACACCGCACTACACCCAGCTCGGCCACGAAGGGAGGTCGCTCGTCGGCCTTCTCGCGGAGGCGGTGAAGCACTGGTCGATCGGCTACAGCAGCCTCCTTACCGCTGGCCTCGCCCTCGCGATCGCGCACTGGCGGAGCACGCTCGAACGCGCCGCGACGGGCCTGCTCGGCGGCCTCATCGCGGTGCAGCTCGTGGGGGTGGCCCTTCAAGCCAAGTTCTTCGCCTACCACTACGCCGGTCTGTGGCCCATCACATCGCTCCTCGCCGCGCTCGGCTGGTGGGAGCTGTGGGCGTGGGCTCGGCGTCGTGGCGCGTCGACCGTGGTCGCCGTCGCTTGTGCCGCGGCGGTCGTTGCCGTCCTGCGCACCGCCACCAAAGACCTCCCCGAGTCGTTCTGGCGCCGCAGCGTCCGGCGGCTCGCCCTCGTCGTCGGTCCGCACGATCACGCAACGGCGGACGCGCTCGCGAGCGTCGCCGACGTGAGCGCGGCGCGCAACCGAGCGGTGGCAGAGGTGCTCACCCGCCGCGTTCCGGAGGGCCACCCGATCTTCATCTGGGGCTTCGAGCCCGTGATCTACGATCTCGCCGATCGACCGAGCGCGAGCGGCTTCGTCTACAACGTGCCCCAGCGGGTGCCGTGGGCGGCGGAGGCATCGCGGCGCGAGCTCATGGAGCATCTCCGCCGCGTTCCCCCAGCTGCCATCGTGGTCGCCGCCCACGACGTCTTGCCCATGGTCACCGGCAACGGCAGCGACAGCCGAGCGGTGCTCGAGAGCTTCGAGTCGTTGCGGAGCTTCATCCGCGCCGGCTTTGGCGAGCCCGAGCGCGTCCACGACTTCGAGATCTACTTCCGCCGACGGGCGCGTGGCACCAGCCACCACGTGGCCCCGTCGCCCGAGCGTGGCGCCCACGAGGAGCGGGCGCGCACCCAGGCTGCGGCAGCCGGTGAAGCGTCGCTGGGCGAAACCGGGCGATGACGGCGCCCGCTCAAGACCTGACCGGAAAGGCCCGACGCTCTCGTGAAGCGCGCTTGGGCGCTGGGGCCCCAAGCGCAACGCGGTGGGTGGGGGGGCCCGCGCGAAGCGTGGGGGGAGGGTGCGGAGCACCCTCCCGGCAACTCAGAGCGGGTTCGCGCGGTTGATCGTGGTGTCCACGTCGACGTCGTCGAGCTCGACCCCGGCGAAGGACGCGCGTCGCTCGCAGTTGGAGGTAGCCTCGCACAACCCTGGCGATGGGGTGGCGGTCAGGAAGTTGCAGGTGGTGGTCTCCACCTCGACGATGGTGCCTTGGATCGCGGTGCCGCTCTGCTCGATGGTCACCGTGGTCTGCGTGGTGACGGTCACCTTCGCCTCGAGGTTGTCGATCCCGTCGTAGCTCACGTCGACGTCGTAGCCCACGAACGTGAACCCGTCGGACGTCTCCTCACCTCCCACCGAGGTGCCCGCCGCGTCGAGGATGACCTGGTCGCCGGCGCCGTAGTACACCACCCACGTGAGCGGCGTGAGGTAGGACGATGAGCTGAGCTGATCTTCGAGCGGCTGGGGGTCGTCCTCCGTGAAACAGCCTGACGAGATCTCGATCTCGCCGATCGCCACGCGAAACAGCACGTAGTCGCCTTCGCCCACGGTGCAGCCGCCAACGACGGACGCAAGCGCACAAAAGCCCAAGATGCGGAGTGTGGGGCGCATTCAGACCTCGTGCTTGAGCTGAACGTCTGCGACCTCGCCGCCGACGAAGTTGGACGAACGGGTGCAGCTCGAGGACGAGGGATCGGGGCACGCAGGCCCTTCGCAGCTGAAGTTGACGTCCTCCTGGACGCGTCCCTCCACCACCTGGCCCTCCACGTTGAACGTGACCGAGGTGGTCGTGACGGTGGTGCGGGTGGCGTCTGGCGTCATCGGGTCGCCGATGATGTCGACGTCCGTGCTCTCGCCCGAGAACGTGAAGTCTTCCTCTCCGGTCTCGGTGCCGCGCAGCGCCTGGGTGCCCGTGTCGAGGTAGAACGTCTCGTCGGCGCCGACGAAGAGCACGAACGTCCCCGACTGGAACAGGCTGCTGGTGTCGTCCTGCTGATCCACGGGGACCGCGCCCGATTCGAAGCAGTTGGCGGCGAGCTCGACCTTCTCGAAGGCCACCCGATACACGCGGTAATCACCGGGGCCGATGCCACCGCAACCAGCGGTAAAGAGAAGCGCTGCCACGGCAAGCCAAGGCTTGTTCTGGGTCATCGCACCATCCTATCAGCGGTGCTCGCGAACGGTGCAATCTCCGACGCGACAAGACGCCTTCCCGACCCGGGGCTCACAGGAGCAGGACTGGACGGACGCCGGGGCCCCCGATTGGGCACAGCCCATCGCCGCCGACCGCGCACGGTCCGGTGTCGTTTCGCACACCTCCACCCTCTGGGTGGAGGTGTCGTCGGTGTCGGTCAAGAAGCTGCACACGCACTCGTAGTCCGCCCCTTCGGGTGCGCTCCGGCAGCCGCCGAGGAGCGCCGACGACACGAGGAGCGCCCACCTCCAACGAACCCCGCCCCGCGGGTTGGGCGCGCTGGGGGGGGCCACGCCACCCTCGTCGGCCGGGGAGCTGCGGGCGGCTGAGCTGAGGGCGGCTGAGCTGCGGGTGGCAGCGGCGGTCGGCACGCGTCATCCATAACAGACGGCGCCAGGCCGGGTTGGCTTGACTTGGTTTGCTCCGTGTGCTTTTGTCCCGCGCCCAGTCGTTCCCAGGCGGACGAGGAACTTGTCATGAAGCGCACTTACCAGCCCCACAATCTCCGTCGCCTGCGCACGCACGGCTTTCGTGCTCGCATGGCCACCAAGGGCGGCCGCAAGATCGTCGCCAACCGTCGTCGCAAGGGTCGCAAGCGCCTCGCCGTGACGGTTTGGCAGAAGTAAACCGTCGGTTTCCCAAACACCGCCGCCTCCTGAGTCGCCGCGAGTTCGTGGTCGCGCAGCGCGACGGACTCGGCGCGGGCAGCCGGAATTTCGTGGTGATCGTGCACCCGCGGGAGGGGCTACCGTCCCGCCTCGGGGTCGTGGCGTCGCGCAAGACCGGCAACGCGGTCGCTCGCAACCGCGGCAAGAGGCTCGTTCGCGAGTGGTTTCGCGCCTTCGCGAGCGACCACGTCGGCGTCGACATCGTGGTGATCCTGCGGAGCGGCGCGCCCGAGCTCGAGGCGGAGGCGGCGTGGTCCGAGCTAGACAACGGCCTGCGTCGCGCTATCAAGAAGCTGCGTCGCGGTGACCGACAGCCACGCCCCCCGCGACCCTGACCCCCCGCCCCCGCGACCCGAACCGAGCGCGAACGAATGCCCCACGAGCTGCCAACGAGGTGACGGTGTAGCGATGGTGCGATGGTTGTTGATGGCCCTCATACGGCTCTATCAGCGCACGCTGTCGCGGCTGATCACGGCGCTCATGGGCCCCGTCTGCCGCTTCGAGCCCTCGTGCTCGGCCTACGCATTCGAGTGCGTCAGATTGCACGGAGCGTGGAGGGGGTCCTTGCTTTCGGTCAAACGACTGAGTAAGTGTCACCCGTTTCATCCAGGCGGTTACGATCCGCCACCGCCGCGAGATGACCCCTCGGCGGCGCTCCCGTCGGCACCGAAGGCGACCCTCGAAGCTCCGCTTCAAGGCTCCAAACCCGCAAAATCAGAGCTGGACGCGGGCTGAGTCGGCCTCTCTTCATTCGCCGCGCGGTTCTTCTCAGAACGAATAGATTCTCATGGAACGTGCGACCTTGGTTCGTTGGCTCCTGATCGGAGCGGCCGTCTTTCTGTTCATGCAGTACGGCTTGCCCCTGTTCACGGGAGACTCCAAGGAGGCCGATAAGCAGCCGCTGAATCTCGTCGAGACCACCTCGCCGGCGGAGCGGGCGGAGGAGGCCACCTGCAAGCTCGAGGGCAACCGGTTTCGGGTCGAGCTCACCAGCAAGGGAGGCGCGGTCCGGCACGCGTGGATGACCGACGACAAATACACGCAGTCCGTGCGTGGAGAGACTCGCGACCCCATCGATCTGGTCACCACGAAGCTCCAGGCGGTGATGCCGCTGCGCACCAACTTTCGCGTGCCATGCCGGCCCGAAGGCGACAAGTGCGTGGCCATCCACGAAGCCGAGCAGGTGAAGTACGACGACTTCGACTGGACGATCGCGAGCAGCAGCGACAAGAGCTGCACCTTCACCTACGAAGACGAACGCGTCGCCCTGACCAAGTCGATCACCGCCACCGAGCGCCCCTTCGAGCTCGAGGTGGTGGTGGAGGTGAAGAACAAGCACGCCGAGGCCCAGCGACATCGCTTCACGGTGGAGCAGACCGACTGGCGCACGCAGGCGGAGACCGCCGGCTCGCTGGGGACCACCTCCGAGTTCCTGACCCAGGTGGAGGCGCGCGCCGCCGGTGAGACGACGCGCATGGATCCAGGCGACTTCGAGCCAGACGATTTCGATGGCGAGGAGTTCACCGAGGAGAAGTGGTGGCGCTCCCCAGGGTCGGCCACGTGGGCCGCGGTGAGCAGCTCCTACTTCTCCAAGGCCGTGTTCCCCCTCGAGGCGCCAGAGACTCCGGCTGCCGAGACGCTCGTGGAGCACGTCTGGAACGAGGCGAAGTTCAAGCAGCCCGACAAAGACCCCGACTTCGGCCACATCTACCGCGCACGCTTGAGCTACCCGATCCACGAGCTCGGCCCCGGGGAATCAACCCACTACAAGGTGGCGGCGTTCTTCGGGCCCAAAGAGCGCGAGGTGCTCGCGAGCACCGCGGGTGGACACCTCGAGGCGGTGGAGCTGCTCGATCTCGGCGTGTTCGGGATGATCGGCAAGCTCCTGATCCGCTACCTCTATCTCCTCTTCGGGATCACCAAGACGTGGGGCTGGGCGATCTGCTTGCTCACCATCACGGTCAAGGTGCTGCTCTTTCCGCTCAGCATCTCGCAGATCAAGTCTTCGATGGCGATGCGCAAGCTCAAGCCGTTCATGGACGAGATCAACGAGAAGTACAAGAACGACGCCACGCAACGCGGTTTGGCGCTTCAGGAGCTGTGGCGGAAGAACAAGGTCACCAACCCCATGCTCGGCTGCCTCCCGGTGCTCCTTCAGATGCCGGTGTGGTTCGCGCTGTACACCGCCCTCCAGACCGCGGTCGAGCTCTATCACACGCCCTTTGGGCCGTTCATCCCCGACCTCTCTGCGCCCGGCCTCTATTACATCATCCCGGCGGCGCTGGGCCTCTCGAGCCTCCTGCAGCAGCACCTGATGCCGATGCAGGGTGACGCGATGCAGCAGAAGATGATGAAGTGGATGATGCCCGCGATGTTCACCGTGTTCATGCTCTTCCTGCCGGCAGGGCTGGGGATCTACTTCCTCACGAACACGTGGCTGGGCATCGGCCAACAGCTTGCGGTGGAGCGATACTACAAGTCGCAAGAGTCCACCGAAGACGACAAGGACGACAAGGCCGAGGACCAAGGGGACAAGAAGCCCTCCGAGGCCGCGTCGAAGACCAAGAGCAAGGGCGGTCCGCGCGGCAAGCGCGCCAAAGCCGAGACCGCCTGACATGCGGAGAGAAGAACGTGTCGAGCAACGTGGATGACACCGTAGAGAGCAAGGGAACGTCGTCGAACGAGGGAGCCGAGCCAGCCGAGGCCGCTCCCGACGCGAGGATCGATGACGACCTCGGCGACGCCGAGCTCGATGGCGCCGATGACGCGGCGCTGTCGAAGGCGGCCGACGAAGGCGAGTTCGAGGAAGACGGTCGCGCGGACGACGCCCTCGATTTCGTCGTCGCCGTGCTGTCGAAGATGGGCATGGATTGTACCGTCGACCTGATGGAAAACGACGTGGGGGATCCGCCCACCGACGTTCGCATCGAGATCAACGGCGACGACGCCAGCCGCCTCATCGGTCGCAAGGGCCAGACGCTCGGCGCGCTGCAGTTCATCGCCAATCGGGTGATCAACCGCCCCAACCGCGTGCGACGGCACGTGCTGATCGACGCGGACGGGTACCGCGCGCGTCGGGAGCAAGCGCTGTCATCGATGGCGACGCGGCTCGGGAAACAAGCGGTGGCCGAGGGCAAGATCATCACCTTCGAGCCCATGAGCGCGCAAGATCGCCGAGTGGTTCACCTCGCGCTCGCCAAGTTCCCTGGGGTCGTCACCAAGAGTGAGGGCAAGGGGGCGACGCGGCGAGTGCAGATCATTCCCGTGCGCGAGTAGCGCGGCGACCCACGACGGGACGTCGTGGGCGCGCGACGCTGGCTGCCTCGGAGGAGGCAGTCCGCGGGTGTCGTCGCGTCGTCGACGCGCTGACGAGCCTCAACGAACGAACCGCGTGCCGTCGTAACGGAGGGCCACCTTCTCCACGCCGCCCCACGGCAAGAGCAGCGGCTCGAAGTCGCCGTCGGGCTCCGTCTTCTGCATCCAAGGATAGTTCTCCTTGGTGTATCCGACGGCCTTTCCCGGCCGCAGCGTGATCTGCTTCTTCGCCTTCTTGTCGAAGTCGAGCCGCGCCTCGACGCGCTTGTCCCCGACGCGCCGCCCCACCTCGGCGGCGAACACGCGCTCGAGCACCTCGCCCTTCACCTTGTACACGAGCACCACCTCGCGCTGCATCTGCCCCTTGCCTACCTCTTCGGGCAGCGGCGTGCGGATCTCGCCTCGCACGACGATCTCCTCGAGGCCGTCTCCTGTCACGTCCTGGCTCGTTACGGCGCGGATGTCGCTCGCCTTCTCGAACTGTGACAGCGTGAGCGCGCTGAACCCGCGCCCGTCACGAAATCCAGGCCCGAAGATCACCAGATCACGCCCGTGCACCACGAGCCGCTCCTGGTCTTTGCCCCCCACCATGTCGGCGCGCAGATCGAAGGACGGCTTGCCCTGCACCTTGCGCTGTTTCTTGTAGAGCTCATACACCTGCTCGGGGTCGGGCGCGTTCTGACGCTTGGTCCAGGTGGTCACGCTCGGTGGCTTGGGCCCGGACTTCTTCGGGGCGGCGGCGACGGCGGTGTCGTCGTCCGGGGGCGGTGGCGGCGGGGCCGACTCGCTCTCTTGGGCTTGCTCTTGGGTGAGCGCGAACGTCCCCCCCTTCACGGTGAAGGTCTGCGACGCGATGGCTCCCCACGGCACGAGCACGGGGGTCGCCCCCGTGCTCGACGTGCGCTGGTAGTCGGCGGAGGTGAGCCCGCTCGCCTTGCCCGGCGACAGCACGATGGTGGTACCGGCGCCTTTGCCGCTCACCTTGTACTCGTTGGCGATCGTGCCGCCGCTCGTGAGGGAGAGCTTCACCTCTTGGGCGAACACCGCGTCCGGCGTCTCGCCCGCCGCGTGATAGCTCAACACCTCGAGCACCTCGACGCTCCCGAGGCTTCCCGGTACGCGCTTGACCAGGAGCAGGTCGGCCTTGCCGTCTCCGGTGAAGTCGTCAACCTCCAGCTTCGACACGTCTTTGGTGCCGAGGTCTCGGTAGTAGTACTGCTCGCCCCCGCGATACCCGGGACCGAGGATCACGAGGAAGCGATCGTAGATGAGCACGCGCTCGAGCATGCCGTCGCCCACCACGTTGGCCATCAGGTTGAAGCGCGGGGCGCTGCGGATGTTGCGCTGTCGGAGCAGGCCGCTGCCGAGCGCGAGCTCCGACATCGTGGAGATCGCGGGCAGCTCGGCGTAGCGCTGAGACGCGGTCGAGCCGAGGACGGTCTCGGCGGTGGTGGAGGCGTCGGCGTCGTGCACGAAGAGGCCGCCGCGATAGCCGACGCGGATGGTGCTGCTCTCGGGGACCGCCTTCCACGGCACGAAGGCCTCGAGCGTGTAGCCCCCTCTGCGCGGCGCCTCGACGATCTTGCTCCCCGTCACCTTGCGCCCCGCCTTGTCCTTCACCTCCGCGCGGCTCTTGCCCGGGACGCCAGGAAACATCCTGAACGACGCGAGCGTCCCGCCCGGGATGCCGAGCAGGAGCTCGACGTGGTCGCCGCCGCCCACGAGCTTGTCGTCGGTCACGTCGGCCGCGACGTAGAGCCCGTCGTCGCCGAAGGCGACCGTGGCCTTGGCCTCGATGTCGCCTGCCTTCGCCGAGCCACGCACCTCCTTCGTGAGCGGCCGCCAGTCGGTGTCGAACTCTTTGGGCTCGCCATCGAACACCACGTCCTCGGGCGCGGCGAACGCGCGCAGACCTTTGCTGTTCGCGACCGCGCTCCCCGACGACAAGAGGAGCGCGAGCAGACACGTGACGGATGCGAGCCGAACCATGAGCGAATTCGACAGCGTCGTACCGACGCAGTTCCACGGCCGGCTCAGTGCGAGCGAGCCTCGGAGGCGAATGGGGAAGTGTAGCCGGACCTCGCCGTCACGCACCACGCTCAACCGCCTGTCGCGGGGCCGATTCCGGCCAAGGTGGAACACTCCACTCATCGAAGAAGCCGTCGTGGGCAGACGCCGCACAAGCTCTCACAATCTCGTGACGAAGGGCCGTGAGGGGAGATTTTGGCGACGGATTCGTATATGCCGGTGGTGGGTATGACGGGTCGAGGAGGCGTTGGGCGATCCCAGCGAGGGGGTATGTTGTGGTGGCTCGTGGGGGTGCCTGCCTTCGCGGCCTGCAACATGATCAGCGGCGCGGACGACATCCGCTTCAGCGACGACGACGATGACGGCAGCTCGTCTTCGTCTTCGAGCAGCAGCGCGAGCGGCGTGGGGGGTGCCACCGCGAGCGGAGCGCAGCAAACGAGCACCGGTGTCGGTGGTGGCGCGACCGCCAGCTCGAGCAGCACCTCGGCGAGCACGTCCGGCGCCGGCGCCGGCCCAACCAACTGCGACTACCCAGCCGGTCCCTACAGCGTCGCGCAGGGAGGCACCGTGCCGCCATCGCTCAGCTGGCAAGGCTACCGCCCGGGGGAGAACACCCCGTCCACCATCTCGATTCAAGACCTCTTCGACTGCGACGGCTCACGGGGGATCGATGCGATCATCATCGACACCTCCCAATATGGGTGAAGCAGTTGCTATGCCATGGCCGGTGGCCTGGAGAGTGACATGCAGAGCTGGCAGAGCCAGGGCCTCGGGATCGTGGCCATGACGTTGCTTCTCGACGACCCTGGCGACGCGTCGCCGCCGACCACCGCCGGCGCGCAGACCTGGAAGCAGAACTACGGGCTCAACTCCGTGTATGTGGCGGCCGACCCGAACTTCGCGATGGTGCCCGGCAACAGCGTGGGCACACCGCAGCTCTCGATCGTGAACCCACGTACGATGCAGGTGGTGCTGCTCCAGGAGGGCTGGGGCGGCAGCCACCCGCCGCAGCTCGAACAGCTCGCGATCTCCAATCAGTGAATCGCGGGCCGCGCCGACGGCCCTCCCGCACCAAGCTGGGGTAGAGTCTCGCGATGGAGGGACTCTTCGTACTCGCGTTTTCGGGCTTGATGGTCGGGTTGGCCATGTTCGCCCTCAAGGTCGAACGGGATCGCGCGCGACGGCTTCAGGTGCTCTGGGGCGAGGTGGCCGACAAGCTCGAAGGCGAGCTGGTCGCTCCCGAGGAAGGGCTCCTGTTCAAGGTGCTTCGCCCTCAGATCTACGTCACCGTCGATGGGGTCGACGTGCACGTCGACACCGTCGAGCGCGGCTCGGGGAAGAACAAGACCACGTACACACGGTTGCGGGCGCGGTCCACCGCGCCAGGCCAGGTGACCCTGAAGGTGTTCCAGGAGCACCTCTTCAGCGGCATCGCGAAGGCGCTCGGTTTCCAGGACGTGGAGGTTGGGGACGAGAGCTTCGACGCCGGCTTCGTGGTGAAGGCCAACGATCCGATGTTTGCTCGAGCGTGGCTCAACCCGACCGTGCAGAAGCGCGTCGCCCGCACGTCGAGCTACACGTTCGAGCTCAAGCGGGGGCGCGCGTCGGCCGAGCAACAAGGGATCGACGATGACCCCGAGAGCCTGGTGCGGGCGATCCGCGCGCTGGCGGCGTTTGCCGATGGAAAACACCACGTCGTGCGTGCGTTCAAGAAGCTCGCCGCCAAGCTCGGTGGCAAGGCGGTGAAAAAGCGCGAGGGGTGGGCGCGGCTCACCGCGGAGGTGGACGGGATCCCGGTGAGCGTCGACACCGCCGAGCACGGGGCCACGCACTACAACGTGGTGTCGGCGACGGTCGTCGGCGCACGGCTCACCCCGATAGCCCTCACCAACGACGTGCACGAGTTCTCGCCCAACCTGCCCGTCGTCGAGACGGACCGCGCGCCCGAAGGTTACTCGGTGTGGACGTACGACCGCGAGCGCGGCACCGCGCAGCTCACCGACGACATCATCGCCCAGATCGAGAAGCTCCAGCCGATCAAGGTGCGCATCGAAGAGGAGCGGGTGCAGGTCTTCATGGTGGGGATCTGTCCGCCGCTCGCCCGCATGCAGCGAATGGTGACGCTCGCGGTCGCCATCGCGGTCGGCGCGCAGACCGGGCCCTACCGCTGATCCTCAGCGCTGCTCGCACCACGGTCGCGGCCCCGGTGAGCGCCACCAGAGGTCAACGACCGCGCGAGGTCGGCTTGGCCATGGTCGAAGGCGGCCCCATGCCGAGGCGGTCGAGCCGGCGTCGGTTGATGAGCTTGGCCACGTCGACCACCGGCAGCACGATCATGGCGAGGCCGAGCACGAGCAGCCACTCGCTTCCCGACACCGGGAACGTCTTGAACACCGGCTGGAGCGTGGGCACGAGCACCGCGACGAGGTGGATGGTCGCGCTCACCGCGACCGCGATGAGCAGGGGTGGGCTCAGGAGCGGACGTGAGGCGAAGGCCGACCGGATGGGGCTGCGACAGCTGAACGCGTGGATGAGCGGGCTCAGCGCGAGCACCGAGAAGGCGAGCGCGCGCGCCTCGAGCAGCTCGTCGGTGGGAGCCATCACGTACAGCGACACGGCGGCGGTGCCCATCACGCCGCCCACGAGCAGGATGCCGGCGTAGTCGCGGAAGACCATCAAGCCCTCGTTGACCGGTCGAGGCGGCTCCTCCATGAGGCGCTTGTCGGGGGGATCCATGCCGAGCGCGAGGGCCGGCGCGCCGTTGGTGACCAGGTTGATCCACAGCACCATCAGCGGCGTGAGGGCTGGCCAGTCGGCGAAGAAAGACACCGTGAACACTGCCACCACCAGGCCCATGTTGGCCGAGAGCAAGAAGAAGATGAACTTCTGGATGTTGCGATAGATGGCGCGACCCTCGCGCACCGCATCGACGATGGTGGCGAAGTTGTCGTCGCTCAGCACCAGATCCGCGGCTTGACGCGCCACGTCGGTGCCCATCTTGCCCATGGCCACCCCGATGTTGGCCTCGCGCAGCGCCGGCGCGTCGTTCACGCCGTCGCCGGTCATGGCCACCACGTGCCCAAGCGCCTTGAACGCACGCACGATCCGCAGCTTCTGTTCTGGGGTGGTGCGCGCGAACACGCGGAGGTGCATGATCTGCTCGGCGAGCGCCTCGTCGTCGAGCTTGGCGAGCTCGGTCCCCGTGATCGCCTTGTCGCCCGGCTGCCACATGCCCACCTCTTTGGCGATGGCCTGGGCGGTGAGCTTGTGATCCCCGGTGATCATCACCGGGTGAATGCCTGCGTCGTTGCAGGTCTGCACCGCCTCGAGCACACCGTCGCGCGGCGGATCCATCATGCCCACCAGCCCCACGAAGGTGAGGTGCGTTTCCAAGGTGTCGGGCGCCTCGTCGGTGTCCACCTCGTCGCGCCGACAGATGGCCAACACGCGGAGCGCCCGAAGGCTCAGCGCGTCGTCCTCCCGTTCGATTTCGGCACGAACGGCGTCGGTGAGGGGGCGACGTCCAGACGCGGTCTCGAAGAAGTCACAGCGGTCGAGCAGCGCGGAGGTGGCCCCCTTCACGTGGGCCACCACGTGGCCTTGAGAGTCACGCGTGACCACCGTCATGCGTTTGCGATCGCTGTCGAACGGCAGCTCCGCGAGCTGCTCGCGGGTCTCGAGCATCTCCTCACGGAGGCGGCCGCCCTTGGCGGCGAGCGCGAGCAACGCACCTTCGGTGGGGTCACCGATCAGCGCCCACTGCCCGTGTTCGTTCTTCTGAATCTTGGCGTTGTTGCAGAGCGCGGCGGTGTCGAGCAGGTGGCCGAGGGGGAGTGGCAACAGGTCGAGCGGGATGGGGTCTTTGCCGTCGAGGAGGTCGCCGGTCACCTCGTAGCCGGTACCGCTCACCTCGTAGTGGTGCCCGTAGGTGTACACGCTCCGCACGGTCATCTCGTTCTTGGTGAGCGTGCCCGTCTTGTCGGAGCAGATGATGGTGGCCGCGCCCAGCGTCTCCACCGCAGGCAGCTTGCGCACGATCGCCCCGCGCTTGGCCATCCGCTGCATGCCGAGGGCGAGGGTGATGGTGGTGATCGCCGGCAGCCCCTCGGGGATAGCCGCCACCGCCAGCGCCACCGCCTCGAGGAGGAGCACGCTCCACAAACGTGACGGGCCTCCGAACACGGCCGGGCGCGCAAAGCCCCAGGCCATGAGCACGAAGCTCAGCCCCAAACACACCCACAGGATGATCTTGCCGAAGTCGTCGAGGCGCTGCTCGAGCGGCGTCTTCTGATCCTTGATCGAGGCGATCATCGCGCCAATGAGCCCGAGCTCGGTGTCGGAGGCGGTCGCGGTCACCACCGCGCGCCCCTTCCCGCGCACGACCGAGGTGCCGGTGTAGAGCATCGTCTCCCGATCGCCGAGGGGCGCGTCCTCGGGGATGGCAGCCATCGCGTCCTTGGTGCGCGGCACGCTCTCCCCGGTGAGCGCCGACTCCTCGGCGGCCAGATCGATCGTGTGCAAGAGGCGACTGTCGGCAGCGACCGCGTCGCCAGCCTCGAGCTCGAGCAGATCGCCGACCACGACCTCCGCCGCCGGCACCACCATGAGCTCGCCACCGCGCCAAACCCGTGCGCTCGGAGCGGCCAGCTTCTGGAGCGCATCGAGGGCCGCCTCCGCCCGCGCCTCTTGGAAGTAGCCGATCACCGCGTTGAGGATGACGATGAGGAGGATCGCGATAGCGTCCGCGAAACGCCCGAGCCAGCTCGTGCCTTCGTGCTCACCACTCATCCCGACGACGACCGCGACCACCGCCGCGCCGAGCAGCGTGAGCACGAGCGGATCGGTGAACTGCGCTAGGAGCCGCTTCCAGGCCGGGTCTTTCGGAGGCTCCGGCAGCCGGTTCGGCCCGTCGTCGCGAAGGCGAGCGGCGGCGTCCGCTGCGGTGAGGCCATCGGCGGTGGTGCCCAGCTCGCCGAGGAGATCTTGGACATCACGCGCATGCGGCGCGGCGACCGGCGCCCGCCGCGTGGTTTCGGTTCGGTTGGGCAAGGAGAGACTGTGGCTCCGCGTCAAGAACGCCTCAGCGCTTCATCCGTGCCTGTTCCGCCTGCTCCTGTGCCTCGAGCTCGGCGAGGGCGGCCGCGAGCTCGTCTTGCTCTGCGGTGCTCAAGTTCTCGAAGCGCTCCTCCTGATGCTCCTCGACACGCATGGGCGACGCCTCCTCGAGCGCCGCCGCGAGCGCCGGCGCGAGGCCCATCTTCTGCTTGAGCACGGCGAGATCTTCCTCGGCACCGTGCACCACCTCCATGCGGTTGAAGCGGTGCTCGAGGTTGTCGCCGGTGTATTCCTCGGCGAGCTCGGAGGCGGCGTCGGCCTCCGCTTCCATCTGCAGCACCTTCTGCTCCGCGCGCTCGAAGGCGGAGAACCCTTCCGACTCGTTGAGCCCTTGCAGGGTCTCCTGGATGTGCTTGGTGGCCTTGGCTCGCTGGTACTGCGCCTTGAGCACCTGCTTCTTGCGCTTCGCCTCCTCGATCTTGGCGTTGAGCACCCGCAGCGCCATCTTGAGCTGGTCGACCTGCTGCTTCTGCTTGGCCCACTGATCCTTGAACGTGGTCGCGAGCTGCTCGTGCTCTTTCTTGCGCTGGAGCGCCTCCATCGCGAGCGCGTCGTCGCCAGCGCGCACCGCCATCATGGCGCGGCGCTCCCACTCGGCGGCCTTGGCTTGCTCGGCCTCCGCTTGCTTGGCGAGGCGCTTCTCGTCGGCGATCGCGACGGCGACCTGCTTCTTCGCCTCGATCAGCTGGGTGGCCATGTCGATCACGGCCTGGTCCAGCATCTTGATGGGATCCTCGGCCTTGTCGATCAGGTCGTTGAGGTTGGCTTTGATGAGCGCAGCGAGTCGCGCGAAGATTCCCATGGTCAGCTCCGATTCTCGAGGCGCCCGATGCTCGAGTCGCGAGGCGGGCGGTCGTGTGCGGTAAGTATCACTCCATCGCCAACTTGTGCAGCGTCGCGACGTGTCGCGCCAGCGCGATCTCCATGTCGCTGAGCACACCCGCGATCTCGTTCTCGTCCACGTTCTCGAGCGGGAGCCCGGCCGCGAGCACCATCTCGTCGCCCTCGAGCGCGTAGGCCGCGTGCACGAGCTCGGTCGCGTTGTACACGAGCATCTGGCGAAACACGGCGAGCTGGCGATCCGGCTCCACGGGGGCCTTGCCGATGTCGATCCGAGCGACGACGATCGGGTCGTCCACGTACAGAACGATCGGCGGACCGTCGGCGCCCGAAGACACCATGAACATCCCTTCTCCGTTCGACTCGAAAGTGCGATTCAGCCGATACAGGAAGGTTTCGACGTCGTCAGCGGTTCGCGGCATGGCGGCTGAGCCTAGCGGTTACAACTTCCAGTTCCAAGCGCCGAGGGCGCCCCCTGCGCAGACAAGCGCACCCCCGCGTGGTCCGGGGGGCGGTCTTTTTTTGGGTCGACGTCGCGGGATCCATTCCGCCACGGCGGCAGTTCTGGTACCGTCCCGATCCAGGTATTGTGGCGATCCACCCGGGTGACACCCTCGCGGGCTTCCGCGTGACCCAGCTCTTGGGGCGCGGCGGCATGGGAGAGGTTTGGGCTGCGAAGAGCCCCGACGGCCAGCTCGAGGTGGCGATCAAGGTGCTGCTGCCCAACGCAGCGGTGAAGCCGGACCTGGTCGCGCGCTTCGAGCGCGAAGCGCGCGTCACCGCTTCGATCGAGAGCGAGTACGTGTGCAGGCTGATCGGACACGAGCGCGATCCTTCGGGGGCGCACCTGCTCATCTTCGAGAAGCTGCTCGGCGAGTCGCTCGCGGAGCGCCTGAAGCGCGAGCTCTATCTGCCGTTCGCGGAGGTGGGGCCGCTCGTGGCGGACGCGTTCGCGGGTCTCGCCGCTGCCCATCGGGTGGGCGTCATCCATCGCGATCTCAAGCCCGGCAACATCTTCATCGAGTGGACCAACCAACCCGATCGCCCGGAGCGCGCGAAGGTGCTCGACTTCGGCATCTCGAAGCTCACCAAGAAGGAGAAGGGGCGCCGCGACGAGCCGAGCCTCACCGACTTCGACGCGACGCTCGGCTCCTTTGCCTACATGGCACCGGAGCAGGTGCGAGGAGCGGCGCGCGTCGACGAGCGGGCGGACATCTACGCGATGGGGGCGGTGGCGTTTCGTGCGCTCGCGGGGCGACTCCCCTTCGAAGGCTCCAACGCGGGCATGATCATCGCGCTGAAGCTCGACCGCCCGGCGCCGTCGCTCTCCGACGTAACGGGGGATCGCTGGCCGGCGGCGCTCGAGCGGTTTCTGGAGCGTGCCCTCCAGCGCGACCCTGAGCTGCGCTTTCGCAACGCCGAAGACGCGGGGCTGGAGTGGGCGGAGGTGCTCCCGTCGGCGCTCTCGCGTCGGGGCACGCCGCCGCCGACGCGCCCTCCACGCGGCAAGGAGCCGCATGGATACCCGACGGACACCTCGGTCGACGCAGCGCCCACCATGACCGAGGTCGCGGCCCCTTGGGATGGCGCGCCAACCGCCACCGAAGTCGGTGACGGCTACGACATATCTGACTAAGGTTCGTACGCTAGCGAGACGTTTGGGATCGAGAAGACGAGCGCCGCGCCGCTCGTTCGAGGTACAGAGCTTCACATGGGTCGTCTGGATGTAACCGTCGGTCTGCGGAACCGCGTCAACGTGCGGGGGGGAAGAATCCGCATCGGGGATGACGACACTTGGATCGAGGTGGGACAGGATCCGGTCGTCGTCGGCCGCAACCCTGCCTGCCAGGTGGTCATCGAGGATGGCAAGGTCAGCGCGGTGCACGCCGAGTTCACCGCCACCGAGCACGGCGTGCAGGTGCGCGACCTCGGCAGCCGCAACGGCACCTACGTGGCCGACGTGCGGGTGGGAGAGGTGTGTCTGTCCACGCCGTGCCTCCTCCGGCTCGGCGCCACCGCGCTGCATTTCGAGCCGATGCGGCCGGAGAAGGTCGCGGTGCCCACCATCCCCTCCTTCGGCCCGCTCGTGGGCCAGAGCGAGGCGATGCGAAAGATCTTCGATCGCTTCGCGAAGGTGGCTCCCACCGATCTCACGCTGCTCATCGGCGGCGAGACCGGCACCGGCAAAGAGCTCGCGGCGCAGGCCGTCCACATCGCGAGCAAACGACGGGACAAGCCGTTCATCGTCGTCGACTGCGGCTCCATCCCGCCGAGCCTCGCCGAAGCCACGCTCTTCGGTCACGAGCGAGGCGCGTTCACCGGCGCCGTCGACCGACACCAGTCGCCGTTCCACGACGCCGAGGGCGGCACCATCTTCATGGACGAGCTCGGGGAGCTCCCGCTCGAGGTGCAGCCCAAGCTCCTGCGTGCGCTCTCGGAGCGCCGCGTCAAGTCGGTGGGTGGCTCCACCTATCGAGCCTTCGATGTGCGGGTGATCGCGGCGACGCGCCGCGACCTCGTGCGGGCGGTCAATCAAGGGGCGTTTCGGTCCGACCTTTATTTCCGCGTCGCGCAGGTGAAGGTGGAGCTCCCCGCCCTGCGCACCCGCGTGGAAGACCTCCCCATCCTCGTGCGCAGCATGCTCAAAGACCTCGGCGACGAGGACGCCTACCAGCGCGTCACCAACCAGCAGCTCGAACGCCTCATGCGCTACGACTGGCCGGGCAACGTCCGCGAGCTGCGGAACGCGGTGGCGGTGGCGTACGCGCTCGCCGACGCCGGTCACGAGATCGACATCGCCTCGCACCTCGGCGCGCTCTCCGAGGGCGGCGGCGGAGCCCCCGCGCCGCAGAGCCAGTCCGGCTCGGTCAGCCTCAGCGCGGGCCTCGAGCGTCGTCCCTTCCAGGAGGCCAAGCGGGAGGTCCTGGCTCGCTTCGCGAAGGAGTACTTCACGAAGCTGGCAGAAGAATCGAAGGGCAACGTGTCGGAGATGGCGCGACGAGCCGGCATGGAGCGGGCCCACGTCCGCACCTATCTCAAGCGCCACACGATCGACGTGAAGCAGTTCCGTTAGCGCGGAACGCGCGCGAGCCGTCTACCTCGCGCGCCAGCTCGCAACGAGCGCGCTCGGCAGCTCACAACGAACAGGGCCCGTGTTGGGCTTCGACGTCGAGCACCAACGCCGAGCCATCGGAGAGCCGCGCGTCGCCGTCGAGCCACAGCGTGCCGTGTCCGGTGTAAGCGTGGCCGTGAAAGGTGTCCACGTCGACGCCCTCGGCGGTGGGGGCACAGTCTGGTCCCACGAGCGTGCCCGTCACAACGCTCTGGTCGAGGCGCTCTTGGGTGTTGATGAGCACGCCGAGGCGCAGGCAGCCGGCCTCGACGGGCACGCACACGGGGACGCGCAGGCCCTCCGCTGTGCTCTCCGCGTTCTCGGTGCTCCAGATCGGCTCCTCGACGAGAGGCAGCGTCCCCGCCTCTCCCTCCTCCAGCGTCACCGCCGAGCCACAACCTTGCACACACAGGGCGAGCAGCGTCACGCGCAGGCCGTACATTCGGCTTGGGTATCAGCGTTCGGGGGGCGCGGCAACGCGTGCGCCGGCTGCCCTGGTACATCGCCCCGTGGAGCGGCGATCTCGCTGGCGCAGCGACTCCCCTTGGGAGACGATCCAAGACGATGTTCGCAACCACCTGGATTTTCTCCATCGTCATCACGCTGGTCGTGGTCGGCGGCAGCCTCTTCTTCGTGTTCCGGATGATCGGGGGCCTGCAGAAGCAGGCGCAGGAGGAAGCGCGCCTCTTGCAGAGCGGTGCGCCGGCGCAAGGGCAGATCATGGCGGTGAACCAAACGGGCACCTACATCAACAACCAGCCGCAGGTGCAGATCGTGGTGATGGTGTACCCGCCGAACGGTCAGCCCTACCAAGCTCAGCTGGTCAAGATCGTGTCGATGTTCGAGACCTCGCAGTTCCAGATCGGGGCCCAGGTGCACGTGCGCTACGATCCGCAGAACCCCGCCAAGATCGCCATCGCGACCCAGCAGCAGGTAATGGCGCAGCAGCCGATGATGATGGCCCCTCCCGGCTATCCCGGCATGCAGCAGCCCGGCATGCAGCAGCCCGGCATGCAGCAGCCCGGCATGCAGCAACCCGGCATGCAGGGTCCTGGCTATCCGCCGCCGGGCGGCAACCCGCACGGTGGGGGGGGGCCGCACTACGGGTAGGTAGCCGGCGCGGTCAGCTGCGTGCCTCGTCGGCTCCGTCGAGCGCGTGCCAGCCCTGCGCGCCGAGCCGCGTACGCTCCGCGCGGTCTTGTTCCATCTGCCGCTCGAGCTCGTCGCGCGCAGCCCGCGCCACCGCGCGGCGCTCCTCCTCGGATTGCTCGGGAGGCACGGCGGCCTCGATCATCGACACGTTGTGGCGGCGGAAGCGCTCTGCGGCCTCCCTCGCCTCGTAGGGATCGACCCCGAGGGCGGCGAGGGCGTGGCGTCCGAGCCGCAAGGCCGACTCGAAGGTCTCGCGTTCGACGACCTCGACCCCGCGCCGGCGCAGCTCGAAGTAGTGACCGACGTTCCGAGCGCGGGCAAGGATGCGGCAGCGCGGGAAGTGCGCGCGGATGGCGTCGACGAGCGCGACGCTCTGCGTAGGATCGTCGATGGCGTTGACGAGCAGCCGCGCCTCGGCGATCCCGGCCGACTCGAGCAGATCGGTTCGGGTCGCGTCCCCGAAGTACACGCGGAAGTCGAAGCGCCGGAGCAGCTCGATCTGATCCGGATCGTGATCGAGCACGGTCGCCTTGAACCCAGCGGCGAAGAGCAGCCGGCCCACGATCTGACCAAAGCGGCCGAACCCGGCGATGATGACCGGTGCGTGCGCGTCGTCGATGGCGTCGGCCTCGCGCTCGCCCTCGGTGCGGCGCGCGTCGACGCGCTCGAGCACGATGAGCAGGAGCGGCGTGAGCGCCATCGACAGGGCCACCGTCAGCGTGAGCAGTCCATCCCACTCGCCGGGGAGGAGGCGCGCGCTCCGCGCCACGCCGAACACCACGAACGCAAACTCCCCCCCTGCACGAGCAAGGCGGCAAAGAGCCAACGCTGGGTCGGCGCGATCGCGAGCACCCGCGCGAGCCAGCGGAGCGCGAGCCCCTTGGCGAGCTGGAAGCCACCGAGGAGCGCGAGCACCACCAGCGGTCGCTCGGCGAGCAGCCCGAAATCGATGCTCATGCCCACCGCGATGAAGAACAAGCCCATGAGCAGGCCCTTGAACGGCTCGATGTCGGTCTCGAGCGCGTGGCGATACTCGCTCGAGGCCAGGAGCACGCCCGCCAGGAAGGCCCCGAGCGCCATGGACACGCCGGCCCTCGCCATGAGCTCGGCGATCCCGAGCACGAGGAGCAAGGCGAAGGCGGTGAACACTTCGCGGAGGTGGATCTTGGCGATGATGCGCAAGACTGGACGCGTCAGGAAGCGCCCGATGACGAACACGAGGGCGATCGCGCCGAGGGCCTTACCCGCGCCCAGCCAGCCAGACGATGTGGAGCTCGCCTCCGCGGCAGCGAGCAGTGGCACGACGGCCACGAGCGGGATCGCGGCGATGTCCTGAAACAAGAGGATCGAGAACACCCGACGCCCGAGCGGCGTGGGGCCGAGGTTCTTCTCGGTCATCGTCTGCATCACCACCGCCGTCGACGAGAGGCCGAGGCTCAGCCCTACGATCAGCGCCGCCTGCCAGGTGAACCCGAGGAGCAGCGCGATGGCTGCGAGCGGCAGGCCACAGGCCAGGAGCTGGACCGCACCGCCGCCAAACACCGCGCGTCGCATCGCCCACAGGCGCGCCGGATCGAGCTCGAGGCCGATGACGAAGAGCATGAGCACCACGCCGATCTCCGCGAAGTGCAGCGTGGTGGCGGGATCGGTGGCGACCTTCAGGCCGTAGGGGCCGATCACGCAGCCGGCGCCCAAGTAACCCAGCACGGAGCCGAGCTTGAGGCGGCTGGCCAGGGGCACGCACACCACGGCCGCGCCGAGATATACGATCGCATCGGTGAGCAGCGAACCTTCACTCATGACGATCCTCTTGCGCTTGCTCTTCGAGCGGTTGGGCTCGGTCCTCCACCGGTCCGCCTCGATCCTCCACCGATCGGCCTCGGTCCTCCACCGATCGGCCTCGGTCCTCCAGCATGCGCATCACGCGCTGGCGGTACGCGTGGGCGGCCTCGTCGAGGGTGGCCTCCGTGACCCGGTGGGCCCCGTGCACGAGCAGCGGCTCCTCCCACGTCATCCCGCAGAACTGGGCGGTCTGGCGCACGTGGGGCACGAAGGCCGACATCGGGTGCGCGTGCATGCCGTCCGGCGAAAACGCCTGCGCATCCCCGCCGGTGGTCACCACCCAGAGGCACCGCTTCCCATGCAGGGCCGTCCCGCCGTCTCCGTAGGCAAAGCCGCGAGTGAGCACCACGTCGAACCAGTGCTTGAGCAGACCGGGCACCGAGTACCAGTACATCGGGTGTTGCCACACCACGTCGTCGGACTCGAAGAGCGCTCGCTGCTCGGCCTCCACATCGAGCGCGAAGTCGGGATAGAGATCGTAGAGCGAGCGAACACGCACCGCGTCGAGATCGCGGATGGCGGCGACGAGCCTACGGTTGGCGCGAGATCGCGTGGGATAAGGGTGCGCGAAGATCACAGTTAGCAAGCCCCGCACCGTACCACGCGTTGGCCCCCGCCGAAGGCGGACGCACCGCTCGTGCCCAACAGCCGACAACGAGGCAACGCCCCCCTCGCGAAGCGCGCTTGGGTGGTGGAGCCCCAAGCGCAGGACGGCGCGTGGGAGGCCCCGCGCGAAGCGCACGAGGAGGGTGCGGCAGCACCTTCCCACAAACTTCAGTTGCCGCCGGTTCCTCCGTCGCCTCCCGCGCCGCCGGTTCCTCCATCGCCGCCCGCGCCGCCGCTCCCGCCGCCGCCGCCCGCGCCGCCCGCTCCCCCGTCACCGCCCTCGCCGCCCTCGCCGCCGTCACCGCCTTCGCCACCGACGCCCGTGCCCCCGCTCCCCGCGGTGCCGCCGCCGGTCGTGGCGGGGCCGGCGCCCACGCCGGTCACGGTCCCCGTCGGCTGGCCATCGGTCGTCTCCTCGTCGACGCAGGCGGCGTACGTGAGCGAGAACAAACTGGCCGCGAGGAAGAGCTTGCCGGCGGTCGACATGGCGCGAGCATACCCGCGAAGCGGCGCCCTCACCAAACGGTCGCGCCGTGCGAGGTGCGCCGAGGCGCGCGGCGGGCGGCCGCGCGCTGGGCGGGCGCGCAGGGCCCCGACGGAGGGAGGCCCAGAGCCGCGGAGGACGCGACGTTGGTGAGGCCCGAGCAGCGCTGAGGTATGGGCATGAGCTGCCCATGTGCCGTGTCCACACCCCTCGTTTCGCCCGTAACATCGGGATCTCGCTCTTGCTGGCCGGTGCCAGCGTGGGATGCGGCAGCGCCGTGATCCCGGTCGCGCAGCCGGCGAGGCCTGGGAGCACCGCCGCCGGGCCCCCCAGGCCTCTCATCGCCGACGCGCTCAAGGGCGACAAGGCCGTCGCCGACGCCATCGTCGGCAACTACACCAAATACGATCACCAGATCGCGATGCGCGATGGAGTGCGGCTGTTCACCACCGTGTACGTGCCCAAGGACCGCGAGCGATCCTATCCGATCATGCTCCAGCGAACGCCGTACGGCATCGGACCTTACGGCGTCGACAACTACCCGAGCACCCAGAACCAGCGGAGCCTGGCGAGGTTTGCTCCATCGTCTCACTTCGTGCGGGACGGGTTCATCTTCGTGCACCAAGACGTGCGTGGCCGCATGATGTCGGAGGGCGAGTTCGTCGACGTGCGGCCCATCCAACCCGGCGGGATCGACGAGAGCACGGACGCCTGGGACACCGTCGACTGGCTCGTGAAGAACGTGCCCAACAACAACGGGAAGGTCGGCCTGTGGGGGATCTCGTATCCCGGCTTCTACGCCGCTCAGGCCGCGATCAACGCGCACCCGGCCATCAAGGCCGTGTCGCCCCAGGCCCCGGTCACCGACTGGTTCATGGGCGACGACTTCCACCACAACGGCGCATTCTTCCTCGCCGACGCGTTCTCCTTTTACTCGAGCTTCGGCAAGCCACGGCCCAAACCCGTCAAGAAGATGGAGTGGGGCTTCGACTACGACTCCGGCGACGCCTACGCGTTCTACCTCGAGCTCGGCCCGCTCTCGAAGGCGAACGAGCGCCACCTCGAAGGCAAGATCGCGTTCTGGAACGACCTGATGGCCCACGGGACGCTCGACGCGTTCTGGAAGGCCCGCAATCCGCGCCCCCACTACAAGAACGTCAAGCCGGCGGTGATGACGGTTGGCGGCTGGTACGACGCCGAGGATCTGTTCGGCGCGCTCGAGACCTACCGCGCGTTCGAGACGCAGAGCCCGGGCGCCGACAACGTGCTGGTGATGGGGCCTTGGTCCCACGGCGGCTGGGCGCGCTCCGACGGCGACCACCACGGCGACGTCCGGTTCGGTCAGAAGACCTCCGCGTTCTACCGCGAGCACATCGAGCTGCCCTTCTTTCAGCGCCACCTGAAAGGGATGAGCACCCACGCCTATCCAGAGGCGTGGATGTTCGAGGTGGGGACGAACATGTGGCACCGACACGCCGAGTGGCCGCCCCCGGGCTCGAAGCCGACGACCTTCTACTTCGCGGCGAATGGACAGCTCGTGACGACGCCCCCCACCGCCAGCGAGGGGTTCGACGAATATCCGAGCGACCCCGACAAGCCAGTGCCCTACCGCGAGGACGTGTCGCTCAAGGTGGAGAAGACCTACATGAGCGAGGACCAGCGCTTCGCCGCGAGGCGTCCCGACGTGGTCGTCTTCGCGACGGACGTGCTCTCGTCCGACGTGACGCTGGCGGGCCCTATCGAGGCCACCCTGTGGGTGTCCACCACCGGCACCGACGCCGACTTCATCGTGAAGCTCGTCGACGTGTTCCCCGCCGACTACGAAGATCCGAGCCCCAACCCCAAGGGGGTGCGCATGGCCGGCTACCAACACCTGGTGCGCGGAGAGGTTATGCGCGGGAAGTTCCGCAACAGCTTCGAGACGCCCGAGCCGTTCAAGCCCGGAGAGCCGACGCTGGTGCGCTTCACCCTCCCCGACGTGGCGCACAGCTTCCGTGCTGGCCATCGCATCATGGTGCAGGTGCAGAGCAGCTGGTTTCCGCTCGTCGACCGCAACCCACAAACCTTCACCGACATCTACGCGGCGAAGGCCAGCGACTTCCGGCGAGCCACCCACCGCGTGTACCGGACCGCGTCGATGGCGTCGGGCGTCAAGGTCACGCTCGCACCGTAACCTGCCCCTCAGGTCACGGCGCTGGGGTCGGCGGGAGCTCGGCGGCGAGAGTGCACGGGCCATCGTGCACGCCCACGGTCAAGGTGACGGACTGATGACCCGAGAGCTCGAGCACGACGCCGTAGTCGCCCTGCTCCACCTCGAGCGGGGTGACGCCGAGGGCGATGCGCTCATCGCCGCGCTGCGCGAGCACGGTGGCGCCGCTCGGTCGACTGGTGACCGCGCAGCTCTTCCCAGCGCCGGAGCGAGCGCTCGGCGGCACCTCGGGGGCACTCGCGGCGAGCTCCGCGGCGTCCCGGGCCTCGCGCGCCTCTCTCGCCTGCATGCAGGTGCGCACCCCGACCATGGCCGTCACGATCACGACGCTGAACACCAGCACGGTGATCCGGAGGGCTCGTTCGCTCTTCGCCGGCTCGCTCATGAGTCCGCTCGATACCACGCGCCAAAGCCGGGTGCAGCTCGCGCTGCCCCGCCCTCGTCACCGGAGGTGGCGTCTGTGGCCCCTTCCCCGGTTGCCATCGAAGGCCGCCCACCGTACGCCTCGCAGCGATGCTGAGCTTCACCGATCACACCCGAGATCCAGCGGCCTGGGCGACCGCCCTCGACATCTCAAGGGAGGCGGTCGAGCTCTACCTCGACAGCGACGTGCTCGATCTGCACATCGACTCGTTCATCTGGCACCGCATCTTCGGCTACGACCTCCGTAAGCGCCACGGCAACGGCCTCTTCAACGGCCGCTTCTACAGCCAGATCGATTTTCCCCGCGTGCTCGAGGCCCACCTCACCGGCGCCACCTGGATCATCACCACCAACCCCGCGCGCACCGCCCGCGGGCGCGCCCGCGCCTTCGCGAAGAACATCCAGCGACTGCGCGCGCTGTTCGACTCGGTCGGGGAGCAGTTTCAGGTGGTGCGCAACGTCGCGGAGTATCGCGCCGCCCGCGCTGCCGGCAAACACGGCGCCTTCATCGGCGTCCAGGGTGGGAACGCGCTCGACGACGGCCCCGACGCGCTCGACCTGATCCCGGACGACCTCGTGCTGCGGATCACGCTCGTGCACCTCTCGTCGTCGAGCCTCGGCGTGACCAGCTCGCCGATGAAGGCGGGCCGCGACGCCGGCCTCACTCCCTTCGGCTGCGAGTACGTGCGGCGGCTCAACGAGAAGAAGATCTTCGTCGATCTGGCGCACATCAGCGAGAAGGGGTTCTTCGACGCGGTGGCGGTGCACGATCCGTCCCAGCCCCTCTTGGTCACCCACACCGGCGTGAACGGCGTGCATCGTCACTGGCGCAACCTCTCCGACGAACAGCTCCGCGCCGTCGCGGACACCGGGGGCACCATCGGGATCATGTACGCGCCGCACTTCTTGGGGGACCCCATGTTCGGGGGACGCGCGGCGCGCATCGTCGATCACGTGGAGCACATCGTGAAGACGGTGGGCGAAGATCATGCGTCGCTCGGCAGCGACTGGGACGGCGCCATCCCGACCCCCCGCGACCTGCCCACGTGCCTCGAGCTGCCGAGGCTCGTGCAGATCATGCTCGACCGCGGCTTCAGCGACACCCGCATCAAGAAGGTGCTCGGCCAGAACTTCCTCCGCACCGTCGAGACGCTGCGCGGCTGACGGTTTCCGCCCGAACCGCACGAAGGCGTCCTCCAAGGGGCCTCCGGGAGGGCCGCTGCGCCAGCCTCCACGCGCTCAGCGCGCGCCGGTGGTGCAGGTGTCGTCTCTGATGTTCGAGCCGGCGGCGACGCTGGTGCTCTCGCTCCGCCACGCGTCGGCGCAGTCGTCGGTGGCTGGTGCGTTCGTGACCGAGCACCAGTCGCCGCGCGGACGCTCCCCCGCCTGCCAGCGGGGGGAGCCGGAGCAGTTGAGGCCCCAACCGGCGGGATCGGCCCAGCCCTCGTCGATCGCCCGCTGTTGGCCCATGTAGCTCACGCAGAGCGTGGTGCTGAGCAAGGACACGTACACGCGCTCGAGCTCCTCGATGAGAAAATAGGCGGTGGTCGTCACCTCTCCGCGCCCACGCTCGCAGCGGTCGCCCACGCAGCCGAACGGCGGCTCGACCTGGCTCGCGGCCTGACACGACGCGTCGGGATCGAGCTCGGCGGCGAGGTATTGCCCCTGGCAGTTGAGCACCTGCGGGTCGTTGAAGCGCCCTTTGATTTCCGCCTCGCGAGCCGGGACCACGAACAGATCGTTCTCGCTCTCGTAGATCACGAGGAACGCGCGCGGCGCGTAGCCGTGCACGTCGCCGGTGTTGTCGTCGAAGAAGAAGACGCCCTCGTCGCCGTCTTTGTACATGTCGCGAAACGACGCCGCGGTCGCGTCGAAGTCGGTTCCCACCCGCCGCGCGAGGGACGGCTTGACGTGCACCTCCTCGGTCCACCCATGTTCCGGATCGCTGTACATGAAGTCGAGGAAGCACAGCCCGTCCTCGAGCGCGGCCAGCGCGTCCGGCGCGAAGGCGGCGTAGCCCACCCGCGCCGTGTGCTCGCTGATGTCGCTGCTCGAGCGGTCCCAGTCGAACATCTGGATGTAGCCGCTCGCGCCGATCATGTTGCACTGATCGAGATCGAGCGCGGTCTTGTTGAAGAGGAACGCGTAGGTGATGTCGTCGCTGTTCGCGGACGGCAAGATCGTGCGCGTCCACATTGTGCGCATCTGCACACGATCTTTGCCGCGATTGTCTCGAGAGGCGAGACACTCGGCGCCCGGCGCGGTCTTGTCGCCGTCGGGATAGCAGACCGGATCGGTGGGGCAGCAAGCCCCCTCGCACGCCCCGGTGTCGCCCCCTCCCGTCGTGATCCCGCCGGGAGGAAGATGCTCGTCGCTGATTTCGGGGAGACAACAGACGCCCAGCACCCCGATCAAGATCGAGGTGCCGAGCAGCATCCGCGTTCGGCGTTCCAACACGCCGTCGAGCATACTCCAGCCGCGCGCCGACGCGTCGTCTCAGCGCACGAAGCGCCACGCCTCGGGCAACACGATGCGCGCCGGCGGAGCGTCCCTACACCGAGCGCTCACCGGTGGCTCGTTGCAGCGCGGGGCACGGTCGCGCGACGCCGAGAAGACGAAGCGCACCCCGTCGGGCGGCGCGCCGGTGTCGCGCGGGCTTCGCGGCACGGCGGCGGGCCACGGCGCGGGGGACGATGGCGGAGCGTCGGACGGCAGCGGCCGCGGAGGACCGCAGCCGCCCGCGAGGAAGAGGACGACGGAGAGAGAGGGGAGGGTTCGCATGGGCACCCCCATCGCGAAACCCATGCCCACCCCAAGTCCCTGAAATATCTAGGGCTCATGGTGGCGGAAAGGTGGCGCCGCCAGTGGCCGCCAGGGGTCCGCCACCCCGCCGCTCCGCCACCGGTCGAGGTGCCCAGAGGCCTCCGAGAGCGGGAGACCTACATTGTCGGCGAACGTGCCTCGATCCAGTCTTGACAAAACCTGTCCATGCGGATCCACCTTCGACACCGCTAGATGTCGAGAATCCGGTCGGCTCCACGTGGGCACGACGCGTGCACCACGAGGATGCGACCCGATCCGAAACCATCGTCCTTGCTGCACAGCTTGCTGCGTGCAGGTCCTGGACGACCACATAACCCTGCTCCCCTCTCCACTTGGTTCGTGTGTGGACGCCCCTGTTGGTGGACTATGCGCGAGCAGGATTTCGCATGAACCCAGAGCGACTGTTAGAGAACAACGCGTTGCCGTTCGCAGCGGCGACCTTGATCGACGACCATCTCGGCCACGAGTGCGCGTTGGTGATCGCCAAGCTCGCGTGGCGGGTGACGGCCGACGGCCAGGCGCACATCGCGGAGCCCCAGCGCGAGATCCGCTTCAGCCCGGAGTACTTTCGCGGCGCCGGGAGCAGCCTCAAGTATCCCCACGAGCGCTACACCGAGAAGCCAGGCACGGAGCTCCTCCTCATCGGCGACGCCTGGCCGTCCCCTGGAAAGAAGGTGAGCCAGATGGACGTGAGCGTGCGCCTCGAGTCGGGGGAGCGGACGCTCAAGAAGAGCGTCCGCTTGTTCGGTCCCCGCGTCTTCGTGGAGAACGTGCTCTCGATCACGCCAGGCTCCGCCGCCGAGATCACGGGACCGGTGCCCCTCGTGTACGAGCTCGCCGCTGGGGGCACCGATCCGGAGCGGCCCTACGACGACGGCGGCTGCGATCCGGTCAATCCGGTGGGGACCTGCTTCCGACGCGACAAGAAGAAGCTCGTGGGGGAGCGCGCCCACCAGCTCGAGCCCATCGAGGGCTCCGCCCCCGCCGGCTTCGGCCCCATCGCCCGCCACTGGAGCCCGCGCGCCGCGCTCTTCGGAACCCTCGACGACGCCCATTTTCGACGCCGCCACCCGGTGCCCCCCCGAGACTTCGACCTCCGCTACAACGTGGATGCCCACCCCGACCTCTTCAGCGCCACCCCGCTCCAAGGGGACGAGCCGATCGAGGTGGTGGGCGCCACCCCCGAAGGCGCGTGGCGGTTCCGTCTGCCGCTCTACCAACCGCGCTTCCACGTGCTGCAAGACAACGCTTGGACCGAACGCCCCACCAAGCTCGACACGATTTTCGTCGATCTATCCAACGTGAGACGACGTATCGTGGAGCTGACATGGCGATGTGCGGTTCGCCTCCCGAAACGCACGGAGCGTCTCCAGAAGATCCGCGTCACCAACGCGATCGACGTTCCGCGCAAGTACTACGACGAGCTGTTCGACGCCGAACCGCACCGCCACGACGACGCGGCGGAGCGACTCCATTGATGCGTGCCCACCCAAGATGACCGCGAGCCAACCCGCGTCCAAGAACGAGAGAGCGACCCATGACGCCTGATGCCGAACTGGTTCTGGAGCTGGACGTTCCCCAGCGAATCACCGTGGTCTCTTGTCGACTGGTGGAGGGGATCTCCAAGCTCACCCACGCCCGCCTCGAGATCGCCGCCAACGACCACATCGACCTGACGGGTGTGCTCGAACGCGACGCGGTGATCGATCTCGCGCCCATCGGTTTTCCCCCGCGTCGATGGACGCTGCGGGTGGGCCACGTGGACTTCATCAAGATCACCGAAGGCTCGCTCCGCTACGTGGTCAACCTCTACCCCGCGTTCTGGCTGCTGCGCTTCACGACGAACACCCGCAAGTTTCGCAACATGTCGTCGCAACAGATCATCACGCAGGTGCTGGATCAGAATGGGGTCGATCATCGCTTCGAGCTGACCCGGCCCACCGAGACCCGGAAGTATTGCGGCCAGTATCGCGAGACGAACCTCGATTTCGTGCACCGCCTGCTCGAGTTCGAAGGCATCTTCTATTGGTTCGAGCCCGACGGCACGATGGTGATGCAGGACCGCTCCGAGGACAGCCCCCCCACCGACGGCAAGGCCATGTTCGACCTGGTGGAGGCAGCCGGCGCGATGCAGTGGGAGAGCATCGGGATCTGGGCGTTCCGGCGCGGTCGCACCCTCGCGAGCGGAAAGGCGACGGTGAACGACTTCAACTGGAAGAAGCCGGCTGTGAAGCTCCTCAAGGAGAAGGCCGCCGACGAAGACGACGAGCTCGAGATCTACGACTATCCGGTGGGCTACCGTCGAGAAGATCAAGGGGAGCGCCTCGCTCGCCACCGACTCGAAGCCTACCGCGTGCCCTCGCGCTACGTGGAAGGGAGCAGCAACGTCACCTCGTTTCAGCCCGCCCGCAGCTTCGCCTTCGGGGTGATGGCCGGGCCCCGCTTCGCCGGCGACTTCGTGCTCACCGAGGTGGATCACGACTACATCAACCGCAAGTTCGCCGAGACGCTCGACGGCGCGGTGGACGAGGTGAACTACCGCAACCACTTCAAGGCGATCCCCAAGCAGGTGCCATTCCGCCCGCCGCTCGTCACACCCCACCCCCACATCGCGGGCTGCCACACCGCCATGTGCGTGGGCCCCGAGGGCGAGGAGATCCACACCGATCAGCACGGTCGCTTCCGCGCCAAGTTCCACTGGGACCGTGAGGCGGTGGGCAACGACGAGGACTCGCGCTGGCTCCGCAACACGCAGGAGGTGGCCACCGGCATGGCGCTCTCTCGCGTGGGCTGGGAGCAGAGCATCGCCTACATCAACGGCGACCCCGATCGCCCCTTCGGCTTCGCGCGCAACATCAACGGACAGATGGTTCCCGAGTATGCCCAACCGGTGAACAAGACGCGCCTGTCGGTGAAGACCCCCACCTACCCGGGGAAGCAGGGCTTCAACGAGCTGCGCATGGAAGACATCGCGGGCAAACAGCACATGGACTGGCACGCCGAGAAGGACATGTTCGGGGAGGTGGGACGCGATCGCAGCGAGCACGTCGAGGGCAACGAAGACGTGAAGATCGGCGAGTCGTACGCATGGACGGTGGGCAACAATCAGACCTTCGAGATCGGAGGCAACTTCGACTGCTCGCTGGAGAAGAACTACTCGTTCAACGTGACCAACGATCGCAAAAAGACGGTCACCGGCAACGAGGAGTTCAAGATCACCGAGGTGTTCGCCTACTCGATCGAGAACAACGACACCGAGGAGGTGGGGGCCGAGCGCAAGATCCTCGCCGCCGAACAGTCGGGCTCCATCACCCGGCAGACCGAGACCCACTGGAAGCGCGACGTGACCGGCGACGTGCAGGTGGAAGGCACCGGCAACCTCGAAATCATCGTGCAAGACACGCTCACCGAGACGGTGGGCACCGACAAGACAATCACCTGCGAGGAGGGTGGCATCTCGGTGCGCGTGGGCGGGGTGTTCACCATCAACGTAGACGGCGCCGCCACCCGCGAGTCGACCGAGAGTCAGGGCTACTCCGCCAACCAGTCGACCATCGTCGTGAAGGGCGACGCGGCCCTCAACGGCGACGAGAAGATCAACATCAACGGCGACCGCATCATCCTCCAGGCCGATCAGCTCCTCGGGTTCCAGTCGCAGGCGCTGCAGCTGAAGCTCGAGCCCGGCAAGACGACCATCGGCGGGAAGATGAAGATCGACGCGGGCGGCAACATCGTCGTCTCCGGAAACAGCAACAACATCACGCAAGAGACGATGGTGGACGCGCTGGTGCGCAACATCTCGGCCATCGGCGAAGCGATGATCCACGCCATCAAGAACAAGTAGTGAGGGGCCAGCATGAGTGATCTCAACACCGAAGCCGCCAAGAAGGCACAGCAGATCGCACAGGCGTCCCTCGAAGACGAGTACGTCTACCTGACCATCGAGGGCAAACCCTACGAGGTGGTCACGATGACCGGACGTGAGCGCGTGAGCACGCTCTACCGGTTCGACATGGTGATCGACGACGAGGCGGTGGGCGCGCCCCCTTCGGCCCTCATCGGCAAGTCGATGGAGATGACGATCCACGACGGCTTCGGCGTCCGCAAGTCGATCCAGGGCATCGTGGCCGAGGCGAGCCGCCTCGTGCACGACGACGGCACCGCCAAGCTCGACGTGGTGCTCCGGCCCAACGCCTACCCGCTGAGCCTGTCGCGCGACAGCCGCGTGTTCAACGACATGACGGTGCCCGAGATCGTCGACAAGGTGCTGCAGAAGCACCCCGTGCCCTACCGCTGGGACCTCACCAGAAACTACCGCCGGCGCGTGTACACCGCTCAGTATCGCGAGCAAGACTGGACCTTCATCTCGCGCCTCCTCGAGGAGGAGGGCATCTACTATTGGTTCGACCACGAGGGGCACATGAGCGAGCTGGTGTTCTCCGACGACTCCACCAGCGCCCCCGAGCTCACCGGCGGCCTGCCGCTCGAGTTCGTGCTCGACACCGGGATGCTCGGCAACAAGGAGCTCATCCACGAGCTCGCGTCGGAGGCCCACGCCAGCGCGACCAAGTTCACGGTGGGCTCGTTCAACCCGTGGAATCCGGATCTGAAGGTGGAGGCCTCCGAGGGGGGCGGCATCCACGAGCACTACGACGCCCCCGGCGGCGGACCGGAAGATCCGGAGGTGTGCCGGCACATGGCGCGCAACCGCCTCGAGTGCGTGCAGTCGTCGCGTTACACCATCAGCGGCAACTCGAGCAGCGTGCGCATCGATCCCGGTCGCATCATGACCGTGTTCAACCACCCGCTCCACGACGGCCGCTACTTCGTCACCGAGGTGACGTACGACGTGCGTCAGCGGCGGCGCTTCCACTCGAGCGGCATCGGCTACCAGTGCCACTTCGAGTCGGCCTTCGCCGACAAGCCCTATCGTCACCCCGAGGAGACGCCGGTGTCGCAGCAGGCCGGCATCCAGTCGGGGCGGGTGGTTGGGCCCCCCGGCGAGGAGATCCACACCGACGATCGCGGACGGGTGCGGGTGCAGCTGCACTGGGACCGCGAGGGCGGCTGGGACGACAAGGCCGGCAAGTGGATGCGCGTGGCCCAGCGCGGGGTGTCGAGCTCGATGCTCTATCCCCGCATCGGCTGGAACGTGATGACGTTCATGCAGGAGGGCAACGTGGACGCGCCCACCGTGCTGTCTCGCGTTCACGACGCCGAGCACCCGCCCACCTACGAGCTGCCCGCCAACAAGACACGCACCGTGTTCCGCACGCTCACCTCTCCCGGCGGCGGCACCGCCAACGAGATCCGCTTCGAGGATCTGCTCGGGATTCAGGAGTTCTTCGTCAACGCGTCGCGGGCCATGAACTACGACGTGAACAACGACATGGGCTACAACGTGGCCCACAACAACGAGCAGATCATCAAGGGCAACCAGGACGTCGAGATCTCCGACGTGTTGCAGCTCGACGTGAAGAACGACCAGTCGATGAAGATCGGCGGCAACGAGACGCTCGAGATCAACGACGACCGCGACAAGAGCGTGGGCAACGACGAGACCGAGGACATCACCGGCGACCGCAAGATCGAGATCGGCTCGAACCTGAGCTACACGGTGGTGAAGGATCGCACGCTCACGGTAACCGGCGACGTGACCGAAGAGGCCACCGAGGGCATCATCAAGTTCAGCTCGCAGACCGCCGAGTACACCATCACCGGCTCCTGCACCCACACCCTCGACGGCATCCACCAGAGCCAGATCACCAAGGACGCGATCATGGAGGTGGGCGCCGCGAAGACGGAGACCGCGAAGGAAGACTATGCGGTCGAGATCAACGACTGCTGGATCGAGACCATCAAGAAGGATCTGGTCATGAAGTCGAGCAAGCACTTCATGGACGGCTCCGACCGCAAGACCCAGTGGCAGGTGACGGGCTCGATCGACGGGACCACCAAGCAGGTAATGCTCGTGCAGGCCAAGAAGGAGATCATCCTGAAGGTGGGCTCGAGCACGGTGCGGATCACCCCCACCGACGTGACCATCTCCGCTTCCAGCTACGAGGTCGGCTCCTCGAGCGTGATCGACGCCAAGGCCGGCGCGAAGGTGAAGCACAACAGCTGACGTCGCGCGCCCCCGCTGCCCACCGCCACCGAGCGAAGAGAACCCTATGCCCGACCATCCCCTGCTCTACAACATCCAGGTAGGCCCCTTCGCGTTTCGCGTGCGCGAGATCAAGGGCACCGAGCACCTCAGCCAGGCGTGGCGCCTGCACGCCAAGTTCACGCTCGATCCACAGACGATGCAGGGGGCGCCGGACGCCTTCGACCCCGACCTCGTCTACAAGCAGACCGCGACCATCTCGATGGAGCGCGACAACGTGCCGGTGCGCGTCCTCCAGGGCATCGTGGCGGAGGTGGAGCTCAACGCCTCCATCTCTGGACACCCCGAGGTGGAGCTGGTGCTCATGCCACGCCTCGCGTTGCTCCAGCATCGGCGCGACATCCGCATCCACAGAAACCTCACCGTGCCTCAGATCGTGACCGAGGTGTGTGAGGCGCTCGGCGTGACCATCGACAACCGCCTCCAGGAGTCGTACCCCAATCGGCCTTACTGCGTGCAGTGGCGGGAGACCGACTACGACTACGTGATGCGCCTCATGGAGGACGAGGGCATCTTCTACTACTTCAGCGAAGGCGACGTGATGGTGCTGGGCGACAGCTCGGGGGCCTACGAAGACATCCCCGGCGTGCCCGCCCTCCCCTTCCGCCACGACTCGGGGGGCAACCAGAACGACGACGCCGTGCACGCCATCGGCAGCCGCGCCGCGGTCACCCCGGGCAAGATCACGCTGCGCGACTGGAACACCGAGCACCCGTCGATGGACATGGACGTGGTGCACGACACCGCGGTGCCGTTCGGACCGGAGTGGTACGACTACCCCGGCGAGTACGAAGAGCCGAGCGAGGGCGCTCGCAAGGCGCGGCTCCACGCCGAGGCGATGGATCGCGCGGCGGCCTCGCACCTCGGCAAGACCACCTGCGGCCGCATCTACCCGGGCAGCTGCTTCGCCCTCACCGACGCCCCGGTGGGCGCGCTCCCCGGCCGCTACGTGGTGCGCAAGGTGGTGCACGACTGGCACGACGAGCACGATGGCTTCGAGCTGGCGTTCGACGCCGACGACGCCGACGTGATCTATCGGGCGCCGCGCACCACCTTCGTGCCGCGCATCTTCAACCCGCACACCGGCATCGTCTGCACCAACGGTGAAGACATCCAGTGCGACCACTTCGGGCGGGTGAAGATCCACTTTCACTGGGATCGGCTGCGCCCCTACGACGACGACTGCTCGCACTGGATCCCGGCGCTGCAGGACAACACCGGCGGCTCCTCCGCGATCCCGCGCCGCGACTGGGAGATGGTGGTGCACTACATGGAGGGCGACCCCGATCGCCCGGTGGTGGTGGGCCGCGTGTACAACGGCGACGACGTATTCCGCGAGAAGCTCCCCCACGCCAAAGACCGCTCGAGCCTCACCTCGGCCACGAGCCCTACGCGCGACAGCGCCAACGAGATCCGCTTCGAGGACGCGGCCGGCCTCCAGCGCATCTTCATGCGCGCGCCGCTCGACATGAACCTTCGGGTGGCAGGCAACCAGACGGCGCGGGTGGGCAACAGCAACACCCGGGTGGTGGAGAACGACGAGACGGTGAACGTGGGGGGCAACGCCGACTGGGACATCGGTGGGCACATGGAGCCCAGCGTTGGCAACGACCAGACCTGGGAGGTAACGGGCAACCGCACCAAGACGGTGTCCAAGGGCGATAGCAACGCGATCGGCAACGACCACACGCTGAAGATCGGTGGCACCTACGAGATGAAGGTGTTCACCGACGTAAACTACGCCGCCGACAACCTCACCGAGACGTTCGAGAGCAACTGCACCGAGAAGTACAAGACGAAGCACACCACCGAGATCGGCGGGGAGACGAAGCTCACCATCGGGCAGTCGTTCACCATCTCTGCCAAGGCCGGCTTCACGCAGCAGACCACCAGAGATCGCACCGAGCACATCACGACCGAGCACACCATCAAGGCCGAGCGCGAGATCCAGATGCGCTGCGACACGATGCGCACCACCACGGTGGAGCAGTCGCTCGGCGCCACCTGCCCCAACCACCTCACCCTCACCGGCGCCGAGACGTTCAAGATGCGGTCGCGAGAGGGGCGATGGCACGCCGACGGCGAGCTGCACCTCAAGGTGTTCGACCAAGACTCGGGCAACGAGTCGTACGTGAGCCTCAAGGGCGGCACCGTCCACATCAAGGCGGTCAACGACGTGACGATCTCGATCACCGGCGCCGCGAACGAGAACGCCAGCAAGTCGCGGCAGGATGGGGGCGGATGAGCGCGACCGATCCGAGAGCACGTCCGTGCGTGAGCTACTGGTGCAACGTGAACACCGGCGCGTGGCCGCGCCTCTACGTCAACGGTGTGCCCCTTTATCGCAGCCCCTTCGTGGGGCCCGACTCGCGCAGCGGCCCGCTCAACTACCTGGTGCGACGGGGAGAGAACACCCTCGAGATCGAGCTCCTCAAGACCGGAGCGCCCAACCCGGGCACCGGCGACAAGCAGCTCAATGCGGTCATCTTCCAGGTGTACACCACACTGAACCTCGACGCGCCGGAGACGGAGAAGCTCGAGCGCGACGTCCTGCTCGACGTGCGCTACCCCGAGATCTGGGACTTGGCCCGCGAGGAGCACCAGCACCTCCCGCTCTATCATCGCCAGACGTTCGAGCTCGATCACGACCTGGCCACGCCAGTCTTCTTCGATGCGCCAAGCGCCCAGTTCGACTGCGACGGGACGCCGGCCCTGCGCGACGCGGTGAGGCGGATCTACGAGCTGCTCGAAGCGGGCGACTATGAGGGCTTCCTCGACGAGCTGTCGCTGAAGTTCGAGCTCGATCAGCGCGCGCACGCTGGTGACAGCGATCGTGCGGCCGGCGTGCGCAAGCAGCAGTGGCGCGACGAGCTCCTGCGCTTTCGCCCCAAGCCCAACGCGCCGCTCGATTTTTCGGCGCTGCACTTCGAGCCGCGGCGCGACGGTCAGGTGGCCGTCGTGAGCCGCCACGACGAGGGTCATGCCCTCATGGCCGCCTGTGAGCTCGATCCAAAGCGGCGCATCAACACCGACTTGTTCATGGTCCAGCACCAAGGTCGCTGGCGCGTCTTCGCTTGAGCCACGCTCGAGCCGTTGCTCGTAACTTCGCCGTCGCTTCGCCGTAACCCACCGCACCACGTTCGAGAGGGGCAGACCTCATGGGCCGTACCGTCGAGAATCACACCAAGGTCGTCGTCAACACCAACAGCAACCACACGGCCTTCACCGCCCTGGACGTGTGCAAGCTGCCGAGCGTTCAGCCCTACGACAACTCGGCGTTCTCGTCGGGTCTGGCGAGCGGACGTTCGACGCGCACCACCATCTCGGGCAACCCGATCGCGATGGAGAACACCCACTGGACACCGTCGGTGAGCCCCGGGCAAGTGGGCACCACGAGCGGCACCACCTTCGACGCGGCCTGGGTGAAGACGGGCTCGCCAGACCTCTTCATCGAGACCATCCCCGCCGCGCGCACTTACGACCCCACCAAGCAGAACATGGCCAACTCCGAGGGGAGCGTGCTCCCCGGCAACGTGCAGCCCCGGACGGAGGGGGCCACCGATCGGGCCAAGAAGAAGTGTCAGCTCGATGCGTGGGGCGCCAACTGCGCCGGTGGCGCCTCGCTCGGCCACAAGGGTGAGGACAAGACCGGCGACCCCAACTACCTCGATGTGTGGGACACCGACACCATCCACTTCTGGGCCCGCCGCCACGACATCACGCAGACCCCCCCGGCCGTGAACGTGAAGTGCGAGGTGCCCACCCAAGGCGGCGAGTACCACACCATCTGGGACGCGAGCTGCAAGGTGTTCCCGCTCTATATGCGCACGGAGACCAAGCACGAGCACTCGAAGGACGCGTTCGTGGTGCCCGCGAGCATGGCCCTCGAGAACTGGCTCAACGGCTCGGTGATGAAGTCGCTCTCGGAGGGCGACATGGGCAGCGCGATGGCGGCCATGATGGGCCAGTCGATGTCGAAGTTCATGACGAGCGACGGCGAGAGCCGCATGGAGGGCGACAGCGGCCACGACGCGGGCCTCGGGCGACAGGACTACGGCGGCCAGACCGACCCCGGAAAGGGCAACTACAGCATCCCGCACAAGTCGCAGGACGGGCTCGCGCCGCGTGATCCAAAGTCGACCGACCCGCAGGCCAAGCCGATCCGTATGCCCGAGGGTCACGACAAGGCCCCTCTGCAACCCAGCTTCCTCGATGCCGACATCCGCACGCTGCTCTTCTACGGGTGGTGGTGGATCAACCCGCCCGAGATCAAGGTGACGGCGTCGGCCTGCGCCGGTGCCCGCGAGGCCACCATCCGGGTGCTCCCGAACCAGCAGATCCGCTTCAAGATCAAGATCCCGCTGGGCGAGAAGTTCAAGGAGTACGCCAACAAGAAGCAGAAGTCGAAGGAGGAGGAGGACAAGGCGGCCCGCGACGCGGTCGACAAGGCCCAGCAGGACGCGCAGAACGCGCAGAACCAGGCCAACCAGGCGCGCAACGCGCAGAACGCGGCCCAGCAGTCGCAGCAGAACGCCCTCGGGCGCATGCAGTCGGCGGCCGCCAAACGCGACAGCATCGGCGGCGACGTGGGCTCGGCCGAGCGTGGGCGCGCCCGCCAGCAGCGGAAGGTGGATCGGGCCTACGACCAGTGGAAGAAGGCCGGTGAAGAGGCGTTCCAACAGTGGGCGAACTACCGCGCCGCGATGGCGAAGTTCGAGACCGCGGCCGAGCACCTCAACAAGGCGGTCACCGCGGCCAAGACGGCCAAGAAGGGCCTCACCGTCGCGCAGAAGATCGCGAACGTCGCGAATCAGCCGCTCACCTTCAAGTTCCTCGAGAACTTCCAGATCGGGGTGATCCTCGAGTATCTGCGCACGGAAGATCGCTGGAGCGCGCGCCGCTGGCGCTACTACACGACGGCCACGATGGGCCAGAAGTGGACCTTCAAGATCGGCAGCGATCCGTTCTTGAAGATCGACTACACGGTCTACTTCTCGCTGCTGAACTTCGTGACGTTCTACGTGCCGGGTCTCGCCCAGGCGCTGCGACGCTTCCGGATTTTCCGCGTCGACATCTACTTCACCCTCAAGTTCGGCTTCAGCGTCACCTGGAACATCACCAAGAACCAGCACGACGAGTTCGACTTTGGGGCGGGGGAGTTCAAGATCAACGTGGTGGCCGAGATCGGCCTCATCGTGGGCGGCGCGGGGGTCGACGTGGTGCAGTTCGGCGTGAGCGCTCCGCTCGAGGTCACCATGACCTTCACCGGCCCGGAGACGAAGGGCGCGCTCGCCACGCTCACCCCCAAGTTCCGGGTGACGAACTACTACCGCGCCACGTTGTTCCCCGACCGCTGGTACGAGATCGAGATGTTCAGCGGCTCGATCCCCGGGCTGCGCTACCTCTACAACCAAGACGGCAAGTCGAAGTTCGAGGTGGGCTCGCTCCCGGCGTGAGGTGGTGTTCACGCCGCTCCCGACGTAGCGCGTCGACACCACGGCGGGTGCCCATCGGAGCATTGTGATCGCCGAACAGATACGCCAGCATGGCCTCGTGGCGTTGCGCTATCCGCCCCCGATCGTGGCCCAGGTCGATCCGCTCCACGTGGCCGGACCGAAGCCCCTCGCTTTTCCGGTGGGGGTGGTGCCGTGGGATCCCGAGCACGACCGCACCACCATCGTGGTGAAGACGACCTATGGCTTCGACCCCCACGCCGCGAGCCCAGTGCTGACGCTGCTCGACGCGCAGCCCGGATTCACCGCAGCGGCCCCTGCCGATCCTGCGGAGCCGGCCGCCTCCCCCGAGGCCGACGCGGTGACGGATCTGGTGCGCTCCAAGCCGCGCGCCGACGTGGTGCTCCGCGGCTACGCCCACGCCGCGCGGGCGGTCGAGCGCATCGACGCGCGGATCGTGATCCCCGGCTGCGTGGACCTGTCGTTCTGCACCTTGGGCCCCACCCCCATCGAACGCATGCCGCTGACGGCGGGCTACCTGCGGGCGCGAGACGGGGTGACGCCCATCCCCCCGGTGGGACCGCTCAAGCCGCGCGAGGTGGTGCCGGCCGCCGAGGAGCCCGACGCTTACGGCCTCACCGACGCCGAGAAGCTGGCCCAGTACGACGCGGCGATGCGGGCGCTCTACGCCGGCGAGTGGAAGCCCTGGGAAGACGCTGGGGTGACCGCGCCGCTCCCCCCCAACTTCGACGACGAGGAGCCCGACAGCCAGCCCACCGTGGAAGGCGGCCTGCTCGAGCCGGTGCCCGGGCCGATGTGGGACGACCTGTACCGCACCGACAGCCTCACCGAGCGCGGGGTGCAGATCGCGGCCGCCCACCTCACGGGCCCCTTCCCCGAGCCGGACGCGGTGCTGTTGCTCGAGGGCCTGTTACCCGGCGGCGAGCCACGCAAGCTCGCGCTGCCTGGCCACGACGTGCTCGTGATCGCCGAGCTGAGCGCGAAGTACGACGTGACGATGGAGATCGACACCGTCGAGCTCGACACGGAGCGGGGGACGGTGGCGCTCACGTGGCGCGGGCAGGTGCCCGAAGACGTGTTCGAGCGCTCGAGCGTGCGCTTGATCGTGAGCCTCGGCACGATGGAGCGCGTGCCGGAGGTGGACCACATCTATCGCAGCCTCCCGCGGGGGGTGTTCGCGCGGGCCGTGGCGCCCGAGGGCGCCGATGTGGGGGCGATTCCCAAGAACGACGTGGAGCTCAACGTGGCGCGCCAGATGACGTTCGACCGCACCCCGGATCCGTCGCTACAGGTGGAGGAGTATGCCGAGCTCGCGGCCGAGCTCTGGGCCGCGCCGGGCGAGCGCGACGCGGTGTTGGCACGTCACGGGATGACGAGCACCGACTGGATGCTCGAGGAGCGCGCGTGGATGGAGGCGGTGGGCACCTCGCTCCGCCGCGGCGACATGGAAGCGGTGGAGGCCTTCAACAAGATGCTCACCGGCAAACGGAGAGCGGCCAAGGAGCGGCGGGCCGCCGAGGAGAACGCCGCTCGCGATGGCGCCGACGGCGAAGAGGAGCAGAAGGCATGATCGCCGACGTGATCGGGCTTGGCGCGCGCGGGGCCATCGGGCTCGGGAGCCTCCAGGTGGCGATGTGCACGCGGGCGCGAAAGCTCGAGCCGCGGGCGGTGAAGTTTCGGGATCGTCGGGGGCAGGAGATCGGCATCGCCCTCGCCGGTGGGCTCGGGGAGCGACTGTTCGGCTTCTCGCGCATGATGGCGCTCGGGGCGCCGGCGCTGGCAGAGGCGGTGAGCACGCTCGCGCCCGAGCGCGTCCCCACCGAGGAGCGCCCGCTGCCCCTCGTGCTCTGCCTCCCCGAGAAGGGCCGGCCCGACGACGGCCCCCGCTTCGAGAGCCGCGCCATCGCCGAGCTCGCCGAGCAGAGCGGCACCGCCCTCGATCTGCGGCGCTCGACGGTGGTGCGCGCCGGGCACGCTGGCTTCGCTTCGGCCCTCCGTCGGGCCGAGGTGCTGCTCGACGCGCAGGTGCCGGTGGTGTGTGTGGGGGGCGTCGACACCTACTACGATCCGGGGGTGCTGCGCTGGCTCGACGAGAGCTATCGCCTGCACGCGATCGGGGCCGACAACGGCTTCATCCCCAGCGAAGGCGCCGCGTTCTTGATGTTGTCGCGCGGCGCCACCGACCGGGTGGGGAAGATCCTCGACGTGGAGGTGGGGGAAGAGCGCACGGCGCTCTCGGAGGACGAGACCAACGTCGCAGAGGCGATGACCGTCATGCTCGAGACGCTCCAAGGTCGGCTCGGCCGGCAGCTCGACTGGACGTTGAGCGACGTCAACGGCGAGCGCCATCGCCTGCGCGAGTGGGAGCGAGCGCGGGGGCGCGCGGTGCGCCACGACGCCGCCGACACGAGCTGGGTGTGGGACACCGGCGACGTCGGCGCGGCGACCGGGCCGCTGTTCACGGCTATCGCGCTCGAGCTCGTACGGCTCGGCTGCACGCCGTCGCTCGAGGGCCTGCTCGCCCTTCACTCCGAGGGCAGAGAGCGCGGGCTCATCGCCTTCGCCGGTGAGGCGACGGAGAACGAGGAGGAGGCATGATGGCGGAGGACAATGACCGCACGTCTCCTGCCCACCGCGTGGCGCGGATCGGGGCGGACGTGGTGGAGGAGATCCTCCTCGCGGTGAAGACGCTCCCGGGGCGCGTGAACCGTACCGCGATCGTTCGCGACCTCGAGCTCGCGGTGGAGTGCCTTCACCGCGTGCAGCGGAGCGCAGTGCGCGACGCCCAACACCTCGACGTGCTCGCCGAGGCCCACGGCCAGGTGCGCACCGCGCGCGAGACGATCGAGGGCCACGATCACAGCGAGCGCTCGCTGAAGATGGCGGCCCGACTGCGCGGGGTGGAGCGCACGCTGGAGAAGGCCCGCGAGGCGACGATCGATCGCGTGGTGACGCTCCAAGACACCCACCTCAAAGACGAGCTCAACGCGCGCAGCCGCGAGCGTGTGCCCGAGCCGCAGCCGTTCGCAGCGAGCCACGGCGTCCCTCGACTCCACAACCTCAAGCGTGAGCTGGTGCGCGCGCACGTGGACGCAACGCCCGAGGAGTTTATCTGGGCCCCCGAGGAAGACCGCGCCGAGGAAGACGAGAACGTCGAGGAGGAAGACTACGACGAGGCCCTCGATCTTGCCCCCACCGTGCTCGAAGAGGAAGACGTGGAGCGCGGTTACGGAGCCGACGATCCGGCCAAGCGGCTGCCGCTCCTCGTGCCCAACGACAACGAGACGGTGGCCACCATGACGCCCGGACTCGAAGGTGAGCTCGCGCACGTGGAGCGCTTGTTGCGAACGTGCTTGGAAGACATCGGCGCGATGGGGAATCTGCGCCGCACGCGCGACCACGAGCTCTTCGACTGGGAAGGGATGGCGCGCTTCGAGAACCAGCTGTGCGCGTGCCTCGACGCCGCGGTCGCCCTGGGCCAGCCGTTCTTCTCCGCCGTGGGTCCGAAGTCGCGCTACGAAGGGCTCGACGTGCTCGATCACGCCGTGCGCTACTCGCGTGACGCCATCACCGCCGATCCGGGGAGAGCCTTTGCGCGCACCATGCTCCTCGCTTCGGTGGCCGGTGAAGACACCGCCCGCGCCGCGCTGCTCGCGCTGAAGGAGTCGCCACCCTACACGTATCGCGCCCAAGAGGAGGCCTTCGCCCTCGGCCCCAACCCCCACATCCGCGACGCGATGGTGCGCCTCTCTGCCGACGACGACCCTCGCCTCGCGACCCTCGGCCTCAACGTGCTGACGATGCGCAACGAGGTAGACTTCGGGACGGTCACGCCGCTCTGTGAGCACCCGAGCGAGGAGGTGCGGGTGAGCGCCATCCGCGCGCTTGGGGTGGCCAAGGAGCGAACGGCAGCCGCCGAGCTCTTGGTGGGCCTGTGCGAGACGGAGATCGACGACGACGTGTGGGTGACCGGTGTGGAGTCGCTGGTGCGCTTGCGTCACCCGGAGGGGCCAGCGCTCTTGCGGGAGCGGCTCGTGGAGGAGGTGGAGGAGCCAGACGCCGACATGCTCCGGGCGGATCTGCGGACCCGCTGCATGCTCCTCATCGGCATCGCGGGCAAAGCCGACGACTACCTGTTGCTCGAGCGGCTCTACTTCGGCGACACGGGGCAAGCGGCCGCGCTCGCGTTTCACGGCCACGTGCGGCTGGTCGACCGACTCATCCTCGCGCTCGAGGGCACGCGCGCCGACGCGGGGGTGCTGCTCGGCCCCTCGGGGCGCCGCGAGGCCGCGCACGCCTTGGTGCGGATCACGGGCGCGCCGCTGATCCGGTCCAACGACGAAGACCGCGACAACCCGTATCGGCTGGAGACGGAAGCCTCGAAGTGGATGGCGTGGTGGGACGAGCACCGAGGGGAGTTCGATCCGGACACCCGCTACCGCTTCGGGCAGCCCTTCAGCCCGCTGCACACGGTGAACGAGCTCTCCGCTCCGGGCGTACCGGTGAAGACCCGACGCGAGTGCGCGAGCGAGCTCGAGGTGTTCATGGGCGAGCCGTTCCCGATCCACGAGCTGGTCGCGCGGCAGCGACGTGCGCTCGCGCGGGCGCGAGCGAGCATAGAGGCCGCCGCCGCCGGTGGAGACCCACGCTTCTCGGCGGGTCGCTGGCCGCTCTTGGGCGCCTGAGCTGGGGCGCCTGAGTGGGCGCCCGAGCTGCGCAGGGCACACGAGCGCTACCGGCGCGCGCGGAGGGCGAGGCATGCGCGCCAGATCGCCTCGGCGGCGGCAGGCACCCCCACCGCGGCGACGCGGGCCGTCACTCCATGCTCGCTGACGACGCGGCCGGTGATCGCGCGGAGGGGCGTCTCGCCGTCGATCATCTGCGCCACGTAGCCCAACAGCGGGTGGGGCGCGGCGTAGCCCTCGAGGCCATCGAACCGCGGCACCGGGAGGTGGTGACACACGAGCCACGAGGGGATCGCCGCGTCGACCTCCACGGTCTCGTTGGCGACGGCGGGGAGAGGGCGCTTGTTCGCCACCCAGGTGAGCACCTGCTCGAGGCGCGCGAAGCCCGAGGCAGGTGAGCGCAAGAACTCGAGCATCTCGGTGTGGTGCGCGCCGACCTCGAAGCCGCCGTGGGTCACGAGCTCGAACACCTCGGTCGGGGTGTAGCGGGTGGCGTAGGGGCGATGCTTGGGATAGATGAGCGGGCCGTGGTTGATCCAGCGGCCGCCCGGCGCGAGGAGATGATGCGCGAGCGCGACCGCTTCACGGAAGTCGGCTGGCACCTGATCGACGAACCACGGGGTGATCACCGTGTCCACGGTCGCCGCCGCCAAGGGAGCGCGGAAGGCGTCGGCCACCACCACCGACAGCCCTCGCGCGGGACCACGTGGGGCCCGCAGCTCCCGGAGCACCTGGGTGTGCTCCAGATCGCGCGGAATGAGGGGAAACTCGTAGAGGCTGAGCGTCTCGCCGAGGGCCATCTTGGCCGCGACCAGCGAGAGCAGCGGGTTGATGTCGAGGGCGACGGTGACCGGAGGCGCGAACGCGAGCTGGACGTCGTAGGCGAGTCGGCCAGCGCCCGCCCCGAGCACCACCACCACACCGAGCTCGCGATCTTCGCCCAGCACCGCCGCGATGCGCTCGAGCGCGCGCTTGTTCTCCGCCCCCTCCGTGCCCCACGCCCAGTCGCGATGCAGCTGCTCGTAATACTCGGCGATGCCGGGGTGGCCGGCGGCGCTCGCGCGCTCTTCGGTGTGGAGCTCGCCGTCTTCGGTCGCCGCGGGTCGGATCCCCGCGTCGGCGAGCAACGCGAGCACGCGGTCGCGGTTGTCCTCGAGGGCGGCTACGCTCCGCTCGATTCGCTGCCGGGTGCTCGGCAACAAGTCGCGCCGCTCGAGCTCGGCGCGGGCCTGTTGGATGCCCTCGGTCACGCCGCGCGCGAACTGGCGCGCGCGCACCCGCCAGCGCTGCATCGTCGCCTCCGCGTCGGTGAGGAGCACCGGTACGTCGCCGAGCCGCGGGTACGACGCTCCGCACGCGGCGCAGCCGAGGTGGGACGAGAGCACACCGTGACAGCTGGGACACCTGAGCCACGCGTGGTTCACGCGTCGGTCCCTTCGAGGGTGCGCTCGGGGCCCTCGGCCCGCGCCGCCCGCCCGCGAAAGCCGAGCGCCTCGCCATGCTCCTCCCACCACGCGCGAGCGTGCGCCCGCGACCACGGCTCGGCCATCGCGATCGACTCGAGCCGCTCCACCACCGCGGACGCCGAGGCGGGACGGGCCTCGGGGCGCTTCTCGAGACAGGCAACGATGAGCTCGTCGAGCTCGGCCGGTACGTCGACGAGCGAGGACGGCCGACGCGGCGGCGTGTGCAGGTGGTGGCCACAGATTTCGATGACCGTCTTGCCGTCGAACAGGTGCTCGCCGGTGAGGAGGAAGAACGCGACCGCACCCAGGCCGTAAATGTCGCTCTTGGCGTCGACGTGATCGGGATCCGTGAGCGCCTCCGGCGGCATGTATTGCGGCGTGCCGGTGATCACGTTGCCCTGCGTGAGGCCTACGTCGCCGGCAGGAGCGGTGATGCGCTTGACGAGCCCGAAGTCGACCACCTTCACCGTGTCGAAGATGCCGCCCTTCTCGCAGAGCATGATGTTGGCCGGCTTCACGTCGCGGTGGATGAGCCCAATCGCGTGAGCCTCGGCCAGCGCGTCCGCCGCGTGCTGCAGCACGTAGGCCGCCCGCGCTGCGGGCATCGGTCCGGTCAGCTCCACCACCTTCGCGAGGGTCGCCCCGTCGAGGAGCTCCATGGCGTAGTAGAACACCCCCTCGGGGGTGCGGCCGTAGTCGAACACGGTGACCGTGTTCGGGTGGGTGAGCTGGGCGGTGAGCTGCACCTCTCGCTCGAAGCGAGCGATGCTGGCCTCGCCGAGGCGGTCTACCGGCAGGAGCTTCACCGCGCTCGGCCGCTGCAGGAGCGCGTGGCTCGCGCGATACACGAGGCCCATCCCCCCCTCGCCGAGCTTCTCTTCGATGTGATAGGGGCCTAGCCGCCGCGCGTCGCGCACCTCCATCCGCAAGCCGTAGATCACCTGCGACGCGAGCGTGCTCAACGCGATCGTCCCCAGCCACCACCCGGCGAGGAACATCGAGTTGAGCGCGATCAGAGTGTGCCGACTCGGCGCGCCGAGCCACTCCATCAACGCCGCCATGACATCCTCCGGCGCGTGGGTCAGCCGCCAGTGGTTCATGAGGAGGCCGGGCACCGCGATCGACACCCCGATGAGGAGCGACCGGCGCGGGGTGCTCGGCACGTAGATCGCGCGCGCGAACAGCCCCATGGTCACGGCGAGGTAAGACGTCATCGATCCATTGGCAGGGAACGGCGCGAGCAACCCCATCGTCACGTAGGCGAGCATCGCCGCCACGATGATCACCGTCTCCATCGTCTCGAGCGTGTCGCGACGCAGCGGTCGCCCGCGCGACACGAGCCAGCCTGTCCCGCTGACCAGCACGCCGGCCGCGTGGGCCCAGAAGTCGGGCAAGAGGAACTCGTTGAGCCGCTCCCCGCGATCCCCGCCGAAGACCTGCCCGAGCACCCGAAGCGCCAAGAACATCACCCCCAGGCCCGCGTAGAACCTCAGGTAGGCGGCCACGCGCTGCTGCACGAACGCGCGCGCCTCTTCGCTGCTCCGATCGAGCACGAGGGCGGGCGTGGTCTCGGTCACGGTCGCGCCCTGGCACGCGACCGACTGGGCGACCGACTGGGCGACCGACTGGGCGACCCCAGGCGGGCCCCAGCGGGGGACAACGCGCGTGCTGTCATCTTGTCCTCAAGGAACGTCGAGAACCACTTTACCGAAGACCGCGCGGCTTTCCAGCGCCTCGTGCGCGGCCGGCGCCTCCCAGAGCGGCAGCGTGCGGTCGACGATCTGCCGCAGTCTCCCCGCGAGCATGAGCGGCAACGCCTCGGCGAGATCTCCGCGTCGGCCCATGGTGGAGCCGAGGATCTCGAGCTGCTTGAAGAACACGTGGCGCAGATCGATGGCCGGGGCGAAGCCGGCCGTCGCGCCGCAGGTGACCAGGCGCCCGCCCCAGCGCAGCGCGGACAGTGAGCTCTCGAAGAGCTTGCCGCCCACGTGATCGAAGACGACGTCCACCCCCTGCCCGTGGGTGACCGCCTTCACGGCCTGGTGGAGCGGTGTCTCGGCGCTGAGGATCACCTCGTCGGCGCCGAGCTCGCGGGCTTGGGCCACCTTGGCAGGGTTGGTCGTGGACGCGATCACGGTGGCGCCCGCGAGCTTGCAGAGCTGAATGAGCATCACCGACACCCCGCTCCCCGCCGCGTTCACGAGCACGGTCTGGCCCGGCTTCACCTCCGCCTTGCGGTACGCCATCTGCCACGCGGTCAAGGTGGCGAGCGGGAGCGCCGCGGCCTCCCGAAAGCCGAGGGCGTCCCCGATGGGGAGCACCGCGTCGTCGGCGACGTGCACGTGTTGCGCGTAGCCACCCTGCATGTTCTCTCCGCGGATGCGGTATTGGCGGCAGAGGTTGTCGCTCCCCGCCTTGCAACGTGTGCACACCCCGCAGCTCGTGGCCGGGTGCACCATCACCCGATCGCCGACGGCGAGGCCGCGCGCGTCGGGGCCGAGGGCCTCGATCTCCCCCGCGATGTCGGAGCCGAGGCGGTGGGGGTACTCGAGCCGAAACGCTGGCCCGCCGCGGCGAACCCAAAGATCCAAATGATTGAGCGCGACCGCACGCACGCGCACGCGCACCTCCCGCGGTGCGAGCTCTCCGAGCTCGATCGTGCGCCGCTCGATCACCTCCGGACCGCCGTGGCGGTCGATGACCATCGCGTCGGTCTTCATCGTGCCGCCAGCCCGATCAGGACGCGTACTTCTCGAGGAGCTCGGCGAGCGCCGGCACGGCCTCCTCGACGTGTTTCTTCGCCGAGGGGCGGAGCTTGTCGTAGGTCTTGCGCACCACGCCGCTCTCCGCGTTGCCCGCCTTCGCGTCGGTGACGCTCAACAACGCATCGGCCACCCGCGAGCGCTGGCCTTCGAAGTGAGATCGGGGGGAGCCGCTCGACTCACCCTCGGCCCAGATCGGATCGAGTTTGTCCGCCCACTCGTCGAAGAGCTTGTCGACCACGCGTCGAATGAACCCTGGCTTGATGCCCTTGACCGCCTTGTAGCCGGTCTTGATGACGACGCCGCCGAGACCGCTCTTCTTGCTCACTTCGTCGTCGACGAGGCGCACGCAGTCGTCGATGAGACCGTCGCGCCGTTTCGGATCGGAGAGATGCTCCATCAAGCTCATGTCGTTGTCCTATCGCTGTCGACGTCCTATCGCCGTCGACGAAGGGCGTCGACTGCCGTTGTAGACGTTTGTCGTTGCAGGCTTCTGGCCGTGGGCGGGCCGGCTTCGGCGGGTGGGCGCAGTGGCGCGAGGGCTATTTGCCCTGGAGCCGATCGCGACCCACGTTCTCGTCCCACTCGTTGCCGTACCCTTCGTAGTGGATGCGGTACCGCTCCGGCCCGACGATGCCGACGACCACGGCGTTGTACTGGTGCCCGTGCCACTCGGCCTTCACCTTGTCGCCGATCTTGAACTTGTTGGTCTTGGCGGCCTCGACCGCCGTTCGCCGCACCTTCTCCGGAGGATCGGGGATGGGGACGGTGCCCTCGACGCGGCCCTTGAGGCGACTGCGCGGGACGACCTCGTCCCAAAGCTCGTCGTAGCCGTCGTAGTGCACCTTGACCTTCCCCGGGCCCGGCACCTCGGTGATCATGGCCGGATACACGTCTCCCTCCCACTCGACGAGCACGTGGTCGCCGACGTCGTAGTGGCGTGAGCACGCGGGCAACACCGCGAGCAACGCCACGAGGACGAGGTTGAGGAGCAAGGTCCGCATCGGGGGTGGATCACGTAAACACGCTGGCGCGGGGCGACAAGCGGTATCGCCCTCGCGAGGAGGGGCCGACCAATCGGCCGGCCGTTCGGGGCTTGCGCGAAACCACCGTTCTGGTACCCCTCCATCGTCCATGGCGAGCGCCAGCGCGAGCATCCGGCTCTTCGCAGCGGTGAGCCGCTTCCACATCGTGGCCATCGCCGCCTTGGGAACCTTCACCTTCGGGTGGCTGTTCACCGCCCACTACCCGTGGGCGCTCGCCGGCATCTCTGCGCTCGACTGGTTCTTGGTCAACCTCCTCAATCGCGTCGTCGATCTGAAGGAAGACCAGGCGAACGCGATCTTGGGGACGGAGCTGGTGGCAGCCCACCGGCGCGGCATCCTGGTGGTGGGCTTCACCCTCCTCGCCGCTTCCTTGGTGGCCTCGCACCTCGTCGATCCCGCGATTTCGCCGCTGCGGGTGGCGTTCCACGCGCTCGGCTTCGCCTACAACTGGCCGCTCTGGCCCGGTGGGCGCCGCATCAAGGAGCTCTACTTCTGGAAGAACACCGCGTCGGCGACGGGTTTCTTGCTCACGGTGTTCGCCTATCCCCTGGCCTCCCACGGCTGGGGCCTGGATGCGGCGCTGCTCGCGCCGGGGATCTCGCCGGCCACGGTGGGGATGACGGTAGGCTTCTTCTTCTGCTTCGAGCTCAGCTACGAGGTCATCTACGATCTCCGCGACGCACCCGGCGACGCGCTCGCGAACGTGCGCACGTATCCGGTAGCGCACGGTGAGCGCGGCGCGGTGCGCATCGTCGACGGGCTCCTCGTCACGTCGCTCGCCTTCCTCGTCACCGGCTACGCCATAGGGGTGGTTCCCTGGCGCATCGTCGTGATGCTGCTCGCGCCGGTGTTGCAGCTCGTCTTCTACAAGCGGTGGCTCCGGCGAGGCATCACCGCCGCCGACTGCACGCGCCTCACGTGGCTGGGAGCGGCGCTCCTCACGGGCTATCACCTCTGGGTGGTGGCTGGCCTGCCCGGGGTAGGGATCCCGACATGAGACTTCTCGAGGTCGTCGCGCTCGTCATCGTGGCCGTCTTCGTGGTCGCGCGGGCTCGGCTCGGCGGCGAGCCGCGCGCGTTCCTCACGCGCCTCGCCCTCCTCGTGGTGGCGAGCTGGGTGGCCGAGGACACCTGCATCCGCCTGTACGGGTTCTACAGCTACAACCCAGCGTGGAGCGTGTTCATCGACCGCGTGCCCCTCGCCATCGTGCTCATCTGGCCGGTGGTGATCCACTCCGCGTGGGAGCTCGCGCGCTGCCTGCTCGGCGCGCAGCACCGCCTTGTGCCCCTCGCGGGAGGCGCCCTCGTCCTCGCCGACGCGTCGATGATCGAGCCCATCGCCGTCAACTCCGGGCTCTGGGTTTGGCACGAGCCGGGGGTGTTCGGCGTGCCACCCATCGGGATCATCGGCTGGGCGTACTACGCCGGCCTGTGCATGCTGGTGTTCGACCAGGTGGAGCGCCGGCAGCAGAGCCCGCTGATGAACGGCGTGGCCATCGCCCTCGCGCCGATCGGCACCCATGGTTTGTTGCTCGCGAGCTGGTGGGGCGTGTTTCGTTGGGTGAACCAACCGCTCTCGCCGTGGCCCTTCGTGATCGCGGCGTGGGTGCTCGGGCTCGGGCTCACGCTCCAATCCCGCAGGGTGGGGGCCGCTCGCCGCGTGCCGCTCCGCGACATGCTCAACCGCGTCCCCGCGGCGCTCTTCTTCTTCGTGCTGCTCGCGATGGACGCGCGCGAGCAGCCCGCGCTCATCGCCTACGGCCTGGCCTTCGCGCCACCCTATCTCTCGCTCACGCGGCTCTCGCAGGGGCGCGACGCCCACGCACCTGCCCCCCGCGCGGAAACCAGCTGAGCTCTTCGACGTATGCTACCTTCGGAGAAGGCGACGAAGCCGCGTGAGGTGAGGTCATCGATGAAGGCCACCAACGAGAGCAAGAGGCGGGAACGGATCACGTCGCGCGGCGGGTGCGTCGGGTTGTGCCTCGCCCTCGCGTTGCCGGTCGTCGGCGGCTGCACCAGCGGCAGCGGCGAGCCTCTCGAGCCGCTGCCGAACTCGGGCGGCCGCGTGGTGGAGGGCGACTATCCCGAAGGGACCACCGGCACCGCGCTGGGCTCCCTCATCGAGAACTTTGCGTTCGAGGGCTACGTCAACGCGCGGGACGGCCTCGGCGAGCAGTACCGCAGTCAGATCACGCTCGGCGACTTCTACAACCCCACCGGAGACGGCACCTACGGCCCCGACGCCATTCGGCCCGAGGGGACCCTGAAGCCGAAGGCGCTCATGATCAACGTGTCGGCGGTGTGGTGTGGCCCGTGCAAAGAGGAAGCCCAGACGACGCTGCCGAAGCACTACAAGGAGCTCGGCCCGGAAGGGATGGAGCTCTTGATGGTGCTCGCCGACAGCGAGGCGGTCGGCTCCCCGGCCGGGTTCAGCCACCTCGACAACTGGTGCACCGCGTTCGACGTGTTCTACCCCGCGGCCATCGATCCCAAGTACCAGCTCGGAGGCTCGTTCGATCAGAGCCAGTTTCCCGCCAATTTCATCGTCGACACCCGTGACATGACGATCCGCGACGTGGTGAGCGGCATCCCGAGCCAAGGGTTCTTCGACAAGATCTCCGAGCTGCTCGCCAACGAGGGCTGACGCGCCGACCGGGCTGCGCGCGACGGGGCTGCTGCCGACGGGCAGCGCGCGACGGGCAGCGCGCGACGGGCGGCGCGCGACGGGCAGCGCGCGACGGGCAGCGCGCGACGGGCAGCGCGCGACGGGCGCGCGACGGGCAGGCGCGCTGGGCAGGCGCGCTGGGCAGGCGCGCTGGGCGAGGGCGACGGCGGCCCACGGAGCGCATGCGCAGTGGCCACGAGGAAGGCGGAGGGGCGACGCGGCCGGTGGGTGCCCACGAAAGCGGTTCGGGGTATGCTCGCCCTCCGTGCAGGGCACCGCTCTGCGAGAACACCGGCATGGCGAAGGCACCGCCGAAAGCATCCGCGAGCCCGCCGCGCCCGAGCGCTCGCAAACCTGCGCCGCATCCCTCCGAGAGCGCCGTGCCCGGTCGCTCGGTGCCGCCGCCGCGCCCCGCGGCACCGTCGGCTCCTGCGCCAGCGCGCCCCTCGGCACCTGTGCCCTCTGCGCCCGTCCGCCCCGCGACACCACCCTCGGCGCCTGCCCCCGCGCGCAGCGAGCGTGCCGCACCGCAACCCCGAAGCGAGCCCTCCGCCCCCGCGCCGCCGCGAAGTGAGCCGGCGCTGCCGCTCGGGCGCAGCCAGCCCCCTCCCCCCCCGCGAAGCGCACCGACCGCTGCCTCTCCTTCTGCGCCACGAGGCCCCGCGTCGATCCCACCGCCCCCACGCAATCCACGCTCGCTCACGCCGCCGCCTCGGCCGGCGCCGCCGCTCCCCCCGCCGCCCCTTCGCCCCACCCCGGCGAGCGGCCTCCCCATGAGCGAGGTTGGAGTGGCGGGGCGACCGCGCTCGGAGGCAGGGGCCCAACGCCCACAGCCGCTCGCGAGCTCCCCGCTGCCCGGGCCGGTGAGCGGACCTCCACCGCCACCGAGCTTCGGCACCGCGAGCGGCTATCCTCCTCCCCCACGGAGCCCCTCGGCGAGCGGCTATCCGCCCGCGCCACACGCAAGCCCGAGCGGCCCACCCCCGCCTGCACCGCGAGGCTCGGCGCCGAGACGCGGCCCGCACCAGCCCGCGGCCGGGAGCGGCTACCCACCCCCGCCTGCGCCCTCGCCAGGAGGCACGGCGCCACGACACACTGCGCCCCCTGCGACCGCGAGTGGCCATCCCCCGCAGCCCGCGACCGCCGCGTCCGCCACCCCGCCCGCCCCCGCAGCGGCACGCTCGGACAGCGGCTACCCACCCCCTCCCACGCCGTCTGCGCCTTCCCCGGGCCCGACACTCGACCCGCCGCCAGCCACGCCGGGCCCCGCCCCCCGCGCCACCACGCCCTCCCCTCCTCCCACCGCGAGCGCCAGCGTCGACGCGTCAGCCCACGAGATGAGCTACCCGACGGGGAGCGCGCCGGGCCCCGCTCGCGAGGCCCGCTCCGCGCGACGCGCACGAGCCGCGGCGCGCGCCGATCACGAGCGTGCCCAGCGCAGCGACGCGGACATGACGCGCATCGCGCCAGCCCCTCGCCCGGAGATGACGGACGAGGGCCGCTGGCTGGTCGCGGTGTGCCGCCGAGAGCTCGAGTGCGAGCCGGACCGCGCCCGCGCCGCGCGGCTCTATTTCGAGATCGCGCGCGCTCTCGCCGATCCTCGCGAGTCGCTCGACGCCTATTGCCACGCGCTCGAGCTCAACCCCGACCACCTCCCCTCCATCCGCGCCGCGCGCCGACTCCACCTCGAGCGGCGCGACATCAAGGCCGCCATCGAGCTGTTCGACGGCGAGATCCGCCTCGTCGACGACCTCCGCGCCAAGGCTCGCCTGTGGTTCGCGCGGGGCCGCGCGCTCGAAGACTGCGCCGGAAACGTGGAGGGTGCGCGCGAGTGTTATCGCCGCGCCGTGCAGCTCGATCCCACCTGCCCCACGTACCTGGTCGCGGCCGCGCAGACCGATCACGGCAGCGAAGACTGGGTGAATCTGTCGCGCACCCGCGAGGGCCTCGCCAACGCCATCCGCCACGACAACCGCCATCGCGCGGCGCTGCTCGTCGAGCGGGCGCGCCTCCTCGAGACGCGCTTGTCCGACATCGAGTCGGCCACCGAGCTCTACGAGCAAGCCACCGCGCTGGAGGTGACCACCTCGTCCACGAGCGAGGCCCTCAAGCGCCTGCTCTACGTTCAGAGCCGCTGGCGCGATCTCTGTCGCGTGCTCGAGCGCGAGGCCGCCACCACCACCGATCCGGCGGTGAAGACCCACGCGCTCTTCGCCATCAGCCGGCTCCACAGCGAACGGCTCGGCGACCGAGCCGAAGCGGTGCGCGCGCTCACCCGCGCCATGCAGGTGGCGCCGAGCGACCGCCTGGTGCTCGAGAGTATGGCGCGCCTCTACGAGGAGGCGGGCGAGCAACTGAGCTTGTCGCACGCGCTCGCCCACGCCGTGGAGGCCACCCGCGACGACGCGGAGCGACTCGCGCTCATGCACCGCATCGGCCACATCTACGAGCGACGCCTCGGCGACGACGAGAACGCGCGCCGCTGGTACGAGGCGGCACTTCGCCTCGCCCCCGATCATCCCCCCGTGCTGCGCGCCCTCGACAACCTCTACGAGCGGTCGCGCGCGTGGGAGGCGCTCATCGTGATGCACCTCGCCGCCGCCGAGGCGACCGCCTCGAGTGTGCGGCGCGCTCAGGCTCATGCGCGTATCGCCGGCATCTTCGAAGACCACGTGCACCGCGACGAAGAGGCGATTCGTCACCACGCCCTCGCCCTGTCGCTCGACGGCAAGCTCGAGGGCTCGTTCAAGTCGCTCGCTCGCCTCTACGCGAAGCACCGACGCCACCGCGAGCTCATCGAGCTCTACGAGCGGGGGGTGGAGAGCGCTCCCGAAGAAGACCTCCGCACCGCCTACCTGATGAAGATAGGCCTCACCTACGAGGAGTCGCTCGACGATCCCACTCAGGCGATGCACGCCTACGAGCGGATCCTCGCCCGGCGGCCCCACGACCTCGCGGCCCTGCACGCGCTCCAGCGAGCCGCGGATCGAGCCCACCGCCACCCGGAGCTCGCGCTGGCCCTCGAACGCGAGGCCGGCCTCACGAGCGACGTCCCACGGCAGACCGCGCTCCTGCATCGCGCCGCCGAGGTGCTCGCCGAGCGGCTGCGCGACCTGGACGCGGCCACCGCCATGCTCAAGCGCGTGCTGGCGCTCGAGCCCCGCTACGCCCCCGGCCTCGCGAGCCTCGGTCGCATCTACCAGGAGCGGGGACGACACGAGGCGCTGCGCGACATCTACGAGCGCGAGCTCGAGATCACGCCGAAGGGCCCGAAGGAGGTGGCGCTCCTCTTCAAGCTCGGCGAGCTGTGCGAGCGCGAGCTCGCCGACAACGAGCGCGCGATCGGCTTCTACCGCCGCGCGATCGCCGTCGATCCGAGCCACGAACCCTCGCTGCGGGCGCTCTCGTTGCAGCTCAGGCGGCGTGGCGACTTTAAGGGCCTGGTGGGGGTGCTGCAGTCGGAGCTCATCGCCGAGCAACCGAGCGCCCTCCGGGCCACCCGCGCCTACCGCCTCGGCGAGGTGTACGAGACGCACCTCGCCGACTACGAGCGCGCGACGGCGGCCTACACCCAGGCGCTCGAGGCGGTGCCCTCCTACCGCCCGGCCATCGCCGGGCTCCATCGCGTGCGCACGCAGCTCGCCGACTGGCGGGCCCAGGCGAACGAGCTCCAAGCGGAGGCGGTACGCGTCGAAGACCCGTCTCTCGCCATCGACGCCCTCCTCAGGGCCGGCGCGCTCCACGCCGAGCTGCTCGGCGCCCCAGAGCAGGCGATCGCGGTCTACGAGGCGGTGCGCAGGATTCAAAACGACAACCTGCCCGCGCTGCAAGCGCTCGAGCCGCTCTATCGCAACGCTGGCGCGCACCAGAAGCTCGCCGAGCTCTACGCCACCCTCGCCACCGTCCTCACCGATCCGGGAGCGCGGATCTCCGCGCTCGAAGAGCTCGCACGCCTGCACGAGACCCACGATCTCGGCGACGCCGCCGACGTCCACGGAGCGCTCAGCGCCATCGTGGCCCTCAACCCCACCCACATGGGCGCCCTCGAGGGCCTCGAGCGTCTGGCCCTCGGCACCGGCGACGCCGCGCTCCTCGCCGACGTCGACGCGCGCTTCTCTCGCACCCTCACCGATCCGGCGCTGGTGGCCGCTCACCAGACACGTCTCGGTGTGGCCCTCATCGGCCAGAACCCTGCCGCGGCGGTGACCGCCTTCCGCCACGCGCTCGAGCACGAGCCAGGGAGCATCACCGCCATGCGGGGTCTGCGGCGCGCCGCCCGCGCCTGTGGCGACGCCCACGCGATGGTGGAGGCGCTGAGCCGCGAGGCGGCGTGGACGCAGCTCGGCGACCTCGCCGCGGACGCGCTGGTAGAGAGCGCACAGCTCCGGCTCGAGCACCTCGGCGACGTTCGCGGTGCCATCGCCGACGCGGAGCGCGCCCTCGAGCGCTGGCCCGATCACGAACAGGCCGCCCGCACGCTCGGCGATCTCTTGCGCGAGGCGCGGGAGATCGAGCGCCTCATCACGCTCTTGAGTCGCGCCGCGGGCTCGGCCACCGACACGGGGCGCGTGGCGTCGCTGTGGCGGGTGGTGTCACGCCTCTACGCCGATGAGAAGGGCGATCTGGGGGCCGCGCTCGCATCGCTCGACCGAGTGCCCGAGGAGCACGCCCGTCATCACCTCACCCTCAAGCTGCGCGGCGACCTCTACGTGCGCAACCAGCAGTGGAAGGACGCGGTGGAGACCTACGAGCAGGCGCTCGGCGCCGAGCCCACGCGGGAGACGCGCTTCGCGATCCACATGGAGCTCGGGCGCATCCACCTCAACCGCACCAAAGACCACAAGCTCGCGACCGTTCACTTCCGCGCGGCGGTGAAGCTCGACAGCACGCACCGCGAGGCGGTGATGTCGCTCTTCGACCTCTACAAGCAGGTGGAAGACTGGGACAGCGCACGGCTCGCGGGACAGAACGTGCTCAAGGTGGTGCACGGACCCACCGAACAGGCCTGGGCCTGGCGCCAGCTGGGTCACGTGGAGCTCAAGGCGGGGCGGCGACGCCAAGGGGCGGACGCGTTGCGAGCGGCGGTGGCCATCGAGGGTCCCTTCGGCGACGCCGCCAAGGAGTACAAGAAGCTGCTCGGTGACGACGAGCCGTGGGATCGCTACGTGGCGGCGCTCCTCGAGCACATCCAGCGAGTGCAGCGCGGAGAGCTCGAGTCGCAGAACCTCCGCGACATCTTCGCCGCCGTCGCGCGCATTCAGTACGAGGTGCTCCTCAAGGCGGAAGACGCGGTCACGACGCTGCGGGCGGGCCTCGCCGCGACCGGTGGCGATCGGGAGCTCCACCTCGAGCTCGCCGATCGCCTCGCCCAGGTCGGCCGCCGCGACGACGCCATCGTGGAGTATCGCCGTGTCCTCATGGAGGCCCCCGCCACCATCGGAGCGTGGCGTGGCCTGGCCCGCGCGTTCCACGAAGCGGGGCACAAGCTCGAGTCGGGGGTCCTCCTCGCGCCGCTCGTGGTCCTCGGTGCCGCGAGCGACATCGAAGGTGGCATGGCCCGACAGCGGCGCGTGCACCCGGGCGAGGCCCAGCCCGACAGCTTCAACCGCGACGCCCTCCTCAAGATCAGCGCCGGCGAAGCGGCGGCCGAGCCACGCATCAGCGCCCTCTTCGCGTCGGTGCTCGAGGCCCTCGCCAAGCTCTATCCCACCGACTTCGAGCGCTACGGAGTGAGCGCGCGCGACCGCCTCAAGACCGATCACCCCTTGTTCGCCCTCACCACCCGCGTGGCGCGCCCCTTCGGCATCCCCGAGCTCGACGTCTACCTTCACCGCACGCCGGTGAGCGACGTGGTCGTAGAGCTCACCCAGCCTCCCAGCATCATGATCCCGGAGCTCGTCACCAAGCTCCCCGAGGCGCAACAGGTGTTCCTCATCGCGCGCGCGCTCGTGTCGCTCGCGCGCGACATGCACCCTGCCATCACCCTCGGCCGGCGCGAGGTGACGCGGGTGGTCGTGGCGTCGCTGCGCACCGTGGCCCCCACCTACGGCTCCGGCCGCTTCAGCGACGACGACATCAACCAGCTGCAGAAGCGCATCTACAAGGCCCTCTCCCGACGGAACAAGAAGGCCCTCGAGACCGCGGCCGCGCTGTATCTCGCCGAGCCGACGATCGAGCTCGATCGCTGGGGCCAGACCCTGGAGCTCACCACCGCGAGGGCCGCCGCGCTCCTCACCAACGACCTCCCCGCCGTGCTCAGCGTGCTGCGCCAAACCGGCGCCACCCCCGCGCGCGCGGAGGGGGCCGCCATCGTCACCGGCTCCCCCACCGTGACCGATCTCTTCCGCTTCTGGCCCACCCCCGAGGCCTTCGACCTGCGCCGCCAAGCCGGGATCCTCTGAGCGCAACCCACCGCGCCGCAGAGCCCGCCCCCGCGCTGCCGTCCCTCAGAGCTGTTCGAGCTTGCGGTACACGGTGCGGCGATCGATGCCGAGGATGCGGGCCGCGGAGGCGACGTTGCCGTCGACGGCGTCGAGGACGCGGCGAATGTAGGCGAGCTCCACGTCGGCCAGGGTCGCCTCGCGGGCGAGCGCCTCACCGAGGCCGTCGAGCTCTCCCCCCCCAGCGGCGGCACCCACGTCCTCGAGCGCGACGGCGTCGTCCTCGGAGAGGGTCAACGCGCGCTCGAGCGCGTTGGAGAGCTCGCGCACGTTGCCCGGCCAAGCGTAGCTTCGGATGCGCGTGAGCGCGGCGTCGGTAAGATGAGCGCGCGCTCGATGGAGCCTCCGCGCGTGCTGCGCGAGCAGGAGCCGCGCGAGGGGCTCGAGGTCTTCGGGCCGCTGGCGAATGGGCGGAATGTCGATGCGAATGACGTTGAGGCGATAGTAGAGGTCAGGCCGAAAGCGGCGCTCTCTCACGGCCTCCTCGAGCGGTGCGTTCGTGGCGGCGATGACCCGTGCGTCGACCGCCACCTCCGTCGTCGCGCCCACCGGCCGGACGCGCGCGGTCTCCACCGCCTGCAGCAGCTTGGGCTGGGCCTCGGCCGGAAGCTCCCCCACCTCGTCGAGAAACAACGTGCCGCCGTTGGCCTCGCCGAACAAGCCGGGGCGGCTCTCCTTCGCGTCGGTGAACGCCCCGCGGCGCACACCGAACAGCTCACTCTCCACGAGCGCGGCGGGGAGCGCCGCGCAGTTGAGTTGGATGAAGGGGGCGGCGGCCCGCGCGCTCCAGTCGTGAATGGCTCGGGCCAGAGCCCCTTTGCCAACACCGCTCTCGCCCGTGATCAGCACCACCGCATCGGTGGCGGCAGCACGTCGCGCCAGCGACACCGCCCGTTGCATCGCGGGGCTCTCGGCGACGAGACCGGCGTCGTCCGCGGGCTCGGGCGTGGGCTCGTCGAGGGTCTTCGCGCGACCACCGAGACAACGGTCGATGGCCACGAGGAGACAGTCGATGGGGAACGGCTTCGCGATGAAGTCGGCGGCCCCCATTCGCACCGTCTCCATCGCGAGATCGATGCTCCCAAAGGCCGTGATCAGGATGACGTGCACCCCAGGGTGGCGTCCACGGACCTGAGCGAGGAGCTCCGTGCCTCGCATGCCTGGCATCTCCACGTCGGAGACGACCACATCGAACCTTCGCTCGCTCAACTTCGCGAGCGCGTCGTCCGCCCGAGTCGCACCGACGGCGGCGTAGTGTGCTTCTTCGAGGCTCTCCACGAGCCAGTCGACGACGTTCTCATCGTCATCGACGACCAAGATGTCAGGCGGCGTCTTCGGCATGGTCTTGGGCCCCTCGGGTCAGGGGGAGCGTCACGCTGACGTGCGTGCCGCGTCCTCGGGAGGAGGACAAAGTGACGGTGCCGCCGCGCTGCTCGGCCATCGCGCGGACGACGGCGAGGCCGAGGCCCGTCCCTCCCTCCTCGGCGCGCGTGGTGAAGAACGGCTCGAAGGCGTGCTCGACCTCGGCGTCCGTCATCCCCGAGCCCGTGTCTTCCACCTCGATGCGGAGGGCGTCGAGCCCACGCTTGGTCGCTGCCTCGAGCCCGATGCGAAGCGTCACGCGGTCGCCACGGACCGTGGCGCCGAGCGCGTTGTTCAGGAGGTTGAGCACGATCTGCTGCACGGGGTCGGCGTCGACCTCCCGCGAGGCCGCCTCCGACGAAATCTCCGACCGAAACTCGACGCCGCGGCTCTCCACCTGGTGCTCGAGCAGATCCACGACCGCGCGGACGGCAGCCACCACGTCCTGTCGCGCACCCTCTCGGTGACGTTTCCTCGTGAGGCCCAAGAGACGCTCCACCATGCGAGTGATCCGCTCGGTCTGCTGTATCGCGATCTTCACCTCGCGCACCGTGCGCTCGCGGTCGTGAGGGCGCGAGAGCAGCGAGCTGAGCCGCCCGTGCACCACCTGGAGTGGGGAGCCCACCTCGTGCGCGAGCCCCGCCGCGAGCTGCCCCACGGTGACGAGCTTGTCCGCCCGTTGGAGGGCCGAGGAGAGCGCCGTGCGCTCGGCGTTGGCCGCGCGAAGGCGGCTCTCGGCCCCCTCGAGCGCCCGCTGCAGGCGGCTGTACTCGAGCTCGAGCATCTCGAGCTCGTTGCCTCTCAGCGTGGCGAGCTCGGCAGGCTCCTCGCCGTCGCCGCCCCTCGCCCGGAAGCGGCGCATCGCGGCCATGAGCCGGCGCGCGGGGCGCCCGATGTAGAGCTCTCCTGCGAGCAGCACGCCGAGGGCGGTGACGATGAGATAGAACAGCGCCCCTCCTACGATGACCAGGCCCGTGCGCCGCAGATCGCTCTTGGCGTCGGCCAAGGGGCGCACGATCACCATGTAACCGAGGCTTCGGCCCGCGTCGGCCAGGGGCGCGACGAACGTAACGCGCTCGAACGCGTCCGGCGGCTCGAAGGTCACGACCTCGCGACTCGGCGTGGGGATGGGCGCCATCCCGACCGCCCCCGGCGACGCACCACGGAGCGCGCCATCGGCGTCGAACACGTACACGTCGACGCGAGAGTCGACACGGTCGAGCACGGCCAGGGTCTCGCTGATGTCGAGGGTCTGCTCGTCGCGCAGCGAGTTCTCGATGCTGGTCTGAAGGCTCTTCCCCAACAGCTCGAGCTCGCGATGGATCGCGGTCCTGAGATCGCGCTGCTCGGCCTTGAACTGGATCACGGCCGAGCAGCCGAAGAGCAGGAGCCCAGCCGTCGCGACAATCACGGTGAAGCGCGTGGAGATCCTCATGTTGAGCTGTGACACAAATGACGGCGGGACGGGCCCGGGCGCCGGAAGTCGGGAGGCTCCGCCACCGCGCCGGCTGGGCTTGCAAGAGTCGGTCCGACGGCTCCCTCGTAGCTCTCGGGCGCCGTCAGCCGTTCACTGCGTTCATTCGAGGATGACGCGTCCGATCATGTGCGCGCCCAGAACACCCTCGTCGTATTGAATGCCTGGACCATACTGCACCCGCACCCGCTCCGTCACCTGCCAGTGCACTTGGGGGGTGACGAGCGTGCCGAGCTCGCCACCATGGCCGACCGCGACGTTCGTCTCCAGGCCGACGGTGAGCCACTCGCGTACGTCCGCGAACAGGCCGCCGTTGAGCACTGCCCCCCCCGCGAAGGGCCCGTGCTCGTCGAACGCCATCCGGCCCCCGGCCATGAACAAGGCCGACGCCCACGACATCCGCGCTCCCACGATGTAGACGGTGACCACGTCGGCGCCCTCGCCGGCGACGCTCACCTCCGAGAACGTCTGCCACCCGTGGGTGAAGCTCGCCCACGGGGAGGGCAACGTGCCCTGGAACGCAACCTTCACCGCCTCGAGCTCGCTGCCGTGCAGCGGCAGCTCGAGCTCCACCGCGTGACCATCGGCGAACGCCCACTCCACCTCGGGGGCCCAGTGGGGAGCCTCGCCGCTCAGAGGAAACGCGGCGAGCGTGTTCACCTCGAGCTCCCCCGCTCGGGCGCCGAGCCCCCGCACGAGATCGAACACCATCGGCTCCGGGATGTGGGGCGCCGAGCCGGGGAACAGCCCAGCTCGACGGGGGTCCGACTCCCCCGGATCCACGACGCCGTCCCGGTTCGTGTCTTCGTCGCCGTCGTCCACCCCGTCGGCGTCCGTGTCGCGATTCAACGGATCCGTGTTCGTCCGGCGCTCGGTACGGTCGCTGATGCCGTCGCCATCGGAGTCGCGCGGGGGTGAGCTCTCGGCGGCCGCCTCAGAGCTCACGTGCCCCAGCGCTCGCGTGAGGACGAGGAGCGCGAGCGCGGCGCGCCGAACCCTGGACGCGCGGGCGCGTCGTGAGCGCCGCAACTGCTCGTATTGCATCGCGCCGCCGCATCGCATGCCACGTGCCACCCACGGTCGCCCGGGAGACGGCGCCAAGCGCGCACAAAATTGTCGCAGCGCGCCACCAACCCCCACCTCCCTCGCCCCCGTCGATGGCGAGCACGGCTCGTCCGACCGGGGGAGGATCGCGGTGGGTCCATTCTGCCACGGGGAAGCGCACGGATGTCACGCGCGACGACCGTCACCGCGACGCCCTCGCGCCGCTGTCCCATCTTGCCCCGACTTTGAGCCATTTCGCCCCGCCAGAGCGCATCGCCCGGGCCTCGCCGCGCCACGCTCGGAGCCGCTCCGCCGCGGCCTCGTACGGCGGCGACGGCGGTCGCGCGGGCGCGTGCGGCGGAGAGCGAGCACCGCGAGGCCCATCAGCCACCACGGGGCGTGGTCGTCTGCGCCACTCGCCGCGCTCCTGCAGTCGCAGCCCCCCTCGAATGCCGGCGGCCCCTCCAGCGGGCTCTCCGTGCCGCCCATGCCGCCCTCCGCCGGCCCCCCGCCGCCACCTGCACCTCCCTCACCGCCCTCGTCGCAGGCGTCGCCCACACCGTCTTCATCGGTGTCCTGCTGCTCCGGGTTCGCCACGTCGACGCAGTTGTCGCAGAGGTCGCCCACCCCGTCCCCGTCCTCGTCGGCTTGGTCGGCGTTGCTCTCGAGCGGGCAGTTGTCGCACGCGTCGCCGAGACCGTCGCCGTCCTCGTCGAGCTGATCCGGGTTGGCCACGAGCGGGCAGTTGTCTTCCCCGTCGATGACGCCGTCGCCGTCGCTGTCGATGTCGCAAACGTCCCCGATCCCGTCGGCGTCGGCGTCGGCCTGATCGGCGTTGGGCTCGTGGGGACAGTTGTCGCAGACGTCCCCCACGCCGTCGCCGTCGCCGTCCTCTTGTTCGGGGTTGGCGTGCACCGGGCAGTTGTCGACGGCGTCGAGCACACCGTCGCCGTCGTCATCGGGGTCGCAGACGTCCCCGAGCCCATCCCCGTCCGTGTCGAGCTGCGACGGGTTGGCGATGAACGGGCAGTTGTCTTGCGCGTCGTCGACCCCATCTCCATCGGCGTCGTTCGCGCACGCGTCCCCCACGCCGTCGCCGTCGGTGTCCTCTTGCAGCGGGTTTTGCACGATGCGGCAGTTGTCGCCTCCTGCCACCACCGTGCACGCGCCGTCGCTCAGCACACCGTCGCAGATCCCGTCGTCGTCGGAGTCGAGATCGAGGTAGTCGGGCAGGCCGTCGAGATCGGTGTCGATCGGTGGCGTGGACAGCTCGCTGTCACCGGCCTCCTCGACGTCGGGGACCCCGTCGTCATCGGAGTCGTCATCCAGATGATCGGGGATGCCATCGCCATCCGAGTCGAGGGGAAACTCCGGATCGGCGGGATCGCCCGCCTCGTCCTCGTCGAGGATGTTGTCGTTGTCGCTGTCGGTGTCGAGCGCGTCGATGGCGCCGTCCCCATCCGTGTCGAGCGGGTTCGCGGGGTCGCCGCCCACCTCATAGAGGTCGTCCAAGCCGTCGCCGTCGCTGTCGGCGTTGATCGGGCTCGTGCCGATCGCGAGCTCGTCGACGTCGGTGAGCCCGTCGTTGTCGTCGTCGTCGTCGCAGTCGTCCCCGAGCCCATCCCCATCGTTGTCGAGCTGCCCCGGATTCGGGATGAAGGGGCAGTTGTCGGCCACGTCCAGCACCCCGTCGTTGTCGTCGTCCGGATCGCACACGTCGCCGAGCCCGTCCCCGTCGTTGTCCTCCTGCAGCGGGTTCGCGTGGAACGGGCAGTTGTCGGCCACGTCCAGCACCCCGTCGTTGTCGTCGTCCGGGTCGCACACGTCGCCGAGCCCGTCCCCGTCGTTGTCCTCCTGCAGCGGGTTCGCGTGGAACGGGCAGTTGTCGGCCACGTCGAGCACCCCGTCGTTGTCGTCGTCCGGGTCGCAGGCGTCTCCGAGCCCGTCGCCGTCGTTGTCCTCCTGCAGCGGGTTCGCGTGGAACGGGCAGTTGTCTACCCCGTCGAGCACGCCATCGTTGTCGTCGTCCGGGTCGCAGTCGTCCCCGAGCCCGTCCCCGTCGTTGTCGAGCTGGCCCGGGTTCGGCACGCTCGGACAGTTGTCGCACGCGTCCCCCAGCCCGTCGCCGTCGACGTCCACCTGATCCGCGTTCATCACGAGGAGACAGTTGTCACACGCGTCCCCAACGCCGTCCGTGTCGGTGTCCTCCTGCAGCGGGTTCGCGACGAACACGCAGTTGTCGGCCACGTCGAGCACACCATCGTTGTCGTCGTCGGGATCGCATGCGTCCCCAACCCCGTCGTTGTCGTTGTCGTCCTGCAGCGGGTTCGCGACGAGCGGGCAGTTGTCTACCCCGTCGAGCACGCCGTCGTTGTCGTCGTCGTCGTCACACGCGTCCCCGAGCCCGTCGCCGTCGTTGTCGGCCTGGCTCGGGTTGGGCACGGTCGGGCAGTTGTCGCAGGCGTTGCCCACGCCGTCGCCATCGGTGTCGAACTGGTTCTGGTTGTTCACCAGGGGGCAGTTGTCGCAGGCGTCGCCGTGTTGGTCGTTGTCGCTGTTCAGCTGGTCGGGGTTGGGAGTCAGCGGGCAGTTGTCGACGCCGTCGAGCACACCGTCGTCGTCGTCGTCGGGATCACACGCATCCCCGAGCCCGTCCCCGTCCGTGTCCGTCTGCGTGAAGTTGGGGACGAGCGGGCAGTTGTCGGCCACGTCCGGCACGCCGTCGTTGTCGCTGTCGTCGTCGCACGCGTCCCCGAGCCCGTCCCCGTCCGTGTCCGTCTGCTCAGGGTTCGGAACGAGCGGGCAGTTGTCGGCCACGTCGAGCACCCCGTCGCCGTCGTCGTCGTCGTCGCACGCGTCCCCGAGACCGTCGCCGTCGGTGTCGAGCTGCCCGGCGTTCGGCACCAGCGCGCAGTTGTCGGCCACGTCGAGCACCCCGTCGCCGTCGTCGTCGTCGTCGCACGCGTCCCCGAGCCCGTCGCCGTCGGTGTCGAGCTGCCCGGCGTTCGGCGTCGCGGCGCAGTTGTCGCAAGCGTCGCCGACACCATCCCCGTCGCCATCCTCCTGCCCTGGGTTGAAGACGAGGGGGCAGTTGTCCAAGGCGTCGTCGATGCCGTCGAGATCGGTGTCGGCGGCGAGCGCCAGGCCGCTGACGAGCAGGACGACGGGCAGAACGAGCAGAGCGGCTCGTCGGCGCCAAGGGTGGGGCTTGCGCGACGTTTTGGGCTCGAGCATGAAGGCGTGCTGGGTGGCGCGGGGCCCCCCCCAGGCCGGCCCTCTGCAAGACCCGTACGAACATCACGTCCCCGGGCCGTCGCTCGGCGGCGAGCGCGCACCGCCCCGAGACGAGCGCGAAATCACCCGCTTGTGCTCGCCGAGGGGTCGCGGCAGACACGCTGGCGGCGAGCCCCAGGGGCGGCGCCGAGCATTTTTGTCACAAGCACGAACATCTTTGCCACAGACCACGACGAGCGCTGCCGCTGGCTGCTGCCGAGAGCGCGATCTTCGCTCGCGTCGCATGCAAGGCTTGCCGAGCACACCGAGCGCATGGTCGGGCTCCACCGACGCGCTCATCGAGCTCCTCTCTTACTCGACCGCGTCGTGTGGACGAGCAGGCGCGGGGGCGTCTCGCGCGGGGGGGTTCTGCTCGGCGTCGACGTCGAGAGGCGGCTCCTCGTCTCCGTCGACGTCGTCGGTGGCTGGGGCGCTCGGCGGGAGCGCAGGCGCGGGGGCGGGCACGGGCGCCAGCGGGACCGCGGCGGGCACCGCCACCGCGGCGGGCTCGGGGGCCGGCGGGCGGAAATCGCAGCTGCCGCCGTAGAAGCCCACCTCGTCGTTGTAGAAGTTGACCGCGTCGACAGCGTGTCCATTGGCGGAGTTCTTCAGCGCGCGCGACACGAGCGCCAGGCTCATGCCGAGGAGCCCCACCCCCACCCCGGTGCCGAGGAGGGAGAACGCGAGGGGCTTGTCCGTGTCGAGAAAGGCGAGCCCGGCGAGGCCGCCCAGACCGCTCACGGCGATGACCGATCCCGCGATCCCGGTGCCGATCGCCGCGCTGCCGTCCGACTCCGCGGCCTGGGCGTGGCCGAAGGCCCGAGGCACGCAGCGGGTGTAGTCGGCGAGTCCGCCAAACGCGGGCGCGTCCGTGAGGCGCCGCTTTCCAGCATGAATTTCTAGACCGTCGTCGTAGCGCAGCGTGAGCTCGCCACGCGCGACGTATCGCGGCACGTAGCCGCTCGACGCGCTCCCACAGGCCGCGGTGAAGGGCCACAGGAGGAGGCCGACGACGAGCTGCGAGAGGCGGCTCACTCGGCGCCCTCCTCTCGGTGCCACGCGGCGCAGCGCGCCAGCCGCTCGCGCAGCTCGTCGTTGTAGGCGTTCACCTGATCGAGCGCCACCGCCACCTCCTCCTCGGGCTCCGGGTGCCCGAGAGCTAGCCCCATCGCCACGAACGGGAAGGCCACGATCGCCCCCACCGCCAGGATGACGAACAGATATTCGCCACCGTCGACGCCGCCTCCGCCGCCGAGGTTGGCCCCCGGCACCGCGCTGCTCGGGAGATGGGGCAACAGGATCGGCGGACGCCCAACGACCACCAGCCCCACGTGCACGGACGTCGAACCCGTGGGCGCGTAATAGTAGCCATGCGCGTCCTGGGGCACCCGATGGCGATAGCCGTCCGGTGGCTGCTCACGGGTCGCGCAGTTGGGGAGCTCGGCGGGTCCCGCGATCACCGCCTTGTCGTCGCGCCAGATCGCGCGCGCGCGGCCATCTCTCGGGGGAACGTAGTCGGAGGTGTAGCCGCACCCCGGCGCGAGACCTGCGAGCACGACGAGCGCCCCTCCCGAAACCCACCGCATCGCTCCACGGTAGCGCCAGCGTCCAGCGAGCGCCATCGCACCGAGGCGAGCGCAGCCACCCACGCCAAAGCGCGAGGTCGCACGCGCAGCCTCATGCGGGCGCCGCGTCGGGGAAGCGCAGCTCGAACGTGGTGCCGCGCTCGCTGGTGCTCGCCACCCGGATGGTGCCCCGATGCGCCTCCATGATCTTGCGACAGATCGCCAAGCCGAGGCCGCTCCCGCGCTCGCCGCTCCGCTTGCCGGCCCCCGCCCGATAGAAGTCATCGAAGATGCGCTCCCTCTCGCTCGCCGGGATCCCCACGCCGTTGTCCGACACGAGCACGAGCCACGCGTCGGTCCCCCGCTCCGCGGCCACCCTCACCTGCGCCGTGTCGCGCTCGTTGTACTGGCAGGCGTTGCGGGCGAGGTTGGTGAGCAAGAGCTGCAACAGATCGGGGTCGGCGTGGAGCGTGACGTCCTCCACGCCGGCCATGGTCAGCTCGGCGCTCCGACGTGCCCAGTGATCGCGCTCGTCGTCGATCCGAGCCACGACGTCGGCGAGCCGCACCGGCTGGAGCTTGGCGGTCCAGCGCCCGCGCGACAGGCGGTTGAACGAGAGAATGTTCTCTACCAGAAAGCTCAACCCATCCACGTCCTTGATGATGCGCGATGGATAGTCGCGCGCCTTGGGCAGGTCTTTGGTGCGGCGCTCGAGCGTCTCCGCCATCAGCCGAATCGACGCGAGCGGCGTGCGGAGCTCGTGCGACACCGCCGACACGAAGTCGCTCTTGAGCTCGAGGAAGCGATGTCGTCGGCGATAGACCCACGCCCCGAGGCCCATCACCCCGAACACCAACACCGCGATCACCACCTCGAGCGCCGCCTTGAGCCGATAGCGATCGTGCACGCGCTCGATGGCCGGCGCCCAGCTCTCCGACTCGATGTCGAGCGCGATGTCGCTCACGCTCACGGTCGCGGCGCGGGGCCCTCCCCGCACCTCGTCGTCGGGCCCGATGATCGCGCGCTCTCTCATCGTGGAGGTGATCTCGTCGAGCACCGCCTTGTGGTGCAGCGAGATGCCGTAGATCTTCTGATCGCGTGCGGGTTCGATGTACCAGCGCCCCGAGTGGACGAGCATCGGCTCGTTGATCTCGCTCGGCAGCGCGAGCACGGCCCCCGGCGGCTCATCCACCCGCGCCGAGAAGTCGGAGTAGAGCACGTTGTGCGGCTCGCACAGCGCGACGATGCGATCGCGCAGGTTGCGGAGGTCGGGCTCGGTGAAGCGGTCGCGATGGAGCAGGAGTTGGCGCTGCAGGCCCTCGATACGCGCCCCCCGCGCGCTGGTGAGGCCAAGCCGCAAGAGCGACTCCATCAGCGTGCGCTGCGGCTCTGTCTTCTCCTCCAAGAGCGACAGCACCGCCACCGTGTAGGGGATGTCGCTGGTGGTGTTGATCACGAAGCTCGCCCGATGCGCGAGCACGCCCCGCACCGCCTGCTCGATCGCCGGCCGGTCGGCGTTCTCGAGCGCGGCCCACAGCTCCACCAAGAGCGCGAGGCGCCCGGTCCAGGGGTCGTCGGGATCGCGCTCCTGCATCACCTCGAGCTCGCGCTCCGCCGTCTCGCGCCGGGTGAGCGTGCCGTAGAGCTGGGTGGCGGGGGTCATGCTGCCGGGGTGGGCAGCCGTGGTGCGCGGCAGCACCTGCTCCCCCCCCTCCACCAGCCACATGTCACCGGCCGGAATGAGCGGGTCGCTCGCCGCCGCGTCGATGGTGGGCCGCGCCCCCTCGAGACGCTCTCGCAGCCGCTGCTCGAGCTCCTTGTGCGCAAACTGCTCGAGCGCCCGGCGGCGCCCGCCGATCTCGGCGAGGGCCTCGTCACGCTCCTCCACGAAGATGTCGTGCAACCAAAACAGCCCCCAGGCGAGGGCGAGGCACCCAAACCCGAGGGCTGCGAGGAGCGAGACGCGGCGGAGGATCGAAGGCAACGTCGCCTCGGTCTACCTCAGCACCGGGACGCGGTCGAAACCCATCTGGGCGATAGGCCCCGCGCTCGCGAGGAACTTGTCGCCGCGGGTGTCGAGCTTCTCCGCCTTCTGAATGAGGTTGCGGAGCTCCACCACGTCGGCGCGCTGACGCAGGGGCGCCTGGATGCGGTTGAAGCGGCCGAGCAGGTCTTCGTAGGTGAGGTTGCGGGCCCAGTAGGAGCCGCGCAGCTTCTCGCCGAACTGCGCAGCGACGAGCGACAGCTGGCTCGGCGAGGAGAGCGCGTCGGTAGACGCACGCACGATGCTGCGCGTCACGGGTTGCTCGATGAGCTGCGACACGCTCCCGGTGGGTTGCTTGTAGCGGATGCGAATCGTGCCGAGGGAGGCGGTGCCCGGCTTGAGCTTCACCTCGTAGATGGCAGTCACCGCGTGGCCGGCCCCCACCTCGCCCGCGTCCACGCTGTCGTTGTCGAACTGGTGAGCGGCGAGACCGCGGTTCTCGTAGCCGATGAGCCGATACCGAGCCACCGCCATCTTGTCGAAGTCGACCTGGATCTTCACGTCTTTGGCGATGGTCTCGAGAGTGCCCGAGAGCTTGTCGACGAACACTCGGCGCGCCTCCTCGAGCTTGTCGACGTAGTAGTAGTTGCCGTTGCCCTTGTCGGCGAGCTGCTCCATGAGCACGTCGTTGTAGTTGCCCATGCCCACGCCGATGGCGGTGAGGGTGATGCCCTTCTGCACCTGCTTCTCCACCGTGGACAGGATCCCGGTCGGGCCGGTGAGGCCCACGTTGGCCACGCCGTCCGAGCACAACACGACACGGTTGATGCCGCCCTCGCGCAGGTTGGCCGCCGCCATCTGATACCCGAGGCGCAGCCCCGCTTCCGCGTTCGTCGCGCCCTCGGTGCGGAGGCCGTCGATCACGGTGAGGATCTTCGCCTTGTTGAAGGCGCTCGTGGGCTGGAGCACCTCCTTGGCGGTGCTCCCGTAGGTGACGATGCCCACTTTGTCCGCCTCGTCGAGCTGACTCACCAACAGGCCCAGGCTCTTTTTCACCAGACCGAGGCGGTTGTCTTGATCCATCGATCCCGACACGTCGATCACGAACACGAGGTTCGCGTTCTTACGCTCCGTCTTCGGCACCGCCTTGCCTTTGATGCCCACGTGGAGCACGTGGTACCCGGCGCGGTTCGGAGACGGCGCGGCCTCGGCGTGCACGTTGAACACCTGGCCGTCGGTGGGGGGGCTGTAGCCGTAGTCGAACGCGTTGACGATCTCTTCGACGCGCACCGCCGCCTCGTTGGGGAGGTTGCCGCGCTCGAGGTACGAACGCGCCATGGTGAACGAAGCGGTGTCCACGTCGACGGCGAAGGTGGAGCGAGCCTCTTCGTCGGTGTCGATGGTGGGGTTCACACCGTAGTGCTGGAAGTACATGTTGCGGGGCACGTCGGCGTCCGCGAGCTGGCCCCCCTCGCTGAGCTGGGGCTTTTCCTTGGTCGCTTCGTCCTTGCGTGTGCGCTTGTCCTTGTCGGCGTAGGTCCCACGGCCGAGCTGAGCCGGCGGCGGCGCTTTCTCCGGCGCCACGTAGCCCTGACCGTCGCCCCCCTTCGCGCCGCTAGCCGGCTCCTCCGGCAGCGGCGAGGGCGTGGGCTCGGCATCGGCCTCCTCGCTCGCGCGCGGCACGATGCCGCTTCGGTAGCGGTCGCCGGGCGACGACGTCGCCGCGGGATCGGCGGTGTCGAGCAAGCCTGCGGGCTCGGGCGAGCTCGGCGCCGACGCCTTCTGGCGAGCGTCGTCGTCGCGCTTCTCGTCGGCGACCGACGCGGTGGCCGGCGCCTCCTTGTCGGCGCAGCTCGCCACGAACCAGGGGACCAAAATCAGGGGCAGGACTCGGAACGTTCGGCGCATCATTGAGAATCTCCTCGCGTGTTCTCATTGGACGCACGATCGGCCCTCACGTCCGTCACCCTTCCATCACGCGTGACCGGCAATGTCATGACTTCGTCATGTGCGACGCTCCCGCGCCCCGGCGCACGAGCGGTCACCCCGCTCGCTCGACCCGAGCCCACGGCGCGCGTGCGCGCGTCTGGAGCTCGAGGGACGCCGCTCTGGCCCACCGCGCGGGGGATGCCCTGTCGACGGTGGTTACTCGCAGGTCATGTTGCACGCCACGTCCATCTCGACGCAGAGGCCACACGCCGCGTCGCAGCAATACTCGTCGGTGCTGCAGGTCACCGCGCCGCACTTGGCCGCGACGCCCTCGTCCCCCTCGCCGCCGTCCTCAGCACACGCCACCGTCGCGAGCGCCGCGCCCGCCACTACAAGCCAGAGCCACTTCATCTCGTCGAGGATAGCCGTTCTCGGCCGCGCCGGGTACGCCGCGCTGCACCCCGTCGCCGCCGACGGCCACGCGACGGCGCCGATCGGCTAAGATCGCGGCGATCGTGCGAGCTCCTCACCTGCGTTTCTCCCTCCACCACGCGCGCTCCAGCTGGCTGTGGGCGGCGGCGTGCACCCTCGGCGCGAGCATGGCGGTGGGGGGGGGCTGCGCCGACGACGAGCTCGGCACCAGCGCCACCAGCGCCGCCGGAGGCCAAGGCGGCGCCGCAGGGCACGGCGGGGCGGCTTCACCGAGCGCCGGCGGCGGCGGCGGCGCTCCCCCCGCGTGCGGCGTGGCCACCGACTGCCCGGGCCTCGACAAGGCGTGCCGCTTCCGCGCCTGCGACGAGGGTCGCTGCGGCTTCGAGGTCGCCCCGAGCGGCACCCCCTGCGACGAGGGCAACGGCCGCGTGGTGTGCGACGGCGCAGGCACCTGCGTCAAATCGCTCGGCACCCCGTGCCTCGTCGGCCTCGAGTGCCTCAGCGCGCAGTGCTTCGACGGCGTGTGCTGCGACGTCGCCTGCGCGGGCGGCTGCGAGGCGTGCAACCTCGCGAGCCCCGGCCTCTGCACGCCCCACCTCGGCGACACCGATCCGGAGGGTGCCTGCGCCGGCGGCGCGGGGGTGTGCGACGGCGGCGCCGCCTGCACTCACGGCGGCCACCTGTTCTCGGTGGGTTTCGGCAACACGCTCGACCAACGAGGCCTCGGCGTGGCGCGCGACGCCGGTGGGGCGGTGCTCGTCGGCGGGAGCTTCGCCGGAGATCTCGATCTCAGCGGCCACAACCCGATGGTGAACGCCGGCGGGCGCGACGCGTTCTTGATGAAGCTCTCCCCCACCGGCACGTACAACTGGTCGCGACACTTCGGCGCAGCCGGGGATCAAGCGGTGACGACGGTGGCCGTCGGCGCGAACAACGCCGTGTTCTTCGCGGGGTGGTTCGAGACCGCGATCCAGCTCGGCCCGACCCCCCGCACCGCCGCCGGGGCCGCCGACGCGTTCGTGGCCAAGCTCGACACCAACGGCGGCCACGCGTGGGACGTGACCTTCGGCGCCGCCGGCGCCCAACGCGTGGTGGCCGTCGCGCTCGACGCCCAGGACCGGCTCATCGTGTTCGGCGAGATGGAGGGCTCGGTCTCGTTCGACGGAGGCGCCACCACCCTCGCGAGCGCCGGGGGAACGGATCTGTTCCTCGTCGCCCTCGACGCGGCCGGCGACACGCTCTTCAGCCAGCGCTTCGGAGGGCCCGGAGACGAGCGGGCCGGCGACCTCGCCGTCGGCAACGACACCCTCGCCATCACCGGCAGCTTCGCGAGCACCGTCGATTTTGGCACCGGCAACATCAGCAGCCTCGGCGGCGACGACATCTTCGTCGTCGCGCTCGATCCCTCGGGCGCGACCACCTGGGCGCGTGGCATCGGCGGCGCAGGCACCGATCGCGGCCACGGCGTCGGTGTGGACGCGAGCGGCCACGTGGCGATCACCGGCTCGTTCGAGGCGCTCGTCGATTTCGGCGGGGGCGCCCTCACCGCCAACGGGGCGAGCGACGTGTTCGTGGCCCGCTACGCGCCCGACGGGACCCATCGGGTGTCGGCTCGCTACGGCACGGCCGCGGCCCAACAAGGTCTCGACCTCGAGGCCGACCCCTCCGGCGCGCTCGTCGTGGTGGGCACCTACCTCGGCAACCTCGACTTCGGCGACGGCACCCTCGGCGGCGCCGCCGGCTCGCCCGACGGCTTCCTCGTGAAGCTCAGCCCCGAGCTCACCCCGCTGTGGCGCTACCGCTTCGCCGACGGCGTGGAGAACGCGGTGGAGGCGGTGGGGCTCGGCCCGGCCGGCGACGTGGTGATCACCGGGCGCTTCGGCACGGCGGCGAGCTTCGGCGGTGGCCTCGTCCCCCACGCCGGCGGCGCCGACATCTTCGTGGCCAGCTACCGCCGCTGACCCGACGCGCCGATCGGGTGGCCGCCGACCGGGTGAGCGCCGAGCGACGTGGCTCGGGTGGCTGGACGAAGATCGGCGCCGAGCGCCGACCGGGTGACCGCCGCGCGACGCCCTGCGTCGCGAGACGTTCAGTGGTTTCGCCACGATCCAACTGGGATCCCCACACCCCTGCGACAGCGGCCCCAGCGACCCTACACTACGTAATCGTTTCGACGCTTTGCATGAAGCCGTGGGAGGATGTGAGCGCGCGATGACGAGCGGTGCTTCAACATTCCACAGCGAGCAAAATTCTCCGGATGGACCGTTGGTTGCACCTCCACCCGTGAGAGAGTTGCCTACGGAGATTCGTTGAATGAGGTATTTGTACGGGGATTCGAGTGCGTTTCCGCTGAATCAGAACTTCTTGGACACGCTGGCCGCGGCCACCGACGCCTGCTGCGCGCTGCTCGTCGTCGACGAGAACATCGGCAAGGCGAGCAAGGTCGCCGATCAGGCGAACTCGGCGGCGATCAAAGAGCTGGGTGACATCGATCAGCTCATCCAGCGCGTGGAGAAGGCGCTCAAGCAGCGCGACCACCTCAGCAACGCCACCGCCAAGGTGGTGGAGCAGGTGGCAGCCACCGCTCGGGGCCAGTTCGACAAGGCCAAAGACGGCGTCCAAGCGTGGCGTGACGGCACCATCCGCAAGGCGCAGCGCGGCTGCGGTCCGGCCGACATCATGGCCCCCCTGCACCGGTTCCTCGTGAAGCACGAGCTCCCCTACACGTCGTGGGGCTTGCGCTGGAAGTCGGGCCGCGGCGAAGAGCCGGTTCAGGCCCAGGTGTACGCGATCATGCAGCGCGGACTCACCGCCACCCTCGGCGTCGCGATCCCGTCGCGCCACCTGTGGGCGCAGCCCATCCGGGTGGGTCAGCTCGAGCCGGGCATCGTCATCCAGCTCATGGGCAAGACCTGGCTGGGCAAAGAGAAGATGCTCGACGAGAGCCTCGACAAATACTTCATCGTGCGCGTCACCCGCACCAGCGAGCGCCACGCCCTCATCCTCAGCAAGAAGCCGAAGGAGCCGAGCGAGATGCTGCGCCTCAGCCTGCGCGAGGGCGAGATGAAGCGGCTCACCGTTCAGCGCGTCGACGACGACGAGAACCCCACCGGCGACGCCATGTCGCTCACCGGCCAGGACGCCCAGCAGGTAAAGCGCCTGTGGCGGCAGGTGGAGGAGAGCATCTGCGACCTCGTGCACTATCGCTCGCAGCTGCTCGCGGCCACGCTCTACAACAAGCGCGTCACCGAGATCGAGTCGCCGGCCACCATCGCGGTGTCGATCATCCAGTCGATCGCGCCGCTGGTGCGCGATCTCAAGCGGCACAGCCGCACCCCGGGAGAGCTGCAGCTCAAGCGCGACCTCGGCGACGGGCGCCGCGAAGAGCTCTTCATCGACGAGCGCGAGGTGACCGGCAAGTACGCCACGCTGTCGCCAAAGAACCAGCAGCTCTTCGACTGCTTCGGCCTGACCACGGCGCGCGTCCCGGACGCCCCCGCCTCGCAGCCCGCCTCGCAGCCCGCCCCGTCGCAGCCGGCCTCGAGCCCGGTGTACGCCGAGAGCCGCCACCACGCGCCGCCCTCGCAGCCGGCGGCTCCACAGGCTCCGCCTTCGCAGCCGGCATCCCACCCCGCGCCCTCCGGACCGCTCGCGGAGCACCCCTACGCGGCGCCTTCGCAGCCCAGCCTCGACTACCGCAAGGAGACCACCGACGCGATCATCCCGCCCGCGCCACCGGTCCCCCACGGCATCGAGTCGCCGCACACGCCCGACGGCACCTATCAGATGCCGGCCTACGACGCGGCCCAGGACGCGCTGGCCTACGATCTCAAGCCGTACCAGCCCGCCTTCCCCTCGGAGGTGCCACCGGCGGTGGTGCACCGCGCGCCCCCGAGCCAACCCGCGCCCACCCCGAGCGGTGGCGCCCCCATCCCCTCGCGACCGCCGACGCGCCCCCCCGCGCCTCCGCCAGCGCGCGGCAAGCGCCCCGGGCCGAGCTCCATCCCCCCGCCCTCGCACCCGCCGCGACGGCGCACGCCCACCGGGGGCCAGTCGCCGAGCAACAGCCCGAGCCCCGCCGCCTCGGTGTTCAAGCTCCCCCCGCCCACGGTGCCGCCGCCCAAGCGCAAGGGCACCAAGAGCAGCCAGGACCGCCGCCTCGTCGGCTGATCCGGCGCGCCCCACCAGACTCCGTTCAACTCTCTAGCCCGAGCTGGGAATCCGCCCAGCTCGGGCGCTTTTCTTTGGGGAGGCGCGCCCCGCGCGTGCTCACGCGCTCGGGTGCTCACGCGCGCGCGCTCCCACGCTCGGACGCTCGCGCGCTCGCGTGGCTCACGGGCTCGGGCGCAGCAGCAGGCGCCCCCCGCGCCGCTTCGTGGGCTCGCCGTCTTCGATCGCGACCACGCCGTTCACCAACACCCAGCGCATCCCGGTCGCGGTGCGGTTGGGCTCCTCGAAGCTCGCCATGTCTTTCACTTCGGCCGGATCGAACACCAGCACGTCGGCCGCCCAACCCACCTCGAGCAGCCCTCGCTGGATCCGCGTGAGCCGCACCGTGTCGGCGGCGAGGCCCGACATCTTGCGAACGGCCTCCCCGAGCGGCAGCGCCTTGCGCTCCACCACGTGCTCCCGGATCACCTTCGCGAAGGTGCCGTAGCCGCGCGGGTGGCGGCTCGTCGCGCTGCCATCGGTTGCCACCATCACGAACGGATCGAGCAACAGGCGCGACTGCAGCGCGTCGTCCATCACGAAGTAGGCGGCGGCCGCGTGGCCCGGACCGATGTCGTCGATGAGTACGTCCTCGAACGGCTTGTTCGCCTGGGCCGCCACCTCCTCGAGGGTCTTGCCGCGCCACGGATCGGTGCCGAACAGCGTTGCCTTCGGGCCCCCCCGCTTGGCGATCTTGTCGCGCAAGAACTGCTCGAGCTCAGCGCGCCGCTCCCGCACCACGCGCTTGAAGCTGTGCGGTGGCAGGGCGAAGTCGGGGAACACGATGTTGATCGTGGTGTAGCTCGCGTTGTAGGGATAGATGTCGGCGGTCACCGTCACGCCCTGGCTCCGCGCAGCCGCGAGCTTGGCGAGCAGTTTGTCGGCCCGCTCCACCCCGCGGCCGTACACCACCTTGATGTGCGACACGTGCACGCGGGCGCCCCCTTCGTGGCCCTGGGCGAGGAGCTCGTCGAGCGCGGCGTCGATGGCGTCGTCGTCTTCGCTGCGGAGGTGGCTCATGATGACGCCGTCGTGCGCGGCCACCGGCTTGGCGATGGCCACCAGCTCCTCCCGCGTCGCGAACACGCCCGGTCGATACTCGAGGCCGGTGGTGAGGCCCCAGGCGCCGTCCTCCATGGCCATGCCCACCAGCTTGGCGAGGCGCTCGAGCTGCTTGTCGCTCGGCTCCTTGCTGTGACCGATTTTCGCCTCGCCGCGGAGGGTGCCGTGACCCGCGAAGGGCGCCACGTTCACCGCCAGGCGCTTGCCCTGCACCTGCCTGCGCCAGTAGCGGATGCGATCGTCGGAGGGGCTCTTGCCGTCTTGGCCGATGCAGAGCGTGGTGACGCCCTGGGCCAGGAAGTTGCGGTTTTCGTGGGTGGGGTCGCCGTGGGCGTGGGTGTCGACGAAGCCCGGGGTCACCACCTTGCGCGCCGCGTCGATGCGCAGCTTGGCCTTCACCGCGCCGCCAACCGGGCCGACGTGAACCACCTTGCCGTCGGCGATGAGCACGTCGGCGCGAAACGGCTGCGGTGCCTTGCCGTCGATCACCGTCCCGCCGGCGATATGCACGTCGACCGGTTGCTCCGCGGTGAAGGGCTTGGCCGGGTGCGGCGGGCAGCTCGCGTCGCGCCAGCAGCCGAGGGTGTCGGGCGGGGGGCTCGCGCTCGGGGCCGAGCCCGACGCCGACGCCGCGGGAACGGAGACGGAGGCCGACGGCGCGGAGGCGACCCCGTCGGACGGCGTCTGCGACTGGGCCGCCTCGCAGCCCAAGCTACCGCTCGAGGCGACGCCCCCGACGAACAGCCAAGTCGCGAGGAACCTCCTCCGCATGGCGGGGGTCTACCATCCCCGACGGATTCTTGCTCGTGTTCCTCCGACCAAGTCGCACAACCCGTCTAAGACTCGCCCCAATTTGCTATGCTCGACGCACCTGGGGCTCCGGTGTGCGTGGACCGCGCACGACACCTCAGCTCGGAGTATCCGATGTCACGCTTGCTCGCGATCGTCCTGTCTCTGTGTTTCGTCCTCGCCGGCACCCGCACCCACGCCGACACCGATCGGCTGGGGCTGAAGCTGCGCAACAAAGTCTCCGGCACCGAGCAGCCCGCGATCGTGCTGCAGCCCACCGAGAAGGTGAAGAGCGTGGTGGTCGCCCTCACCCGCAACGACGGCAAGAAGTCGCGGCTCACCGCCACGAACCTCGAGGCGGGCCAAGAGAAGCTCCTCGTGGTCACCCAAGACCACGGGAAATTCACCTACGACGCGAGCTTCACGGTGAAGTGGGCGGAAGGCGAAGACTCGAATTTCACCATGCGCTTCACCATGGAGCGCACCAAGAAGCTCGAGCTCAACCTCGATCCGGCCGACGTCGATCTCGACGCGCGCAAGATGACGTTCACCATCACCAACGCCGCCCAGAAGGCCGAGCTCACCTTCCACGACGCCGATGGCAACCAGGTGAAGGCGTTCACGACCAGCTACGACGGCGCCGCCGCGGGCACCACGCTCGAGCTCAAATGGAAAGACCCCGGCGAGTTCGTCTACATGGATCTGAAGGTGTACGACACCGCCGGCTTCTGGACCGGCGTGCGCCTCACGCCGTTCTCCATCTCGATCCCCCACGAGCGCATCGAGTTCGACTCGGGCAAGTGGAACATCAAGAAGAGCGAGGAGCCGAAGCTCAAGAAGGCGCTCGACCACATCAAGGCCGAGATCGCCAAGCTCGAGAAGCACAACGCGAAGCTCCCGCTGCGCTTCTACATCGCCGGCTACACCGACACGGTGGGCACCAAGGCCTCCAACCAGACCCTCTCCGAGAACCGAGCGCGCTCCATCGCGTCGTGGTTCCGCAGCAAGGGCCTGAGCATCCCCGTGTTCTACCAAGGGTTCGGGGAGAGCGTGCTCGCCGTCGACACCCCCGACGAGACCGACGAGCCCCGCAACCGCCGCGCGATCTTCATCCTCGCCACCCAGATGCCGGGGACGAGCACCACCATCCCCAAGCAGAACTGGAAGAAGCTCTAACCCGCGCTCAGCTCGCGGCGCTGAGGTTGGGGGGCTTGGCAAGGAACGCGCGCTGCGGCCCGACCGGGAAGTGACGGCTGGGGAACACGTCGTAGAGCACGTCGGCGAGCTCGATGCCCTGGATGGTGCCGGCGCTCGTGCGCCACCGGAAGGGCACCTCACACCACACCGGGAGGATGGCGGCCCCGTAGATCCCGCTCGCCGCGGCCCAGGTCTCCGCGTCGGGGAGCGTCCGAAAGACGTACTCCCGCCGCCCAGGCTGGTGCCCGCGCCACACCACGTAGCCACCGTACAGAGGACCGGCGTAAGCGCCGTCGCACCAGTCGCAGACGGTCGTCACCAAGAGCGGCACGACCGGCCGACCACACTGGCTGCAGAGGGGTGCGTTGCTCGCCACGACACCGCTATTGTTTCTCGGGCGAGGGTCATCGTCGAGCCGGGCGAGCTGCATGTCGCGCTGGATTTTGTCCACACCTGAACGAAGCACCGAACGGAAGTGCAGTGCTTGCATCCGCCGGTGTGCATTATTTTCGCACTTTGACCCAAACAGCCCCCAAAAAGGCCCTTTTCGAGTTGGCCCAAGTATTGCTGTGCCCACTGCAGCTCAAAGCACGAGCTAGCTCAGACAGCCACTTACGGCAACCGACGCCCGCGCGACGGGCGGGAGGAGACAAATGTCACGGAGCAACCAGAAGCAGAATAGCGCGAAGTCGGCCACCCTCACGGCCGCCACGAAGACCACCAAGGCGAAGCCGGCTGCCAAGAAGGCTGCCCCCAAGAAGGCTGCGAAGAAGGCTGCCAAGCCCGCCGCCAAGAAGGCTGCCCCCAAGAAGGCTGCGAAGAAGGCTGCCAAGCCCGCCGCCAAGAAGGCTGCTCCCAAGAAGGCTGCGAAGAAGGCTGCCAAGCCCGCCGCCAAGAAGGTTGCTGCCCCGAAGGTCGAGCCGACGAGCTAACTCCCGCCGAATCAGACCGATGAAGCCTCGAGCCCCGTGCTCGAGGCTTTCGCGTTTTGTGGGGCCGTGGCGACGAGGCCTATACTGCGCCCATGACCGCGGCCCGATCGTGCGACGCCTGTGGGGAAGCGCTCCCCAAGCGCGCGCGCTTCTGCCTCGGTTGCGGCAAGGCCGTGCCGCTCTCCTTCCAGACCACGCAGCGGTCGCCGGGGCTCACCCCCCGACCCGCGAGCGAGCGGGCCACCGAGCCGGCGCCCACCCCGCGCGAGCCCGCCGTGCCGCCGCGCCACTTGGCCCCGGGCACCCGCATCACCTCCATCTATTCGGTCGATGCGGTGATCGGCGAGGGCGGTATGGGGGTTGTCTATCGCGGACACGACCACGCCCTCGAGCGCACGGTGGCGATCAAAGCGCTCCATCAGAACCTTCTCGGCGACCGCGACATCTGTCGCCGCTTCGTGCGCGAGGCCGACGTGATGCGCCGCTGGCACCACGAGAACGCGGTCACCGTGTACGACTTCGTGGAGACCGAGGAGCTGCTCGCCATCGTGATGGAGTACGTGCACGGCGGGCGCACCTTCGAGGACTACCTGCTCGAGTGGGGCGGACCGCTCGCGTATGGCGAGATCCAGCGCATCTTCACCGGGGTGACGTACGCCATCGAGCACGCGCACAAGCACGGCATCGTCCACCGCGATCTCAAGCCGCAGAACATCCTCCTCGCCGATACGCCCGAGGGGCCCGTGCCCAAGGTGGTCGACTTCGGCATCGCCAAGGTGCTCGAGGGCACCAAGTACACGGTCACCGGCACGCTGCTCGGCACCACCCACTACATGTCGCCCGAGCAGATCGCGCGGCCCGAGCTCGTCGATCAGCGCTCCGACATCTACGCGCTCGGGGTGTCGCTCTACCGGGCCGTCACCGGTCGCATGCCGTTCGACAGCGACAGCCACTTCGCGGTGATGATGGCGCAGGTGAACCAGGCCCCCGTGCTCCCCTCGCAGTGCCGGCCCGGCATCCCCCCCAAGCTCGAGGCGCTCATCCTCGATGCCCTCGCCAAGGATCGCGGCGAGCGCCCCGCCGACTGCGCCACGCTCCGCGAGCGCCTCGCCGAGGCCCTCGCCACGGTCGCCCCCGCCTCGGGCAACAGCCAGCCGCCACGCGGCGACGACGCCCCCGACACCGTGCTCACCGACGCCGACGGCAACGAGATGGTGCTCGTTTCACGTGGCCCCTTCTCGATGGGCCCCGATCGGCGCGAGGTGTTCCTCGACGCGTTCTATCTCGCGCGCCACCCGGTGACGAATCGACAGTTCGCGAAGTTTCTGCACATCACCGGCTACCAGCCCGACGACAGCGAGGAGCACCGCTTCCTCAGCCACTGGCGCCGCGGTCGGTGTCCGAAGGAGCTGCTCGATCACCCGGTGGTGTTCGTGTCGTGGCTCGACGCCAACGCGTACTGCGCGTGGGCGGGACGGCGCCTCCCCACCGAGGCGGAGTGGGAGAAGGCGGCGCGGGGGACCGACGGCCGAAAGTACCCGTGGGGCCGGAGCGACCCGACGCCAGAGCTCGCCAACTTCGGTCGCACCGAGGGGGGCACCTCGCGGGTCGGGGCGCGTCCCGAGGGGCGGTCGCCCTACGGCGTGCTCGACATGGCGGGCAACGTCTGGGAGTGGTGCGAAGACGCCGACAAGCCCAAGTTCTACCTCGCCGGTCCCAACCGCAACCCGCGCCACGTACCCGCCGATCCGAGCGCAGCCCGCGTGGCCCGCGGCGGCAGCTGGCTCTACGACGCGCGCTCGCTGCGCACGGTGGCCAGGGTGAGCTTCGCCCCGCACTTCCGCCTCGACGGCGTGGGCTTCCGCGTCGCCCTCAGCGCCACCTGACGGAGAATCGCCGCGAGGGGCGCAGCCCGTACCGTCCGCACCTGCACCTCGGGCCATCAGGGCCTTTGCCCCGAGAGAGGGGCGGGCTACACCAGGGAGCCTCATGCGCATCCTCAGCCTTCACCCCGACGCGTTCGGTGGACGGGGTGGCATCGCGGCCTACAACCGCGACATGATCACCGCGTGGTGCTCGCACCCGCGCGTGACGGCGGTGGTGGGGCTCGGGCTCGGGAAGGCGGAGCCGTGTCCGCTCCCGCCGCGGCTCGCGTGGCGGACGGGGAGCGACGGGCGCCGCGAGCGCTTCGCCGCGCGCTCGCTGAAGGCGGCCGTGGCCGACGGTCCCTTCGACCTCGTCGTCTGCGCGCACGTGAACTTCCTGCCGGTAGCCGTCGCGGCGAGCCGCGTCGCCCGCGCGCCCCTCCTCTTGTTGGTGTACGGGGTCGACGTGTGGGAGCCCCACAACTCGCGCCTGGTGCGTGAGTCGCTCCGCTTCGTCGACGCCATCTGCTCCATCAGCCAGATCACGCTGGACAAGCTCGACCGCTGGCACCCGCTCGGGGAGCTGCCGCAGTGGGTCGTGCCCAACGCGGTGCACCCAGAGGCGTTCGGGCTCGGCGAGCGGCCGCCCGCGCTCCTCGCGCGCTACGGCCTCGAGGGCCGCACGGTCTTGCTCACGGTGGCGCGGCTCAGCAGCAAGGAGCGCTACAAAGGCATCGACGAGGTGCTCGACGCGCTGCCCGCGCTCGCCGTGACGCACCCCAGCCTCTCGTACCTCATCGTGGGCTCCGGCGACGACCGCGAGCGGCTCGAGCACAAGGCCGCGCGCCTCGGCGTCGCGGAGCGGGTGGTGTTCGCGGGGTACGCTCCCGACGGTGAGCTCGCCGATCACTATCGGCTCGCCGACGCGTTCGTCATGCCCGGACGGGGCGAAGGCTTCGGCTTCGTCTATCTCGAGGCGCTCGCGTGCGGGATCCCGGTGGTGGCCAGCAAGATGGACGGGAGCCGCGAGGCGGTGCGCGGCGGAGCGCTCGGCGAGCTCGTGGATCCGGACGATCCGGCCGACGTCGAGCGTGCCATCCTCGCTGCGCTCGCGCGGGGGCGCGGCGTGATCCCAGACGGTCTGTCCTACTTCTTCTGGGAGCGCTTCGAAGAACGCTGCCACGCCATGCTCGACACGGTGGTACGAGGTTGACGATGCGCGCGCTCGTGTGTGGAGTCTCGGGTCAAGACGGCGCCTACCTCGCGCGGCTGTTGGTCGACAAGGGATACGAGGTGGTCGGCACCTCGCGCGACGCCCAGGTCGCCACCTTCGAAAACCTCACCCGGCTCGGCATCCGCGACGCGGTGGACGTGGTGTCGATGAGCCCCACCGACTTCCGCAGCGTGCTGCAGGTGCTGTCGAGGACCACCCCGGACGAGCTCTACAACCTGTCTGGACAGTCGTCGGTAGGGCTCAGCTTCGAGCAGCCGGTGGAGACGCTGGAGAGCATCACCATCGGCACGCTCAACCTGCTCGAAGCCATCCGCTTCCTCGAGCTCCCCACCAAGCTCTACAACGCGTCGAGCGGCGAGTGCTTCGGGGAGACGCCCCCCGAGGGAGCCGACGAGAACACGGCCTTCCAGCCGCGCAGCCCCTACGCGGTGGCCAAGGCCACCGCCCACTGGCTGGTGAAGAACTATCGCGAGGCCTACGGCCTGTGGGCCTGCTCCGGCGTCCTGTTCAACCACGAGTCGCCGCTGCGTCCGGCCCGGTTCGTCACCCAGAAGATCGTCACCAACGCCTGCCTCATCCATCGCGGCGAGGCGGAGCAGCTCGAGCTCGGGCGGGTCGACATCGTGCGCGACTGGGGCTGGGCCCCAGAGTACGTCGACGCGATGTGGCGCATGCTGCAACAAGACGAGCCCGACGACTTCGTCATCGCTACCGGCGCGTCGCACTCCTTGCGCGAGTTCGTCGACGCGGTGTTCTCGGTGCTCGAGCTCGACGTGGAGCAGCACCTCTGCGTGAGCGAGACGCTGTTCCGCCCCAGCGACATCCGCTTCGGCAGAGGCAACGCGGCAAAAGCTGCACAGCGCCTCGGCTGGCGCGCCCAACACACGATGCCCGACGTGGCCCGCATGATGGTGGACGCCTACCTCGCCGACGGCCCCCCCGCCCACGTCGCCCACGACGTCGTGCGCCAGTAGCGAGCGCCCCCCCCGCGCGATACGCTCGACAGCATGCGCAGGGCGTGGGCAGTGGTGGGGGGGGTCGCGGTGGCCGTGGGTTGCGCGAACGGCGACGCCCTGTTCAGCGAGAGCCCCCCAGCGAGCGGCGGCGCGTCCCAGGGGGCCAACGGCCCCGGACCAGGACCCGGCCCGGGCGCGGGCGGCAGCGGGCTCACGCCTTCGCAGGGGGGCATGGGCGGCGAGGCCCCTCCGCCGATCTGCTCGAGTCAGGTGGTCCCCATCGACAGCTGCGATCCGATCTGCGACAGCTGCAACGCGGGCATCTGCACCTTCAGCTGTGACGGCGATGGCGACAGCTGCGAGGGCGAGACCATCACCTGCCCCACGGGCCTCTACTGCAACGTGAGCTGCGTGAACGGCGGCTGCCGCGGCACCACCATCGCGTGTCCCGACGCCTTCCAGTGCAATCTCTTCTGCAACGGCGACGACGCGTGCCGCGACGCGACGCTCGACTGCAAACCGGAAGCCGTGTGCAAGGTGGTGTGCCAGGAGGGCGACGATGTCTGCCGCGACACCACCCTGCGCTGCGACAACAACTGGTGCTTCGCCCAGTGCACCGACGGCGTCGCGCCGGTGCCCAACGTCGAGTGTGA
>CAYOAL010000002.1:0-54605 GCA_964401935.1 uncultured Polyangiaceae bacterium
TCTTCGTGGGTGACCTGCTCCTGGTTCAGGTGATCCGGAAGCGGAAGCCCGTCACCCTGTTCGCCACGTTGTCGGCGCCCCACCGGGAGGACCGCGCGGTCACCCTCCCGCAGGCCCCGGCGACGGCGTCGCTCGAGGGCCGCGTCCGCTATCTCGGCGCTGCGGTGAGCGCGACCGTCCGCACGATCGATCAGGAGCTCGAGGCGCCGGCGACGCGGTCGGGGACGCCTCTCGAGGCGGCGCGCTGAGCCTCGAGAGAAGGCACCCCGAAGCCATCCTTGGATCGGGCGCTGGGCCTCGCGCTCGGAGAATCGGACGATTCCGGTTGCCAAGCGACGGCGGCCGAACATCTCTTTCCCACTCACCAGCGCGGAGACCCGCGGGAGGGGGCGGCGCCGCCTCCTCGCGTAGGCCACCGACGCCCCCAAGGCTCGACCGATTCCACCTCAGACGACGACCACGCCCTAGCACATGGTGGGATACCCACGGCAGCGTGCCTGCAGGCACAGAGAGCGCTTGATGCACCGCCAAGGTGGGAATACGCAGGCTGTTCCCGAATGGGCGGGGGTTTCGCGGGGGAGCGGGGAGCGCTCTCCGTCTCACGGTCGTCGCGTTTCACATGAGCAGTCTCCTGAGCGTACTGTTGGCCTACCCGACGGTGGTGTTCACGGGCCTCCTGGGGCTCATGGTGCTGTATTGGCTGTTCGTGATCCTCGGCGCCCTCGACATCGATCTGTTCCACGCCGACGCGGACGGTGCGCTCGAAGGAGCGGTGAAGGGCGGGCTCGAAGGGGCTGCCAAGGGGGCCTTCGAGGCGGCGGGCAAGGCGGGCGCGGAGGCCACGGCCGGCGCGTTCAAGGGGGCCTTCGAGGCAGCGGGCAAGGGCGCGGACGCTGCCACCGGTGCGCTGAAAGGCGCGCTGGGCGCGGCGGATGGGGCGCTCGATGCCGGCGTCGAGGGGCTCGACGGCGTGGAGGCGAAGGGCGAAGCGGCGTCGGGCCTCCTCAACGCGCTCAGCTTGCGCCGCGCGCCGGTGACGGTGACGTTCAGCTTCATCGCCTTCTTCGGGTGGATCCTCAGCTACGTGGGCGTCACCTACCTGTCCTCCACGCTCGGCGCCGTCCTGCCCGACTTCCTCTTCTCCACGTTGGTGCTGCTCGGCTCGCTCTTGGGCTCGCTCCCACTGGCGTCCCTCGCCACCAAGCCGATGGAGCGCGTCTTCACCACCAAGCCGAGCCGCAGGCGGATCGAGCTCATCGGCTCGGAGGTGCGCATCCGCACCGGGTCGGTCGACGACACGTTCGGCCAGGCCATCCTCGAAGACGGCCAAGCGGGGATGCTCATCCAGGTGCGCAACGAGTCGGGGACGCTCAAGCGCGGTGACCGCGCACTGATCATCGATTTCGATCGCGAACGGGAGGCCTACATCGTGGAGGCCTACGACGCGATGTTGGACGAAGCGAACACCAAGGCACGCAGGGAATAGCGGAATCAAAGGAACGACGATGGATCAAACCACCATGTTCATCATCATCGCCGTCGGCATCGGGCTCATCGTCCTCGTCGGCATACTCGTGATGGTCGCGCGCTTTTATCGCATCGTCGAGCAAGGCAAAGCGCTGATCGTCAACACCACCAGCAAGCAGGTCGTCACCTTCACCGGAGCGGTGGTGCTCCCCATCATCAACCGCGCCGAGGTGATGGATATCTCGGTGAAGACCATCGAGATCGATCGGCGGGGCAAGGAAGGCCTCATCTGCAAGGACAACATCCGCGCCGACATCAAGGTCACCTTCTTCGTGCGGGTGAACAAGACGGTGGAAGACGTGCTCAAGGTGGCCCAAGCGATCGGCTGCGTCCGCGCTTCGGATCAGGAGACGCTCGAGGAGCTCTTCACCGCGAAGTTCTCCGAGGCGCTCAAGGGCGTGGGCAAGGGTCTCAACTTCGAGGAGCTCTACACCCACCGCGAGCAGTTCCGCGACGCCATCGTGAAGGTGATCGGCGAAGACCTCAACGGCTACGTGCTCGAGGACGCCGCCATCGACTACCTCGAGCAGACCCCGCTCGAGATGCTCGATCCGGAGAACATCCTCGACGCGGACGGTATCCGAAAGATCACCGACATCACCACCAAGCGCCACATCTCCACCAACGAGCTCAAGCAGCAGGAGCGCATGGAGATCGGCAAGCAGAACCTGGCCTCCGACGAAGCCATCTTCCGCTACGATCAGGAACGCGCTGACGCCGAAGCGAAGAAGGCCAAAGAGATCGCCATGTCGCAGGCGCGCGAGGGCAACGAAGCCCAGCGCATCACCATCGAGGAGCAGCTCAAGACCAAGAAGGCCCAAGAGAAGGCCATGGAAGAGGCGCAGATCGCCGAGCAAAACCGCCAGCGCGCGGTGATGGTGGCCGAGCAGGCGCGCCTCCGCGAGCTCGGTCAGGAGGAGGTGCGCGTCCAGCGCGCCCGCGACGTGGAAGAGATCGGCCGCAAGCGCGAGGTCCAGGTGAAGGACATCGAGCGCGAAGAGGAGATCGAGGCCAAGAAGAAGAAGATCGCCGATGTGATCCGCGATCGGATCTCGGTGGAGAAGACGGTGGCCCAGGAGGAGGAGTCGATCAAAGACCTCCGCGCCAACGCCGAGGCCAAGCGCAACAAGGACGTCACCATCATCGGCGCCGAGGCCCAGGCCCAGGAGGTCTTGGTGAAGGAGATCAAACAGGCCGAGGCCGACGAGGAGGTGGCGAAGTTCCGCGCCCGTCAGCGGCTGGTGCTCGCCGACGCCGAGCTCGAGGCGGCCGATCGCGACGCGCGCGCCAAGATGCGCCTCGCCGAGGGTGTTCAGGCCGAGGCGGCGGCCCCCGGGCTCGCCACCGTGCGCGTGAAGGAAGCCGACGCGGCGGCGGTGGAGAAGCAGGGGCTCGCCACCGTGCGAGTGCGCGACGCCGAGGTGAACGTCAAGGAGCGCGAGGGCATGGTCGAGGCCCAGATCATCCGCGAGAAGGAGCTCGCCGCAGCGACCGGCATCGAGAAGCGCGGCTTGGCCCAGATCACCGTGAAGGACGCCGACGCGGCCGCCACCGAGAAGATGGGGCTCGCCGAGGCGCGCGCCATCAAGGAGCGCTTGCTCGCCGAGGCGGCAGGCAAGGAGGCGGAGGCGGTCGCCATCGAGAAGCTCATGCTCGCCGAAGCCGAAGGTCTGGCGAAGAAGGGCGAGGCCATGAAGGCGATGGACGGCGTAGGCCGCGAGCACGAGGAGTTCCGGCTCCAGCTCGACGTTCAGAAGCAGATCGCGCTCGAGAAGCTCGAAGCGACGGTGGCCATCGCCGCCAAGCAAGCAGAGATCATGGCCAAGGCGTTCGAGCAGGCGAACATCAACATCGTCGGCGGCGACGGCGAGTTCTTCGACAAGTTCGTGAACGCGGTGGCCGTGGGCAAGTCGATCGACGGCACCCTCGACAACTCGAAGGCGCTCCAGGCGGTGCTCAAGGACCACCTCAGCGGCAACGCCAACCTCATCGACGACATCGGCAAGATGGTGAGCGGCCTCAGCTCGCGCGACATGCGCGACCTCACGCTGAGCGCCGTGCTCGGCAAGATGCTCACCAACGCCAACGACGAGCAGAAGAGCAAGATCGAGTCTCTGATCGCCCAGGCGAAGCAGCTCGGGATCGACAAGCTGTCGCAGTGAGGGCAGGCCGCCGGCCTCGGTTGGCGGACAGGAAGGACGAAGCTGCATGGCGGAAGCGGTTGTTGCGCCTGCCCCCGGTGGGGAGCAGGCGCAGGCGGACATCGAGGGGGGGAACTACGAGGTCATCCGACGGCGGCTCGTGGAGCAGGGCCGCGAGCTCAAGAAGCGCACCGACGCCCTCAACAAACGCCGCCGCGAGGTGTTCGGCGGCACCGAGCTCAAGGTCGTCGCCAACGAGCGCATCCGCACCGAGCACAACTGCGTCCCCCGCGACATCGTGCAGATCGGGGGCTACCTCCTCCTCGGCTACAACGTCTTCATCGGCCTGAAGAGCGAGACGAAGGTCGGGGACGTCTTCTCGATTCACAACTTCAAGAAGAAGGAGGACGGAGCCTTCGACTGCTCCGACGCGGGCCTCGGCACGCTCGGCGGCTTCCTCTCTGGCGACCAGTTCCTCAAGGACTTCACCGCCCTCTACAAGTACACGAAGGACGCCCAGCTCTTGTCGCTGCGCCGCAGCGACACCCAGCTCCTGGCGGTGTTCCAGATCGGGGCCACGTACCAAGACATCAAGGTGCTGAGGTGGTCGATCAACGCGGCGGGGAAGGTCACCTACGTCGACGACCGTGGCGACCGCGACTGGGTGTTCCCGCGGCCTCACGAGTTCGAGTGGCAGACGCCCGACATCAACGATCAGATCGACGGCCGCTACATCAACGTCCGGAACAAGGTGTTCGTCAGTAACCTCCACTCCACGCTGCGGCTGGCGGTGGAAGACAACACGCCGGCCGGACGGCGGGTGTTCAGCGAGCCGGTCGACGACGGCAACCAGGGCATCAGCGATCTCGGCCTTTGGTTCGCCGAGGTGGGGCCGCTGGTGGTGCTGAAGGTGCTGCCGTTCCGCGAGAAGACCCACCGCTACATCGTGTTCAACGCGAAGACCGAGCACGCGGTGCGCATCGACGCGATCGGGCTCGCCTGTCAGGAGCTGCCCGAAGACCACGGCATCATCTTCCCCGGCGGCTACTACCTCGAGAGCGGCGAGCACAAGGTGTTCGAGGCCGAAGACACCGAGGGCCTCGAGTTCAAGCGCAAGATCGTCTCGCCCAACGGCGAAGACAGCATGTACGTGTATCACCGGCGGAGCGACGGCCACTACGTGCTGTTCCCCTACAACCTCATCCGCAAGGAGGTGCAGACGCCCATCCACTGTCACGGCTTCTCCCTCTTCGACGACGGGGTGCTCGTGGTGTTCCGCGCCATGACCAACGAGCCCACACGGGTTCACCCGATGCAGGTGTGGCAGACGCCGTTCATGTCGGCCGAGCTCGCGGCGGCGGCTCCCACCGATGGCTCGTTCCTCGCCAACGTGGGCAACGCGGAGCTCGTGCGCGGGATCTCCGACGCCTTCTCGATCTGTCGGCTCATCGACAACGCCGAGCCCACCCGCCACATCTTCGAAGATCTCATCCGCAACACTTCCCGCACCATCGACAGCTACTTCTGGCTCGACAACCAGGAGGTGGGCAACCTCAAGAGCACGCTCAACGAGATCGCGACCACCGCCGACCTCATCGTCGACGAGTTCGAGAAGGTGGTGTCGTTCCGGGAAGACGCGAAGAAAGCGCTCGCCGCCACCGAGGACAAGTTCGCCGAGGCGACGCGCGACATGCGCACCGAGCACTTCAAGCGCGTAGACCCCTTTCTCGAGGCCCTCACCACGCTGCGCGGTCTCCGGGGACACATCATCACCCTGCGCGAAATGCGCTACATGGATCTCGGGAAGCTCCAGGCGCTCGAGGACAAGACGGTGGAGCGGTTCGACGAGGTGAGCCGCGACTGCGTGGCCTTCCTGTTGAAGGAGGAGGCCCTCGCCCCGCTCATCAGCGATCTCGAGGCGACGGTGGGCATGCTCGGCTCGGTCGAGAAGGTCGCCGACGTGCTCCCCCTCAAGAGGAAGGTCGACGTCACCGCCGAGGGCCTCGATCTGTTGAGCGAGGTGGTGGCCAACCTGCAGATCGAGGACGCCACCCAGCGCACGAAGATCCTCGAAGGGATCAGTGAGGTCTTCGGCCAGCTCAACCGCACCCGGGCCACCATCGAAGGGCGGCGCAAGGAGCTCTTGGTCTTCGAGGGCAAGGCCGAGTTCGCGGCGCAGTTCGCGGTGCTCGGGCAGAGCGTGTCGAGCGCGCTCGCCGTGTGCGACACCCCGGAGAAGTGCGACGAGCAGCTGTCGCGTTTGATGGTGCAGCTCGAGGAGCTCGAGAGCCGCTTCAGCGAGTTCGACGAATACCTCGGTGAGCTCACGCAGAAGCGCGAGGAGATCTTCGACGCGTTCAACGCGAAGAAGCAGCAGCTCGTCGACGAGCGCCAACGCCGCATCGCCAACATCGGCTCGGCCGCCGATCGCATCCTCGAGGGCGTCGCGCGCCGCGGCCGAGCGATGAAGGACGCCGACGAGCTCAACGCCTACTTCGCCTCCGACGCGATGGTGATGAAGGTTCGCCAGCTGTGCGACCAGCTCGCCGAGCTCGGCGACAGCGTGAAGGCCGACGGCTACCTCGCCAAGCTCAAGACGGCGCGCCAGGACGCCCTCCGTGGCCTGCGCGACAAGCTCGAGCTCTTCACCGAGGGCGACAACCTCATCAAGCTCGGCAAGCACCTCTTCAGCGTCAACACGCAGAAGCTCGAGATGTCGATGGTGCCGCGCGACGGAGCGATGACGCTCCACATGTCGGGCACCGACTACCACGCACCGGTGGAAGACGAGCGCTTCGCCGCCACGCAGCGCTTCTGGTCGCAGACGCTGGTGAGCGAGAACGACGACGTCTATCGCGGCGAGTATCTCGCCTTCTGCATCCTCGAGGACGCGGTGGCCGGTGTGGGCGGCTTGTCGGTGAGCAAGCTGCACGAGCACCTCCGCGAGAACACGCTGGTCGAGCTCGCGCGGCGCTACACGCAAGATCGCTACGACGAAGGCTACGATCGGGGCCTGCACGACGCGGACACCGCGCTCATCCTCGAGAAGCTCATCCACGTGCGCGAGGCGGCGGGGCTGTTGCGGTTTCCGCCCGCGCCGCGCGCGCTCGGAGCGATGTTCTGGGATCACAGCCCGCCGAGCGACGACAAGAAGCGCTGGCACCTGCAGGCCAAGAGCCTCGGGCGCCTCCGCAAAAGCCTCGGCCACAGCGACGCGGTGGCCACCCTCGCTCGTGAGCTCGCCGAGGCGGTCGGCGCGTTCGTGAACGAGCACCGGCTGGGGGCGTTCTTCACCGCCTCGGAGGTAGCTCTGGCCGGAGACTACCTGTTCGAGGAGCTGGTGGACGCCGAGCCCAAGTTCGCCACCAGCGCCGAGGCCAAGGCGCTCCAAGACGACCTCTTGCGCCACATCGATCTGCACGGCGACCGCCGCTCGTTCGACGACGACATGCGGGCCCTCGAGGGCGACCTCGAAGAGCGCTTCCGCCTCGCCAAGGCCTGGGTGGACGCCTTCCTCGCGGCCGACCCGGAGCGACGAGGCAAGACCTACCTCGCCCCGGAGACGGCGGCGATGCTCTGCGACAAGCAGCTGCACCGAGAGCCGTCGGGAGCCATCGCCGACGTGGAGGTGACCGGCCTGCTCGGGCAGCACCGCCGCATCGAGGGCCAGAAGCTGAAGCTCCGCATCGACGAGTTCCTGGCGCGCTTGGGCCACTTCGCCGAGATCGAGGTGCCCGCCTACCGCGAGTATCGGAAGCTGCGCCACGAGATCCTCGAGAACGAGCGGCACCGCCTACGCATCGACGAGTTCATGCCGAAGGTGATGACCTCCTTCGTGCGCAACCGCCTCATCAACGAGGTGTACCTGCCCCTCATCGGCGACAACCTGGCCAAGCAGATGGGCGCGGCCGGCGACGCGAAACGTACCGATCTGATGGGCCTGCTCCTCCTCGTGTCGCCTCCCGGCTACGGCAAGACCACGATCATGGAGTACATCGCCAACCGCCTCGGGTTGGTGTTCATGAAGATCAACGGGCCGGCCCTCGGTCACTCGGTGGTGTCGCTCGATCCAGGGGAGGCGCCCAACGCCACCGCGCGCCAAGAGGTGGAGAAGATCAACCTCGCCTTCGAGATGGGCAACAACGTGATGCTCTATCTCGACGACATCCAGCACACCCACCCCGAGCTCTTGCAGAAGTTCATCAGCCTCTGCGACGCCCAGCGCCGCATCGAGGGCGTGTGGCGCGGCCGAACGCGCACCTACGACATGCGCGGGAAGAAGTTTTGCGTGGTGATGGCGGGCAACCCCTACACCGAGAGCGGTGACAAGTTCACCATCCCCGACATGCTCGCGAACCGCGCCGACACCTACAACCTCGGCGACATCCTCGAGGGCAAGGACGACGTGTTCGCGCTCAGCTACATCGAGAACGCGCTCACGTCGAACCCCACGCTCCAGCCGCTCGCCACCCGCGAGCAGGCCGACGTGTACAAGCTCATCGGGATGGCGCGGGGAGAGGAGATCCCGACCAGCGATCTGAAACACGGCTACAGCGCGGTGGAGCTCACCGAGATCAAGACCGTGCTCGCGCACATGTTCCGAGCGCAGGAGACCATCTTGCGCGTGAACCAGATGTACATCGAGTCGGCCTCGCAGGACGACCGCTTCCGCACCGAGCCCCCGTTCAAGCTGCAGGGCAGCTACCGGAACATGAACCGGCTCGCGGAGAAGATAGTGAGCGCGATGAACGAGGGCGAGGTGGAGGCGCTCATCGTGGATCACTACCTCGGCGAGTCGCAGACGCTCACCACCGGAGCCGAAGCCAACCTGCTCAAGCTCGCCGAGATTCGCAACAACATGACCGAGGCGCAGCTCGAGCGCTGGACCGCGATCAAGGAGGAGTACGTGCGCCACAAGCGCATGGGCGGCTCCGCCGACGATCCCGTGTCGCGGGTGACCGGCACGCTCAGCGGCCTGAGCGAAGATCTCACCGGCATCAAGAAGGCGCTCGAAGGGGGTGGCGGCGCGAAGGCCACCGAGAAGGCGATCCGCAGCCTCGCCGGCCAGCTCGGCTTCATCCGCATCGCGATCGAGAACGCGATGGAGGAGATGAAGAAGGAAGCCCCCAAGGGCAAGCGCAAGACCGACGTGCCCCCGCCCGAGGCGCCGGCGGCGTCGCCCACCGCGGCGGTGGCCCCCACCCAGCTCGCGCCGCCAGGCGGGGCTCTCGGTGCGGGCGCGGTGAACGCCCAGGTCGACAAGCTGGCGGCCCAGCTCGACGCGATCCGCGAGTCGCTCGCGTTCGTGGCCCAGACCTACGCCAACACCACCGCGCGAAAGGCGCAGGAGGCCTTCACCGAGCACGAGCTCGAGGTGCAGGCGCTGCTCAAGCAGCACCTCAACCTGGTGGAGCACGCGGTGATCCCCCTCGCCCAGACCGCGGCCCGGAGCCAGACCACCGATCAGCACGTGATGCACACCCTCGGCGAAGTGCGCCAGCTCCTCCACCACTTCTCACAGCGCCACGGCTGAGCCGGCGACGCGCGCCCGCGCGCTATCGTGCCCGAGCGACGCGGCCGATCCGTCCACGTTTCGGCGGAGCCTGGGCTGCGCGCTCTCCCCTGGGGCGATCGACTTCGATCCGCTCGCCGACTGACACCGCTCCCCATCGAGCTGCGCGTTCTCGCGCGGCCCCCCGCGCGCTACGGCTTCGAGTCGCGGCGGCGACCGGAGAGGCTGGTGCGCGAATCGGGCGCGGGCTCCACCGCGCTCGCGCGGCGCGCGTCGGCGAGCACGGCGCCCGCGAAGCACAAGAAGGCGATGACGCCGATCCCCTGGCCCACGCTCATGCCGAGCACGACGGGGAGCGCGGCCGCGTGCAACACCGACCACATCATCAACAAGAGCGAGACGATCGCCAGATAACACGCCACGCGGACGAGCGAGCCGATGGTAAAGCGCTTGAGGAGCTTGCGGATCATGGGGTCTTTCTCGGAGGAGTGCTCGGCGCGGGGGCTCCGCTGTCCTTGGGGCGCGTGCGATCTTGGGCGGCCTCTTTGGCCGCCGCCTTCTCTGCCTCGAGACGCCGCCGCTCGGCCTCCTCGGCGGCCTCGTGCTCCGCGGCCTCGGCGCTCTTGGCGGCGCGGACCTTGTCGGCCGCCGCGCTTGGCAGCGCCTGGGTCGTGTCGCGGTCGGGGCTGTCCGAGCCGGTCGCCGATTTCGGCAAGCCAGTTGCCGCGGCTCCATCCACCTTGGTAAACGGATGGGCGTAGCCATGGCACCCGGCGCTGGCACAGCTCACCGTGTTGTCGCGGAGCTCTTCCTCGAGGGCCACGTGCTCCGGCACCGAGCCCCAGTCGGCGAGGGTGCCGGTGTGGCACTGACGGCAGTTGGTGTTGTCGTAGGGCTTTCGCAGGTGGATCTTGCTCATCGCTTCGTCCATCGAGAGCTCCTTCCACCCGCCGATGTAGTACTCGTACACGTGCCGCATCCCGTTGAGCTTGGTCATCGGGTAGCCGAGCATCCCGTAGTCGGCGTGACAGACGTAGCAGTTCCTATCCCCGAAGAAGGGGTTGCGCCCGTGACGGGCCGCGAGCGACTGGCTCATCGGATCGCTGGCGTCGGCCACGTAGAGGTCCATCGTGTGGCACGAGCCGCAGAAGTGGCGCTCGGTGGTGGCCTGCATGCCGGTGACCGTGCTGGTCGTCGCGCTCATCCCCGGGAGCAGACCGAGGCCGGCGAACAGCCACAGCTTGTTGGCGAAGTCGAGGCGTGGTTTCTTCCACAGGTGCCGGAAGATGATCGCCAGCGCGCCGAGGGCACACGCCACGCACAAGTACCCCAACCACGTGATCGGATGATCCACGAGGAACGTGGCTAACAAGATTCGTTCCACGACGCCACCGCCTTCGTCGGCTCGACCCTTGCTAGGCCCGACCCCGATGGCCTCGCTTCGCGCCCGTCTGCGCTTGTGGCTGCTCTTGGGCGCGGCGCTCGGCGCGCTCGCGCTCGCCGCCTGTTTCGAGGAGGAAGACCGCGGACCGGGCGTGCACGTGGGCGCCACGTGGCAAGCGGCCCGCGACGTGATCGGGCACCGCGTCCACGTGCTCGAGCACAAGGTGGCCTGCTCCGCCTGTCACGACATCTCGGGCAAGGAGATCGATCGGCCCACCGCCAAGTCGTGCGTCGGGGAGTGCCACGAGAAGGAGGCGCAGATCGAGCACGCCCTCGCGCAGGCTCGCGAGCACCTCGGCGCCGACGCCCCGAGCGACTGCCTGCAGTGTCACCAGTTCGTGCTCGCCCCCGAGCAAGAGGTGGAGGTGAGGGCCTGGGACTGCATGCGCTGCCACGCCGAGGCGCAGGGTGAGACCCCGGCGGTGGTGATCCACAAGCGCAGCACCTGCCAGAGCTGCCATCAACCGCACGCCGGCCCTGGCCAACAGGCCAAGCCCTCCGAGTGCAGCGAGTGCCACGACGACATCAGCACCACCCACGCCGCCACCGGCAAGACGGCCGGCGAGGTGTGCGCGACCTGCCACCAGAACCAACACGAACAGGCCCTCCACGCGCGCGCTTCGTGCCAACCCTGTCACGCCGTGGAGCAGCCCATCGTGCCTGCCTCCGCGCTGTTCGAGGGCCACACCGAGTGCACCGGCTGCCACCGCCCCCACGCCTACGAGAAGGCGAAGGCGGTGCCATGCCGGGAGTGTCATCAGGACACGCCGGTGATCGGCGGGGGGCGCGTCGCGGCCCACGCCAACTGCGAGAGCTGCCACCGCCCCCACGACGTGAACGGCGCCATCACCAGGGCCTGCGTGAGCTGCCACACGCAGAAGAGCACCAACCACCCCAAACCCAAGGTGGGGGAGGTGTGCTCGACGTGTCACGACCCGCACCCCCCGCTCGGACAGACCTCGCCCGCGCGGGCCTGCACCAACTGCCATCAAGCCGCGGCCACCGAGACCGCTTTCCACGGCGGCAAGGGCTGCAAAGACTGCCACACGCCGCACCAGTTCGTGGTGGCGGCCCAGAACGGCACGCCGGCTCAGCGCGACTTCTGCAAGCAGTGCCACGCCGGCGCCGTGGGAGCGACGGCCAAGATCGCCCAACACGGCGCGTGCGGGAGCTGCCACTCGGGCCTCCCCCACCGGCCAGGCACCACGAACAACTGCGCCACCGCCGGTTGTCACGCCCAACTCGCGTCGCGCATGATCATCAAGCACAACCCCTGCAGCAACTGCCACGAGCCGCACGGCGGCGGGGTCGTGAAGGGGTGTGACGGCTGCCACGCGGAGCAACAGAAGCGCGCCCCGAGCGGCCATCGCGCCTGCGCGAGCTGCCACGACGCCCACGCCGGCAACGTCACCAAGACCTGCACGACGTGCCACAGCGACAAGCTCTCGGCTCCGCACGCCGCGGTGCAGGGCGGCTGCGCCACGTGCCACAGCGCCCACGACAAGAAAGGCGTCACCTTCGCGGCGAGCTGTCAGAGCTGTCACGCGACGAGCAAGCTCGGCGGGCTGCATCAGGTTCCGAAACATCAGGGTTGTGCTACCTGTCACGCCACCCATCGACGCGCGTACACCGACGAGCGCGCAGCCTGCACCAGCCCGTGTCACCTCGACATGCAGAACCACAAGCCAGAGTCGCCGCGCTGCGCGAGCTGCCACCTGTTCAAGTGAAGGGTCTCGACCTGAGATGAAGAAACAAACCGCCACCGCGCAACATCTGCGAAAAACGGCCTCGGGCAAGGCGCGCTCGCCGCGCGCCGAGCGGTCGGAGCGCGACGTGCATTCGGAGCCCGCCGAGCGTCCGGAGCCGGCCCCGCGCAGCGAGCCGGCCGAACCCGCGAAGCCCACCGAGCGCAACGCTCAGGGGCTGATCATCGGCGCGATCCTGGTCGCGGCGGCGGTGGCCGCAGTGCTGATCGGTCGCCCCGACGACGACCGCCCCGCAGCGCGCCCCGACACGGTGGCCAGCCCCACCCCCGGCGCCCCGGTCGTGCACGACCCCCACGGCGACGACCCCTATGGCGGCCCGCTGCCTCCCGGTCATCCGCCGATCGACGGCGCGCCGAGCGATCCGCACGGAGCCGACGGGCTCCCCCCCGGACATCCGCCGCTCGAAGGCGCCGCCCCTCACCCTGGCGACGGCGCAGGCTCGGTCAAGGTGGAGAAGCTCGACGGCGGGTTGAGCGTCGCCGAGATCTTCGCCCAGGCCGAGACGCTGGAGGGCAAGACGGTGAAGCTCCGCGCCAAGGTCGTCAAATCGATGCCGAACATCCTCGGACGCACCTGGCTCCACGTGCAAGACGGCACGGGCGACGCCGCGCGCGGGGATCACGATCTGGTGGTGACCACGGCGGTGGAGCCAACCATCGGGCAGACCGTGGTGCTCGAAGGCGTGTTGGTCCGAAACAAGGATCTCGGGAGCGGTTATCGCTATGATGTGCTGCTCGAGGACGCCAAGGTGGAGGGCCTCGACACACAACAAGGGAACGAGGGGTGAGACGGACAGCGGCAGCGCTCTTTGGCGGGGCGGTGGTCCTCGCGAGCGCGGCCCCCCAGGCCGAGCCGCTCCCCGCGGCGGACACCGACGTCATCAGCTATCGCGCGAGCGTCGACGTGGTCAGCCAGCTCTTTCGCCGACAGGCCTTCCCCGACGCGAACGGCGCGCTCGTCGCGGGCGACATGGCGGTGCCGCTCTATCACTACGCGCTCCTCCGGGTGGACGACGTGGACGCGCCCTGGCAGCGCGACAGCCTCGACGTCGAGCTCGCCGCGTGGGGCAACCTCGAGCTCGCCGAGCCCGGCTCGGGGCGCGTCGATGGCGACGTGCACGTGGCCAACGCCCGCCAGCGGTTCCGTCATGGCTACCTCCGCTTCGGCCGCCAGGTGCAGACCGGCGGCGCCGCCCGCTACGCCCACTTCGACGGGGCCTCCGGTGCCCTCCGGACGAGCCTGCCCGGCGGCAGCCTGCGCACCGAGCTCGGCCTCGAAGGCTACGGTGGCTTCGCCGTGCTCCCGCGCTGGAACGCGCGGCCCGGCTATCACCAGCTCGGCTCCGCCGCCGACAGCCTGCTGCGCGACCCTGCCGCGCTCGCCGAGCCAGCCCGCGAAGAGAGCTGGCTCACCGGGGGTCGGGTCTACGTCACCCACCCCTCGAAGGTGGTGGCCGGCGCCTCGTTCCACGAGCAGCGCGCGGCGGGAGGCCTCGATCGCCGCAACGCCGCCGTCGATCTCGCGCTCACGCCCATCGACGAGATGACGTGGAGCGGCCAGGCCATCCTCGACGTCGACTCGGCCGAGCTCGCGGACGTGCGCCTCGGGCTCGACGTGTACCCCACCCAAGACCTGTCGTTCCGTGCCGGCTACCAGCACCTGTCGCCGGCGCTGCTCTTGTCGCGGCAGTCGGTGCTGAGCGTGTTCTCCACCGAGGCCTTCGACGAGTGGGGCCTCGAGGGCGACGTGCGCGTGGCGACGTGGCTCCGCCTCGGAGGCTTCGGCTACGGGCTGCGCTTCGACGACGGCAGCTGGGGGGCGCGGGCCGGGGGCAACGTGCGGGTGACGAGGGACGGGCCCACCCCCGTGTCCGCGAGCGTGGGCTATCGACGGGTGGAGGAGTCACAGAACGGCTACCACGGCGTCCGCGGATGGGTCTCGGTGTCGCCGGTCACCGATCTGCGGCTGGTGGCGGACGCCTTCCTCTACCTCTACGACGAGCCCATCCAAGACTTCTCGGCCTCTATCGTGGGCGTGCTCAGCGCCGCCCATCGCTTCAACGAGTACGTCGAGGCGATGCTCGCGAGCTCGGTGGCGCGGTCCCCCTACGCGCTCGTCGACGCCCAGGGCACGGCGCGGGTGAGCGTCACCCTCGAAGGAGGTGCGCGGTGAAGCGGCTGTTGTGGCTCGTGCTCGCGTTGGCCGCCCTCGCGCCGCTCCTCGGCTGCGAGGAGGTGATGAAGCCAGGCTTCCCCCACAAGGTGCACCTCACCGCCAAAGCCTGCGGCGGCGAGGGGCAGCCCGAGTGCCCCACCTGCCTCAGCTGCCACGCTGGCGTGCGCGACGACGGCGACCCGAGCCCACAACGCGACGCTTGCAGCAGCTGTCACCAGGAGCGCGCCGAGGAGCTGCTCACCCGGGTGCGGAGCGCGTCGCAGCATCGCACGCCGATCATCTACTCGCACAAGCGACACCTCGAGGGCTCCACCCTCAAGGGCCAGTGCGTCCCGTGCCACAGCGGGATCACCGAGGATGGCGTCTCTGGCAAGGTGTTCCCCCCGATGAAGAAGTGCCTCTCGTGCCACGACGAAGGCCTCGAGGCCAACGCGTGCAACAGCTGCCACGCGCGCCAAGATCTGCGCAAGCTCGTGCCCGAGACGTTCCTGCGCCACGACGAGCCGTTCCTCCGCCACCACGGGATCGCCGCCACACGCCACGAGGGGGTGTGCGAACAGTGCCACTCCCAGAGCGACTGCCTCCGTTGTCACGACACGGCCCAGCCGGTGCGCCTCGCCACGGTGTTCTCGGATCGTCCCGATCGTCCGCTCGTGCACCGCGCCGACTTCGTGATGCGCCACTCCGTCGAGGCGCGGCAGCGCGGCGCCACCTGCCTCCGCTGTCACACCGTGAACACGTGCGACAGCTGCCACGTCGGCCGCGGCATCAGCGCCAACCGCGTGGGCACCCTCAACCCGCACCCGCTCGGCTGGATCGGCCCCGACACCAGCTCCCCCGACTTCCACGGCCGCGCTGCCCGCCGCGACATCCTCGCCTGCGCGAGCTGCCACGAGGCGGGCCCCGCCACCAACTGCATCCACTGCCACAAAGTGGGCGGCCCAGGCGGCAACCCCCACCCCACCGGTTGGCGCAGCTTGCGCTCACCGAGCGACACCATGTGCAGCTACTGCCATGTCCCGTGACCGGTCCCTCGCCCTGTGGACGCTGGTCTTGGTGTCCGTCGCGCTGGTGTCGCAGTCCACCGGCTGCCTCGAGCCTCGCGAGCGCCCCGCGCCGCGACACACGTCGAACTGCACCACCTGCCACGGCTCGCCCACCCGCCCCGGCTCCGAGCTCTTGCAGTCGGCGCCGCCCTTCGACGTGGCCGGGCGCACCGATCCGCTCTCACCGGGCATCGGAGCCCACGCCATCCACCTCACGCCCAACGAGGTCCACGGGGGCGTGGCGTGCGAGGAGTGCCACGTGGTGCCCGCCGAGACCGAGAGCCCCGGTCACATCGACAGCCTGCTCCCTGCCGAGGTCACCTTCGGTCCCCGCGCCGCCTTCGGCGAGCGCGCCCCCCGCTACGACGCCGACGCGCAGCGCTGCTCCGACACCTACTGCCACCTCGCCACGACGCCTAGCTGGATCCCGTCGAACGAGCCGCGCCTGCGCTGCGCCTCTTGCCATGGCGCGCCACCGCCGCCGCCCCACCCCGCGAGCGACGCCTGCCACCTCTGCCACGGGGAGGTGGTCGACGCGAGCGGCGCGATCATCGCCGTGGAGCGCCACATCGACGGCGTGGTCGACGTGGACGAGCGCTGCGACACCTGCCACGGCACTGGGGACCTCGGCGCTCCGCCCCCCGATCTCGCGGGGGCCACCACCCCCTCGAGCCTCGGCGTGGGCGCCCACGAGACGCATCTGAGCGGCGGACTCGCGGGCGCGCCCGTCCCCTGCGAGGGCTGCCACGTGGTGCCCGCGACCGTCGGCGACGTAGGTCACCTCGACGGCGACGGCCTCGCCGAGGTGATCTTCGGCGGGGTGGCCCTCACCGGCGGCAACGAGACGGCCTACTCGCGCGACGACCGCGTCTGCAGCGACAGCTGGTGCCACGGCCCCTCCTCGCCGCTCTGGACGGACCCGACCCCGCTCGGCTGCGACAGCTGCCACGGCAACCCGCCCGCGGCGCCGCATCCGCAGATGTTGGAGTGCTCGCTCTGCCACGGCGCGGTGATCGACGACATGGGCAGCATCGTCGCGCCGTTCCGGCACGTGGACGGGGTGGTGGACGTAGACTTGCCCCTCGCGTGCAACGCCTGCCACGGCGACGCCACGAGCGCCGCCCCTCCCGCCGATCTCGCGGGGAACGTCGACACGAGCTTCCGCGGGGTGGGGGCCCATCGGATCCACGTCGAAGGCACCGACACCTCGCGGGCGGTGCCGTGCGAGGAGTGTCACCGGGTCCCGAGCGAGGTCCTCGCGACCGGTCACATCGACACGTTCACCCCGGCAGAGCTCCGTTTCTCCGGTGTGGCGCGTGCGTTCGGGGCCTCTCCCTCGTTCGATGGGGCGAGCTGCGCCGACACCTACTGTCACGGCGACCGTTTCGTGTTAGGGCACGAGAGTGGGGGTCTTATGACAGAACCCTTGTGGACGCTGACCGACGGCACACAGGCTCAGTGCAATAGCTGCCACGGGCTGCCACCTCCTCCTCCCCATCCTTCCGGGCCGCTCTTCTGCGGTGACTGCCACCCGAACATCGGCTTCCCGCTCCAGATTTTGGATCCAAGCACTCACGTGAACGGGATCGTCGATCTCTGACCGCTTCCAAGCTCGGAGCGTGCTCACCTCGGCGCGCCCGGACGCGCCCCGCGGCACGGCCCATGCAATCCGGCCCTCACCAAGTGCCGCGCGTTGTGCATCCCCCCGCAACGAGCAACCCCACCTCGGACAAAGCCATGCATCGAAATACTCGCTGGACACAGCTCCTCGCGCTCCTGTCGTTGATCTTGGCCGTCACCGTATGCGGCGACGACGAGACCACCGCGCCCCCCTCGACGGTCGCGGTGACGCTGAGCGGCGCGCACCAATTGCGCGTCGGTGAAAGCATTGCCGTGTCGGCCGCCACCGTCGGCGCCGACGACACCGGCTACCTCTGGTCGACGTCGCAGGGCGCAGTCGCCACCGTCGACGAGGCGGGCACCGTCACCGGCGTCGCCCCCGGCGAGGCCCTCATCACCGCCACCGGCGTCGACTCGGGCAAGAGCGCCGATCACGTGGTGGTGGTGGTGGCCCAAGACACGGACCCCACGGTGGTGGTGACCGTCAGCGGCAACCCCTTCGTACAGGTGGGGGCGAGCGTGCCGCTCACGGCGACGACCAAGGGCGCCGACGACAGCGGCTACGCGTGGCAGAGCAGCGACGAGACGGTCGCGACGGTGAACGCCGACGGGATGGTGACCGGCGTCTACCCCGGCGAGGCGACCATCACCGCGACCGGGGCCGACAGCGGCGAAGCGGGCACGCTCACCGTGTCGGTGGCCTACGAGGTGCCGCACTACGACGAGTGGTTGTCCTCGGGTCACGCCGATCACAACGCGGCGGCGTTCACCCACTGGAACGGCGACGATCCGCCGGAGATCCCGACGACATGTGCCCGCTGCCACTCCACCCCCGGCTACCTCGACTACCTCGGCCAGGACGGGAGCGCCGCCGGCATCGTGGACGCCGCGGCCCCGGTGGGCACCGTGGTCACGTGCGAGGCGTGTCACAACCCCGCCGCCAACGCGCTCTCGGAGGTGACCTTCCCCTCCGACGCGGTCGTGGACGATCTCGGCCCCGAGGCGCGCTGCATGGTGTGCCACCAAGGCCGCGCCTCCGGCGACGACGTACAAGACGCGATCGTCGCCGCCGCCGTGGGGAGCGACGACGAGCTCACGACGAACCTGAGCTTCCAGAACATCCACTACTACGCGGCCGCGGCCACCATCAACGCGGGCCGCGTACGCGGCGGCTACCAGTACGAGGGCGAGGTGTACGACTGGCGCTTCCGCCACGTGCCCGAGTACGACAGCTGCACCGGCTGCCACGACCCGCACACCCTCGAGGTGCGCGTGTCCGACTGTGCGACCTGCCACGAGAACATCGCGAACGTCGACGACCTCAAAGACATCCGCATGATCGCGTCGCTCGGCCAGGACTACGACGGCGACGGCAACCTCGTGGAGGGCATCTACTACGAGATCCAGGGCCTACGGCAGAAGCTCCTGAGCGCCATCCAGGCGTACACGGTGGCGACGGGCCTCGGCGCCGTCTGCTACGACGAGCTCGCGTACCCCTACTTCTTCAAGGACACCAACGAGAACGGCACCTGCGAGGCGAACGAGGCCAACTTCGGGAACCGCCTCGCGACGTTCACCGCGCGCCTGCTGCGCGCCACCTACAACTTCCAGGTGGGCACGAAGGATCCAGGCGGCTACGCCCACAACGGCAAGTACATCATCCAGCTGTTGTTCGACTCGATCTCGGATCTGAACTCCGCGCTCACCACGCCGATCGACATGGCCAACGCGGTCCGAAACGACAGCGGCCACTTCAACGGCGCGTCTCAGGCGGCGCGACGCTGGGACGCCAACGAAGAGGTGACGGCGAGCTGCTCCCGCTGCCACTCCGGCTCGGAAGGTTTCCGCTTCTACGTGAAGCACGGCGTCAGCATCGCCGTGGACGAGCCAGACAACGGGCTCGACTGCGCCACCTGCCACGACAGCTACGCCCCCAACTGGGACGTGCTCACGGTGAACAGCGTCACTTACCCCGGCGGAACGGTGGTGAGCGATCCGGGCCAGCTCGCCAACGTCTGCGGCACCTGCCACGCCGGGCGCGAGTCGAAGAAGACCATCGACGACGCCATCGCGGCGAACAGCCTCGGCTTCCGCAACGTGCACTATCTCCCCGCCTCGGGCGTGAAGAAGGGCACCGAGGCGAAGGTGGGCTACGAATACTCGGAGAAGCCCGGCAAGGTGTACGCAGGCGAGTGGACCACCCACGGCCGCTGTGTGAACTGCCACAACCCGGTGAACACGAACCACACGTTCCTCATCCAGAACAACACCGACTGCACCAACGGCTGCCACTTCCCCACCCCGATCAGCATGGTGCGCACGAACCACACGCTCGACTACGACGGCGACGGGAACGCGACCGAGTCGCTGCACGACGAGCTCTACGGCCTCGCGACCCTGCTCTACGCCGAGTTCCGCGCCGCGGCGACGGGCATCAAGCCCTGCTACGACAAGGACACGCACCCGTACTGGTTCCGCGACACCAACGACAACGGCGTGTGCGACGGCCTCGAGGTGGGCAGCTCCAACCGCTTCAACGCGTGGACCCCGGCGCTCATGAAGGCGGCGCACAACTACCAGATCTTCCAGAAGGAGCCTGGTGCGTGGGCGCACAACTTCGACTACGTGGCGCAGCTCCTCTACGACAGCATCGAGGATCTGGGGGGCCCGACCGCGGTCGCCAGCCTCACGAACATCCCCGATCGCTGAGACTGTATTTTCTGGAGGGTGCTTCCGCACCCTCCACCCCCCACGCTGCGCACGGGCCCCCCGCGTTCCGGTCGGGGGCCCAACCCCCCGCTGCGACCTCACCATGACGACCAAGACGGCCCTCGCCAGCATCGTGCGTGTCGCGGACATCATGACCAGCGACGTGCACACCGTGGAGGCCACCGCCACCGTGTTCGAAGCGGCCACCACGCTCACCGAGCGGCAGATCGGTGGCGCGCCGGTGCTCAAGGGCGGCCAGATCGCGGGGGTCGTGTCGAAGACGGATCTGATGGACACCCGCAAAGAGCTCGAGGTGCGGGTGGAGAAGGTGATGACGCCCGTGGTCTACGCGGTGCGCGCCACCGATCCGGCGTTCCTCGCCGTGCAGCTGATGGTGGACGAGGCGATCCATCGCGTGGTGGTCATCGACGATCTCGGCCACCTCGCGGGCATCGTGACCGCGACCGACATCCTGCGCGCGCTCCGGGCCGGCAAGTCGCTCGTCCCCCTCGGCGAGCGCGTGGAGCTCGAGTACGTCGATCTTCGCAAGCTCCGAGACTGACCGGTGGCTCTCCTCCGCCTCGCACGCTCCGGACGTGCGCGAGCGCCGAGCGCAACGGTTGCGGGCGTGCGCCGAGAAGCTGCAGAACGTGCGACGTGGCCCACGCGAGATCGAGACGATACGAAGGCACACGAGTTGCTAAACCCTGAGTGCGGGGGCGTCGCGCACCTCTCGATTCCTCGCAACAGCGCCAACCTCCAGCAAAGCGCTACTCCAACGTCGGGTCCCCGTCCGATGTTGACTCCCTGGCCTGAAGCGCGACGCCCCCTGCGCCCTCTCTCCGGCACGACGCCCAGCGTCGCGGGCGGACGGGAGCGCGACGCTCCGCACCCCACCCCCGCGTGACGCCGTCGGCAGCGCCTCGTGGCACGCGCTCCGCGGCCCTCAGCGGGAGGCGACGAGCGCCACGATCGCTCGACACGCGTCGGCGTCCTCGCCGCCGCGGGCGACGACGTCGGGGGCCAGGGGCGCCTCGTAGTCGAAGGCCACCCCCGGCATCTGGGTGACGCTTCCCTCCTCCGCGCGCGCGTAGAGGCCCTTACTGTCGCGCTCGCGACACACCGCGAGAGGCACGTCGACGAACACCTCCACGAACCGCGGGGCGGCGGCGCGGGCGGCCTCCCGATAGCGAGCGCGGTGCGCGGTGGCCGCCACTAGCACGGTGAGCCCCTGCTGCGCGAGCAGGGCGGCGAGCCCGCTCAACGTGGCGTAGAAGTCGTCGCGGCCTCGCTCGTCGTAGCCCGGTGACGGACGCAGCGCGGCACGCACCGCGTCACCGTCGAGCACACAAGCCGGCTCGCCGCGCGCCGTCAGCGCATCCGCGGCCCGCAGCGCGAGGCGCGACTTCCCCGACGAAGGCAGCCCGGTGAGCCACACCACCACCCCGCGCCGGCCGCTCAACGGAAGAGCTCCTCCGTGAGCTCCAGCGTGAAGCGCTCCGCAGCGAGGGCTCGCTCGGCGAACGTGAGCAGCCGGTCGCGCACGCTCGGCGCGATGTCGGGATACCAGGCGGGGTTGGAGAGCACCAGCGCTCGCCACGTGAAGTACGGCGGCGACAGCGCCACCGCGTCGATGTCGCGGCGGTCCTCCTGATAGCTCGACCAGAACGCGTTCCAGAGCGGCGCGAAGGTGTGGCGCCATGTCCCGGTCTGCAGCCCAAAGAACACGTAGTTCACCGAGAGCGCGGTGAGATCGTCGGCGGCGTCTCCCGCCGAGCCGCGGCTCGCGTCGAGCAGCGACAGCGACGAGTCGTCGGCGAACACGAGGTTGAAGGGGTGGAAGTCGCCGTGGATCCGCACCAGCCGCTCCGGCTTCGCCTTGAGCCGCCAGCGCCAGTCGAGGCAGCGTCGCTCGATCGCCCAGAGGCGCGACGGCGGGGCCGCGGGCACCTCGGCCGGATACCCATCGACGATGCCGAAGATGCCCTCCCCGCTCCCGAGCAGATCGCGCACCGACCGCTCGTAGGCGTGCGCTTGCTCGAGGGGGCGGTGCAGTCGCGCGAGGTAGCGACCGAGCCGCGCCGCGTGATCCAAATCGCGCTCGCAGGCCCGTCCACGCTCGGCCACCGACCGGAGCTCGTCGGCGTAGATGTGACCCTCGGCCCAGGTCGTCACCAGGTAGGCCTCGCCGGTGCGGCTCACGCTGACCAGTGAGCCATCCTCTCCCACCAGCCCGACGTCGAGGGCCTTCACGTGGTCGGGGATGGCGCCGAAGGTGTCGTACGCGAGCACCATGTCAGCCACCCGATCCGCGCGCCGATCGTGTCCGAACGCGTTCGCGGTGGCGGTGTGGAGCACCCACGACACCCGCTCCCCTCCCGCCGTCCGCACCGAGAGGCGCAGGGGTCGGCCGTAGCCGATGGCCTTCAGGGTGGCCGCTTCGGAGACGGTGTCCGCCCCGAGCTCGCTCACCGCGAGCAGCTCTCCCCCCGGCGCGTGTCGCTCGACGAGCTCCTGGGCCACGTCGCGCAGGGTGGTGGGTCGCCGTCGGCGACGCGCTTGCACCTCGGTCGACACTTCCGTCACTCCGTCCATGGTTGCCCTCGCTCTTCTCTCCGTTGGCGCTCACGAGAAAACGAAAAAACTGCGGCCACGCGGCACCGCTTGCGCAAATCTTCGGCGTTGGTCGTCAATGCCTGGCCGGATCTCGTGTGCACGGGGACCCAACGTTCAAGAAGCAGGCCGGCGCGACTCTTGCCAAGACGGACGAACGAGCCCGACGAGACCACGTGACCAGAACCCCAACCAAGACGAGGGCATGAACCAGCTGCGCCCACGGTTGCCCCCACGCGCGAAGGCCGCGCCCCCGCCCTCGAAACCCGCCCCGACCGCCTCGAGCCCCAGGAGATCCCCATGCACCTCCACCCCCAAGCCCAGTGCGCGCTGCGCATCATGGTCACCCTCGCCAGGGAGCCTTTGCCGCTGACCCACACCTGGCTCGCCGGCCACATCAGGACGTCCGAGCCGCTCGTCGCGCGCACCCTCGAAGCGCTCGAGCTCGCGCGAATGGTCAAGCGTGTCGGCGACGGGTACCGCCTCGGGTTCCACCCGCGCGCGGTGTACATCGGCGACATCATCGACGTCGCCGGCGGGCAACGGCAAGACCGAGGCTGTCCGCTCGCCACCCCCGGCTGCACCCCCGACGCGCCCTGCTCGTTGTGTTGGACGCTCGTCGAGGCGGATCTCGCCGCGATGCAGGTGCTCCGCACCCAGACCCTGGAGGATCTCCGGCGCACCCCGAGCGGGCGTGCCCCAGCCGTGGCGCAGAGCGCATGACGGTCTCCCTTCGCACCGTGGCCGGTCCCCCGCGCACCATCACCCTCCGCCCGGACGGGCTCGCGGGCAAGCTCGACAAGGAACACGTCGAGCAGATCATCGAGATCTTCCAGACGCCGCTGTCCGGGTCGTACAACTGGAGCTACGAAGACTGCGACGACAAGATCCGCAAGCTCTACGAGCTCGGCAAGAAGCTCAACTGGAACGCGAGCACCGACGTCGACTTCGCGCGCACCTATCCGCGCGATCGGTCCCCCATCGCAGACGGCCTCAACCCGTTCGACGGCTACCCGCCCTACGAGGCGCTCAGCCCCGCGGACAAGGTCGAGTTCGCGTGGCATCAGCAGGCGTGGACCCTCTCCCAGTTCCTGCACGGTGAGCAAGGTGCGTTGCTCGTCGCGTCGCAGCTCGTCTCGTGTGCGCCCACCTACGACGCCAAGCTCTACGCCGGCTCGCAGACCTTCGACGAGGCGCGCCACGTGGAGGTGTTCTCGCGCTACCTCTTCGACAAGGTGGGGTTCATGTACCCCATCAACCCGAACCTCAAGGCGCTCCTCGACAAGGTGCTCACCGACGAACGCTGGGACCTCAAGTTCATCGCCATGCAGATCATCATCGAAGGGCTGGCGCTGGCTGCGTTTCGAACGGTGCGCATGAGCACACTCGATCCGCTCCTCGGCGACATCGTCGATCTGGTGATCCGCGACGAAGCACGCCACGTCGCCTTCGGCGTGACCTACCTCGAGAAGTTCGTCCGCTCGCTCACTCCCAGCGAGCGACAAGAGCGCGCTCAGTTCGCCTACGAGGCCTGCGTGGTGATGCGCGAGCGCCTGGTGGCCACTGAGGTGTTCGAGCACTTCGGCTGGGACGTGGAGGAGGCGCGACGCGTGGCGCTCGACGCCGAGATCATGCAGCGGTTCCGTACGTTCCTGTTCACCCGCGTCATCCCCAACCTCAAGCGCGTGGGGCTCCTCACCGAGAGCGTCCGTCCACTTTACGACGAGCTCGGCATCCTCCAGTACGAGAACCTCGTCTCCGACGGCGAGATCGCCTGGGCCGAGCTCGCGGGCTGAGGCGCGTGCCCCTTTCCGCTCTACGGAGCCTACGGCCCGAGCGTGGCAACGCCGTGCCCCCGTCCACGAACCCTCGTGGTCGGCGCCGTTTTCGGGCACACTTCGAGGCCCCCGAGAATCAACGATCACCGAGGTGAGCCATGACGCTGAACAAGATCCTGGTCGCGACCGACTTCTCCGAGGGTGGCCGCGCCGCCGTCGACCACGCGGTCGCGCTCGCCGAGCGGCACGGAGCGCGGCTCTTCGTCCTCCACGTCTCGGGCGCCCCGCCCTCGCTCCCGTCGCTCGACATCTGGGAGGGCAACGCGCAGCTCCATCGGATGCAGGAGCTCCGTCGCGCCGGCGCCGAAGAGCAGCTCACCGAGTCGATCGCCCAGATAAGGAGACACGGCGTCGATGTGCAGCCGCTCTTGCGCGAAGGCTCCGCGGTGGAGCAGATCGTGCAGTCCGCCCGCGACAACGACGTCGATCTGGTGGTGACCGGCGCCCGCGGCGTGGGGGCCACCAACCTGTTCATCATCGGCAGCGTCACCGAGGGCGTGATCCGCAACAGTGATCGCAACATCCTCGTCGCGCGTGGGCAAGCGCGCCCCTTCCAGAAGGTGTTGATGGCCACCGATCTCACCGATGCGTCGCTGGCCGTGATCCCGATGGCCCTCGCCCTCGCCGCCCCGGGCGCCGAGGTCGAGCTCTGCCACGTGGTGGAGTGGGGCGATCACGCGCCGCTGGTGCGCGGTCCCCATGGGAGCCCCGCCGTCGACTTCAAGAAGCTCTGGCGCGTGGCCCTCGAGGAGGCCGACAAGGAGCTGCGGCGCCTCATCGAGGGACGCGGGGGCCTCACCCACCTCACCCATCGGGTGTTGGAGGGCGTGGCCGCCTCCGTCATCCTCGGCTGCGTCGAGGAGCACCAACACGATCTGGTGGTGGTGGGCAAGACCGAGACGGAGGCGCCTCGGCACGAGCGGGTCGCGGAGCGAATCATGCGTCACGCCGAATGTGCCGTGTTGGTCGCGCGCTCCGTCCCGGGTAGCCTCCACGTGGTTTGACCACCCAGAGCGAGCACGGGCAGCGCCTGATCGGCGCGTCGGCGGCGGTGAGCGCGTTGCTCGTCGTCGTCCTCGGCGGAGCCTACCTCGCGTTCAACAGCGAGCTCGCGCTCGCGCAGGCCGCAGACAGCGTCGCCGACGTGCTCACCGCCGGCGCGCTCTTGTGGGCGGTGCGGCTCAGCCAGGAGCCCGCCGACGAGAACCACCCCTTCGGCCACCAAGGGGCGCAGCCCCTCGCCGCGCTGGTGGTGGCGGTGCTCGCGGGGGTGCTCGCCGCCCAGGTGTTGCGAGAGGCGGTCACCGCCCTCACGACCGACCACCAGCCCACGGTGACGTGGCCGCTCCTCTCGGCCCTCGGCGCCAAGGTGGCCCTCAAGACGGCGCTGGCCTCGATCGCGTGGTCGCTCTTGCGACGGCGGCCGAGCGCGGCGCTCCACGCCTTTCTCGTCGATGCCCGCAACGACGTGCTCATCGGCGCCACCTCGGTGATGGGCCTCTTGTGCTCGGTCTGGTTCGGCATGCCCTCCCTCGACGCCTGGCTCGCCGTCCCGGTCAGCCTGTGGATCGGCTGGTCCGGGATCACGCTGGGCCTCGAGAACGCGAACCTCCTCATGGGCGTCATGCCCGAGGCGAGCCGCGTCGACGCGCTCCGCGCCATCGCGTCGGCAAGCGACGGGGTGGTCCGCGTCCACTCGCTCAAGGCCCGTCACCACGGCAACGAGATCCACCTCTGGCTCGAGATCCGCGTCGATCCCGAGCTCACGGTGCGCGCCGCCCACGACGTCGGCGAGGCCGTGGAGCAGCGCCTCCTCCTCGAGCGCGACGTGTGCCACGTCGACGTCCACGTCGACGCCGCGTGAGCGCCATCACACCGCGGCGCGCGCGAAGTCGATGCCGGTGAGGATGCCCACCATGTCCCGGTCTCGCGTCACGATCACACGACGAACGCTGGTCGCAGCGGCTTGCGCGGCGGCCCGGTGCACCTCGGTGTCGGCGTTCAGACACAGCATGGCCGGGTTCATCGCCTCCTCCACCGGTGTGTCCCGCGGCCAAGCCGCAGCGACCAGCGACTCGGCCTGGGTGAACACCCCGATCGGCCACTTGTTCTCCACCACCACCACGCCGCTCACCTTGGCCCGCTCGAGGCGCTCGGTGGCGAGCGAGATCGGCTCCTCGGCGCGGATGGTGAACACCGGCGCGCTCATGAGGTCCGAGATGGGTCGCCGCACCTTCTCACCGCTCACCGCGCGCATGGCGTCTTGGGTGCTGAACACCCCACACAGGCGCGCTCCGTCCACCACGAACACCCGGTGGTACCGGTGCTCCACCATCGCCATCGCCGCGTCGCGAACGCTGGCGTCAGACCGCACGGTGCACACCGTCTGCGTCATCACGTCCTCGACGCGCTTGTCGTCGGGCACGGTGAGGAGAGCCGACTTGGGGCGGCGGCCCGCTTCGACGCGGCCGACGCGGATGAGATCGGTGCGGGAGACGACCCCGATCGGCCTCCCCTCGGCGTCCACCACGGGGAGGCTCGAGATGCGATGGTTCTGAAGCCTCGCGAGCACCTGCGTGAGCGCCTCTCCTCGCTGCGCGCTGACCACGGGGCTTTGCATGTAGAGCTCGACGCTCATGGCGAAGTTGGACATTTGTGTTCTGCCTTGGTTGCCTTGGATTGCTTCGAGTTGGACCGTCGTTCGAGCCGAGGGCTCGTCCCGCAGGTGACGCAACATGCACGCCACTCTCCGGGTGGTCCGTCGCCCGTCACAGCGCCCTCACGAGGGCGTGGGACAGGCGCGAGCGTGCTCGTCGCCGCAAGGCTTGCGTAGCTCCGCAGCGCCTGCGGCGCGCCGTCGGGCGCGGGTCAGGCCCCGTGCTTGCGCCCAGGGAGGACCACGAGCACGCAAGGCCCGCCGGCGATCACCGCCATCCCGTGGCGGCGCGCAGCAGCGAGCGCGGCCGGGCTCTCGGCGCCAGGCTGAAACCAGAGGTGGCGGATGCCGAGCGCCGCGGCCTGCTCGACGATCCCCTCGCTCACCTCGGGCTGGGTGATGAGCGACACGCCGTGCACCGGCCCGGGCACGTCCTGCAGGCGCGCGAAGCAGGGCTTGCCCTCCACGGTCTGCCGTTTGTCGTTGACCGGGTACGCAGCGAGGCCGTGCTCCCAGTAACACCGCAACACCTTGTTGCCGTACTTGCGGCGGTCGTTCGAGGCCCCGGCCACCGCGAAGGGGCTCCCCTCGAAGAACGCGTCGATGAGCGCTCGGGAGCTCATGGCGCCGGCTCCCGGCCGCGGCTGTCGGTCGGCACGGCTACTTGCCCTTCTTGCTCTTGGCCTGCAACAGATCGGCGAACGTGCCCATGCTGCCCCCCGAGGGCTTGAAGTCGCGGGCCTGGGACGCCTCCCGGTGAGCACCGACCGCCTTCATCGAGAGCGCGATGCGGCGCTTCTCTTCGTCGATGCCCAGCACCACCACCTCCACCTCCTGCCCCACGTTCACCACGTCGCGGGCGTGGTTCACCCTACGGTTTTCGCCGAGCTCGCTCACGTGCACCAGCCCTTGGGCGCCCCCGGGCAGCTCCACGAAGGCTCCGAAGGGCTCGCAGCGAGCGACCGTTCCCTTCAGGCTCTGTCCCACCGTGAGCTGGGCGGCCGCCACGTCGAACGGATCCGCCTGCAGCGACTTGAGCGACAGGCTGATGCGCTCGCGCTTGTCGCCCTGCTCCATGTTGATGATCTGCACCTCGATGCTGGCGCCGACGGTGAGCACGTCGCTCGGGTGTTTCACCCGCTCGAAGCCGAGCTGGGCCACGTGGAGCATGCCCTCGATGCCGCCGATGTCGACGAACGCGCCGTAGTCCTTGATGGTCTTCACCACGCCGGTCACCACCATGCCCACCTCGAGCCGCGACCGCGTCTCGGCGGCGCGCTTCTTGTTTTCTTCCTCGATGAGGGCACGACGAGAGAGCACCACGTTGGGCTTGCCGCCGCGGCCCGCCGGCTCGAAGCGCGTCACCAGGAAATCGAGGCGCTGCCCGAGATAGGCGCCGGTGTCCTCCACGAAGCTCGCGTCGAGCTGCGACACCGGACAGAAGGCGCGCACCCCCGCCACGTCCACCTCGACGCCGCCCTTGTTGACGGCGGCCACGGTGCCGGCCACCGGGAGCCGGGCGTCCATCGCGTGACGCAGCTCGGCGGCGCCGTCCGCGCCCCGCCCCATCTTCTTCTTGAGGGCGATGCTGCCGCCGCTGGTCGAGACCACCCGGGCCGTCACCTCGTCGCCCACCGCTACCGTCAGCTCGCCCGCGTCGTCGAGGAGCTCGGCGCGATCGATCACGCCCTCGGCCTTCTCCCCGAGGTCGACGAAGACCGCGTCCTTGCCGATCATGACCACCTTGGCCGTGACCTCGTCCCCGACGCGGGCGCGCGGCCCGCCCTTCTGTCTCCGCGGGCCTTCCATCTCCGCGAGCATCGCCGCGAAGCCCTTGTCGTCGTTCGTCACGAGGGACGCTTACATCGCCATGGGCCGAGTTGCCAGCCCGACGTGTGGGGACGCGAGCCCGGGAGGCGGCGGAGGCATCGCGCTGGCCAGGGTGTCACCGCCGCGAGCTCACGGCGGGCCCCCCGCGGGGGCACGAGACCGCGGGCCGGCGAGCGTGTCTTGCTGGGGGCAGAAGGGCGCGCTAGCACCCCTCGGGTGTGGACCAACACCGTCTGGCGGCTACGGATGATCGGCATGCTCGAGGGCGCCTCCTACCTCGCGCTCCTCGGCGTGGCCATGCCCCTCAAGTACCTCGCGGGCATGCCCCTCGCCGTGCGCATCACCGGCTCCATCCACGGCGCGCTCTTCATCCTCTTCCTCATCGCGCTCATCCAAGCCTGGTCCGACAGGAGCTGGCCCATCAAGAACGCGGCCATCGCGTTCGCGGCCTCACTCCTCCCCTTCGGCCCATTCCTCATCGACAGCCGCCTCAAGCGCCTCGAGCCCGAAGCCCCCGCCCAAGCCACCCCCTAAGGCGTCGAACACCGTGAGGGGGGCACGGAGGCACGGAGAGGCTGAAGACCACAAGATCTCTTCCAATGAGACCGTTCTTGAGAACCTCCACGTTGAATGCAGCAACAGGCCGGCGCGCTACTCCACGTGCATGTCGGCCATGACGCGTAGGGCCTCTTCGAGCCAGGGGTCGCGGCCGAGGTTTTCGCGCCAGCGGGTGAGGCGCTTTTTGATGCGGTCGTCGCCATCGGTGGCCGACTTGTCGCCATAGGTCACGTCGGTCACTTGAAACCGCGGCGGTCCCTCGTTGAGCCGCAGCTCCACCGCCTCGAGGGCCTTGATGTCGCTGTCGCGCTCCGCACGCCACGCCTCCATGGCGAGCGGCACCACGGTGCGTTTCTGGCGCGCGGAGAGCAGCTTCGCGCGCGCGGAGAGCTTCTCGAACGCGGTGGCCCCCGCCACCCGCTCCTTGCTCTTGTCGATCAGTGTCTTCCGGTTCCAGCGGCTCTTGGTCCATGGCTGGAACGAGAGCGCCTCGGTCTCGCTCCACGGGATCGCGTTCTTCAAGAAGCGCTCCCCCGACTCGATGTGCGCCGCCGGATCGGGGAGCACGATGTCGGGGATCACTCCCCGCGACTGCGTCGACTCGCCGTCGACTCGAAAATACTGCTGGGTGGTGATCTTGAGCACGCCGAGCGGCGGGCCCTCCTTCTCGCGCATGCGATCGAGATCCATCAGCACCTGCACCGTGCCTTTGCCGTGGGTGGGGCCGGTGCCGACCACGATGGCGCGCTCGTAGTCTTGGAGCGCCCCCGCCAAGATCTCCGACGCGGAGGCGCTGAAGCGATCGACCATGACGATCACGTCGCCCTCGAACGCAACCGACGGATCCTCGTCGGCGTACACGGTGAGCTCCCCCGCGGCGGCCTTGGCCTGTACCACCGGGCCGCTGGGGATGAGCAAGCCGCTGATGTCGCGCGCGTGCGCGAGCAGCCCCCCGCCATTGCCGCGCAGATCGATGATCACCCCCGACGCCTTGCGTTTGGCGAGCTCGACGAGCAGCGCGCGCACATCGTCGGTGGCGTTGCGCTCGCCGGTGGCGCCCGGCTCGCTGCGGGTGTTGCCGTAGAAGCTCGGGAGGTTGATGTAGCCGGTGAGGCGTCCATCGAGCTCGAGCAGCGCGCCGCGCGCGTAGGCGGCCTCGATCTTCACCACGTCGCGGGTGATCGCGATCACCTCGACGCGCCCGTCGGGCTTCTTGACGGTGAGGCTCACCACCGTCCCCTTCGGACCGCGGATCATCTTGACCACCTTGCCGAGGGGCATGTCGGTCACGTCGACGGGGGCTTTGCCCTCTTGCGCCACGGCGAGGATCAGGTCGCCGGCCTCCAGCTTCCCTTGCTGCCAGCTCGCTCCTCCCGGCACCAGCTCGCTCACCAACACGAAGTGATCCTTGAGCGTGAGCGCCGCGCCGATCCCTTCGAGCGAGCCGCTCACCTCGATCTCGAAGTTCTCCTGGGTGGCCGGGGCCAGATAGGTGGTGTGAGGGTCGTAGACCGAGACGATCGCATTGATGAAGCGCGCCGCAGGCTCGAGAGGATCCGAGTCTTCCCAGCGCTTGAAGCGCGCCTGATAGGTCGTGGCGAGCTCCTCGCGGGCCTTCTTCTCCCGCCCCTCGGGCGTGTCGGGGATCGCCTCCTTGGGGAGCGCGCCGTCGTCGTCGTCGCCGCCGCCGCCTCCACCGTGAGGCTCCCCCTCGGGCTTGGGCTTGGTGCCGTTCTTTCCCTCCGCCAGCGCCTTCTGCACCGCTTCCATGCGACCGATGCGCTCGAGCACCTGCAGCTCGAGCACCATCCGCCAGCGCTCCTCGAGCTCGGCCTCGCTCTTGGCGAAGGTGAGCTTCTCCGGATCCGTCTCGAGCTCCTCGTCGTTCTGGAGGTCGAGAGGTTGTTCGAGGAGCTTGGCCACGAAGGCAGCCACCCGCTTGCGACGCTCGCGCACCAACGCCTCGGCCTGACGCGCGAAGCGCAGGTTGCCGAGGCGAAGATCGTCGTCGAGGCGGGTGCGGTACCCCTCGAGCACGGTCACGTGCTCCGCGAGCAAGAAGAGCTTGCCGCCGTCGAGGTCGTCGAGGAACGCGGCGAAGGCCTTCTCGGACACCTCGTCGTCGAGCGAGCGCTGCAACAGATGCTTCTGCGACAGCAACGCGGACACGCTGCGGGCGAGGAGCACCTCGCGCGGATCGGCGTCCGTCTCGGGGAGGGCGAGGCCGGGCACGGCCGCCTCCGAAGCCGACGGAGCAGCGGACGCCGAAGGTCGCTCGGTCGACGTGTCCGACGAGCAACCCGTGAGCAGCGCGGCGAGCAGCAGGGATGGGGCCCAGAGTCGATTCAGCACGAGGGGGAGCATAGCGGTTTGTCGTGGCTGACACCCGCGGTTCTGGGTGGGATAGTGCGCGCATGCTGCTCCCTCCCGAGGCCATCGAAGCGGCTGAGCGACGCATCCGGGACCACGTCCGACAGACCCCCGTAGAGCGCGCTCGCTACCTCGAGGCGAGCGCCGACGCCGAGGTGTTCCTGAAGCTCGAGAACCTGCAGGTGACCGGCTCGTTCAAGGCACGAGGCGCAGCGCACAAGCTCGCGGTGCTCGGCCCGAGCGGGCGGCAGCGCGGGGTGGTGGCCGCGTCGTCGGGCAACCACGGAGTCGCGGTGGCCTACGGCGCGCACCGGCTCGGCTGCGCGGCGACCGTCTTCGTGCCTGCGGGCGCGGCCGAGGCCAAGCTCACGGCGATGCGGCGGCTCGGCGCCGAGGTGCGGGTGCACGGTGACGACTGTGTCCACGCAGAGGAGGCGGCGCGAGCCCACGCCGAGCGCGAAGGTGCACCCTACATCTCCCCCTACAACGACCTCGACGTGGCCGCCGGCCAGGGCACGATCGGCGTGGAGCTGTCGCGTGAGCTCGACGGCCTCGACTACCTGTTCGTGGCCCTCGGCGGCGGCGGCCTCCTCGGAGGGGTGGCGCGCTACCTGAAGGCGCGCTGGCCTCGGCTCCAGGTCGTCGCTTGCTCCCCCGAGCGCTCCCCCGCGATGCACGTGTGCCTCGAGCGCGGCCACATCCTCGACGTGCCCTGCTTTCCCACCCTCTCCGACGGAACGGCGGGAGGGGTGGAGCCGGGGGCGGTCACCTTCGAGCTCTGCCGCGAGCTCGTCGACCGCTCCATCCTCGTGTCGGAAGAGGCCATCCGCGCGGCGATGGTGCGCTTCCTCGGCGAGCAGCACCAGCTCCTCGAGGGCGCCGCCGGCGTCGCCCTCGCCGGCTTCTCCGAGCTCGCGACCGAGCTCTGCGGACGGCGATCGGCGATCATCGTCTGCGGAGCCAACGTGGGCCTCTCGACACTTCGTGAAGTGCTTCGATGACCGCCGCCATCGCACCTCGACGGTCGTCGCGCTCGAAACGAGCCGCCGCAAAGTCGCTGTTGGCGCGAGCGCGATGATATCGTGCCGGCATGCGCTCGCTGCTCGTGCTCCCGCTGTTCGCGCTGGCTTGTGTTGGAGGTCCCGAAGAGGTCGAGACGCCAAAGTCGTCCAACTCCGGCGCTCATCGAGCCGCGCGCGAGGCGGCGCTCGAGGTGGTGAACGACTGCACCGCGCGGGGCTTCGAGGTGCGGGTGGAGCGGAAGGGCACCGCGTGTCGACAGTGGATTCACTACGAGGTGCACTGCCAGGACGACTCGGTCGCTTCCTACGCCCGCCTCGTGTGCGACGAGCGCGACGACTTCTGCGCGCGGGCGTCCGAGGTGTGCCACCAGGGCGCCCCGTGACCGCAGCGCCGACAAGCTGACGGTCCCCACCGGCGCCTCTCCGTCTCGCGAGGGCCGATGACGCCACCTCCGCGGCGTGCTAGCTTGCCGTCCGCGATCTTCGGTGTTTTCACCGAATCGGGAGGCGGAACATGAACAAGACTGTACTCAAGACCACCGGAGCGCTCTCGCTCTTCATCGCGGCGACCACCCTCACCGTGACGGGAGACACCGACGCCGGCACCGTGACCACGACCAAGGACGACTGCATGACCGCGTGGGCCGTGCTCGCCCCGGGAACCGCAGAGATGCAGGAGGCGGTGAAGAACGTCGTGCGCTGGCATCGGCACTGGAGCGCCGAGGGCTACGACGCCGGCGTGTCGCAGAAATTCCAGCTGCACAGCTTCGATCGCACCTTCGGCGGCGGCACCGCCACGGTGGCTCACTGTGGTCACGGCGCGACCTGCAACGAGCTCGCCCGCGAGGTGTCGAAGGCCTACCCCAACGTGGGCAACCCGGTCGTGTTCTGCACCATCGAGCCTCCGCACATCCTCGAGAACCCGCAGTCGCTCTGATCGAAGGGCGCGGGCCCGAGCCTCGAGGCCGCCGTGCTCTTCGTCGACACCTGGCTGGTGGCGGTGAACAAACCCTCGGGTGAGATCGTGCACCCGGGTTGGGCCCGTGACGTGTCCACCACGCTGTCGCGCACACGCGACGCGCTCGGGGAGCGGCTGTTCCCCGCCCACCGCCTCGACCGAGGCACGAGCGGCGTCGTGCTCTTCTCGCGTGACGCGGTCACCGCGCGCAAGCTCCAGGAGAGCTGGCCGCGTGTCGCCAAACACTACCTCGCGCTCGTGAGAGGCACGCCGCCCTCGAGCGGTACGATCGATCACCCCGTCCGCCAAGGCGAGCACACCGAGGCGCGCGTCCCCGCGGTCACGCACTTCACGCGGCTCGGCGTCTCACCTCACGCCCGCTGCTCGTTGGTGCTGGCCCGGCCCGAGACCGGGCGGCTCCATCAGATCCGACGCCACTTCAAGCACATCTCCCATCCCTTGGTGGGCGACGTGCGCTACGGCAAGGGCGACGTGAACCGCGCCTTTCGCGCCACCGTGGCGCTCCACCGGCTCGCGCTGCACGCGCACCGCGTCGAGCTCACCCACCCGATCACGGGGGCCGCGCTCGATCTGTGGGCTCCCCTGCCCGACGATCTCGGCGAGCCACTGACGGCGCTCGCCCTCACCGACTGCCTGCCCTCCCTCACACGCTGAGGAGCCACACGAGGGTCAGCGCCCAGAGGAGCACCACCAAAGCCGCGACGAACGCGATGAGGCGAGAGCGCTCGAGCGGGAGCTCGGAGAGGCTCGGCTCGCTGCCTCCCGCCGACGCCACGGTCACCGGGCCGGACGAGAGCGGCGCGGCCGCGAGGTCGGGCACCGGGTAGGAGCCAGGGAGCGCGCAGGGCGCGGCGGGGGCACGGTTCGCAGCGAGCGCGCGGGGCGCGGGGAGCTCACGCTGAGGACGCTCCGCCTCGGGCGCGAGGCCGACGAGCGTGCGACCCCTTCGGGGCGGAGGCAGCGGCGCGTCCGACGCCGAGCGAACGGTCGAGGTGACGAACGACTTCACGAGCTCCTCGTGCTCTGGCCCCGCACCGAGGAGCGTGCGCTGGGGGCGCTGTGGCGGTGGCGGGGGTGGGGGCAGCGACGACAGCGGCTCGGCCTCCTCGTAGTCGTCGGGGGACAGACCCACGATGGTCTTGGTCGAGGAGGGCAGGGTGAGGGGGAGGAGTTTGTGGCTCATGGTCGGCCTCGCTGCGTGTGCATCCACGCGACACAACACTCGCAAGGGGTGGACCAAGGTGGGTGCTGGCCGCGGGTCGCTCCAAGCCGTCGAAATCGTGCACCGCCCATGCGTGCTTTGCACCGAGACTGGAACATGTGCGGCGACATTGTCCTACCCTGCCGCGACATCCACGTCGCACCGCGGCGGCCGGACGCACCAGGCGACGTTGCGAAGGCGGCGTCGATCCCGGTAGCATGTCGTCATGGGCGTCTTGCGGCGTTGGTGGCTTGTGGCAGCGTCGACGGTGGCGCTCACCCTTGTGGCGTGTGTCGAGGAGCGGCGTAACACCGACGACGACGACGGCCAAGGCGGCACCTCCGCCGCGGTGGGGACCAACGGGGCCGGGGCCATGGCCGGCTCCGTGACCGGCACCGGCGCGAGCACGGGGACCACCATGGGCGGGGCCTGCGAGCACGCCGGAGAGGCCGAGCCAGCCGCTGTGGAGGGCATCACCGCCGCCCACAACCAGGTGCGGTGCAACGTCGACACGGCGGAGCCGATCCCCCCCATCGCGTGGTCGAGCCAGCTCGCGGCGGTCGCCCAGGCCTACGCCGAGCAGCTCGCCGCAGCGGGGTGCAACCTCAACCACTCCGGCGGGCCCTACGGCGAGAACCTGTTCTGGGGCTCGGGGTCCTACGCGCCTGACGTCGTCGTCGAGGCGTGGGCTGGCGAGGTGAGCTGCTTCTCGTACGCGCAGTTCGAAAACTCGTGCAGCTGCACCTGCGGTCACTACACGCAGATCGTGTGGCGCAACTCCACCCAGCTCGGCTGCGGGGTGGGCGCGTGTCCGGGCGGCGGTCAGGTGTGGGTGTGCAACTACGATCCGCCGGGCAACTACCTCGGCCAGTACCCCTACTGAGCCCGCCCTCGCGCTGAGCGCCGCGCTCGCCCGACACGCGATCATCGTCACCACGTCGTCACACAAACGCCACGAAGTTTGCGAACACGTCACGTCTCGTCGCAGACACGCGTGGCAAGCTTCTGGCGATGGCAGCGGGAACCGATGCGACCCCAGCGTTCACGACACGATCGTTGCCGCCGAGCCCGGTTCAGCGGCTGCGCGCACGCTTCGTCGAGGTGGCCGCGAGTGAGCGTCAGTTCCTCATCCTGCTCGCGGCTTCGTTCATCGCCGTGGGCCTGTTCTACCGGCAGCCGGTCATCGCGGCCTGGCTCGGCTTCGCCTTCGCCGGCTACGCGGCGACCACGAACGACAGCATCCAGACCCTCGGCACCTTCCTCGCGAGCAACTCGCACCGGCGCTGGTGGGTGCTGTGGGCCTTCATCGCCACCATCCTCGTCGTGACGCTCTCGGTGAGCTGGTATCTCTACGACGGCGACGTCAGCTTTCAGCGCCTGAGCGCCAAGGGGTTCGAGACCGCCCCCACCCAGTTCTCCTACCTCCAGGTCGCCGCCCCGCTGTTCCTGCTCATCCTCACCCGGCTGAAGATGCCGGTGTCCACCACGTTCCTCTGCCTGAGCGGGTTCGCGGCCACCGCCGGCGCCATCGGCTCGGTGGTGATGAAGAGCGTTATCGGCTACGGCGTGGCCTTCGCGGTCGGCTTCGGCGTGTGGTTTTTCGTGCGGCGCATCCCGAGCCGCGTCTACGCCAAGCAGGCCCACGTCGCGTGGCAGCCGATTCAGTGGCTGGTGAGCGGTGCCTTGTGGGCGGTGTGGCTGATGCAGGATGCCGCCAACGTGGCCGTGTTCCTCCCCCGGCAGCTCTCGCTCCTCGAGCTCGGCGGGGTGTTGCTCCTGCTCGTGCTCGGCCTCGGGGTGCTGTTCTGGCTGCGCGGCGACAAGATCCAGCAGGTGGTGACCGAGAAGTCGAACGTGCTCGACGTGCGCGCCGCGACCGCCATCGACTTCGTGTACGCCATCACGCTGTTCATCTTCCAGGGGGTGAGCAAGGTGCCGATGTCGACCACCTGGGTGTTCGTCGGCCTCTTGGCGGGGCGTGAGCTGGCGTTCTCGCTGTTCAACGCCCAGCAGGGCACCACGCGCACCGCGGCGCGCATGATCGGCAAGGACATCGCGTACGTCACCATCGGTCTGTTGGTGTCGCTCGCCATCGCGGTGGCCGTGAACCCGGTGATCAGCGAGGCGTGGCTCGGCGCGATCGGCTTCTAGCCCCGAGCCCTCGCCGGGATCCCTCCCTCCCCGCCGTCGCCTCGCAGGCACCCCAGCGGACCGCGTGCGCGTCGACGCGCTCTTTGCGGTCGCGACGCAGGATGTGCGGCCGAACCGGGCCGCCAGGCGGCCTCCCCACGCGAAGCGCCGCAGATCGCTCTCCTGGCGAGCGGCACGGGTGATGCAGTGCCTGATGGCGTTGTGCACGATCGTGAGAAAACCCGCCTGCTCATCGTCGACGACGACGTCGCGTGCGCGCGGGCCATCGCGAGCCTGGCCGAGGACGCTGGCTACGAGGTGGCGGTGGCCGACGACGGCGCCGCCGCGCTCGAGATGGCCGAGCGCGTCGTGTCGGACGCAGTGGTCACCGATCTTCAAATGCCCGGGCTGAACGGCAACGACCTCCTCCGCGCGCTCAAGCAACGCGATCCGGCGCTGCCCGTGATCGTGATGACGGCTCACGCCGAGGTTCCGTCCGCGGTCGAGGCCATGCAATGCGGCGCCGAAGACTTCGTGGTCAAGCCGGTCGACTGGTCGGTGCTCGAGCAGACACTCGAGCACGCGCTCGAGCGGCGCGCTCTCATGGCCGACCGCGTCGCGTTGAGCACGGCGCTGCGCGAGCGCCTGGGGCTCGGCCTGCGCGGCCTGGTGGGCACCAGCGACGCCATGAACGAGGTGTTCACGCGGGCCCGGCAGGTGGCCGCGTCTCGCGCCACGGTGCTCATCACCGGCGAGAGCGGCACGGGCAAGGGGGAGCTCGCGAAGGCCATCCACGACCTCGGTCCGCGCCGTGACGGCCCGTTCGTCACGCTGCACTGCGCCTCGCTCACCGAGACGCTGGTGGAGAGCGAGCTGTTCGGCCACGAGCGAGGTTCGTTCACCGGTGCCCACGAGCAGCACATCGGCCGCTTCGAGCACGCGTCGGGCGGCACCCTCTTCATCGACGAGGTGGCCGAGATCCCCGCCATCACGCAGACCAAGCTCTTGCGCGTGCTCCAAGATCGGGTGTTCGAGCGGGTGGGCGGCGGCGACGTGATCGCCGTCGACGTGCGCCTCCTCGCCGCGACCAACTGCGACCTGGCCGAGCGCGTGCGGCAGGGGCGCTTCCGCGAGGATCTGTTCTATCGCCTCAACGTGGTGCAGATTCGGATGCCTCCGCTGCGCGACCGTGACGGCGACATCCTGCTCCTCGCGCAACACTTCGCGGAGCGGAGCGCGGTGGCCAACGGCAAGCCGGTGCGGAGCTTCAGCGACGCGGCTCGCGACAAGCTCGTCGAGCACATCTGGCCGGGCAACGTGCGCGAGCTCCAGAACGCGGTGGAGCACGCCGTGGTGATGAGCCGCGGCCCCGAGATCGAGCCCTTCGATCTCCCGGACCTGGTGGGGCAGCTCCCGCGCATCACGATCCCGGGGGCCACCATGCGCGAGATCGAGCTCGAGGCGATCCGGGCCACCTACCACGCGACCGGCGGGTCCACGCGGCGCACCGCGGAGATGCTCGGGATGTCGCAGCGCAAGGTGCAGTATCGGCTGCGGGAGCTCGGCCTCTCCAAGTCGCGCGGTCGACCGCCCAAGGTCACCGACAAGGCGAGCTGAGCCACACCCCAAGACCTCCGCCGGCGACGGTCTGTTGGTCTCCAGCGACCTCGTCGCCGCCTCGGCGGTGCTCGTCTCGCTCGGAGCGGCGGCCTCGGCGGCTGCCGGTCTCGGTTGCACCACCCGAGACGGCAGGTCTACAGTCACCGCCATGGCGGAGCCCGACGAGCTGCGCGATCACGCACGCTATCTCCGCACCATCGTCGAGACGGCGGAAGCCATCGTGCTCGAGCTCGACACGGTCGGGCGCGTGGTCTACTTCAATCAGTTCGCGGCAGAGCTCCTGGGCGTCTCGCTAGCCGAGGTTCAGGGCCAACGCTGGATCGAGCGGTTCGTGCCGGAGGCCGACCGCGTCGCGGTGGAGAAGGTGTTTCGTGAGGCCATCGCGGGGGCGAGCGTCCGCGGCTTCACCCAAGCCATCTCCGCTCGGGGCGGACAACAGCGCGTGATTCAGTGGTCGGCCACGCTCCTCTGCGACGAGGCTGGCGACGCGCGCGGTCTGCTCAGCGTAGGCCTCGACGTCACCGAGCTCGAGGCTGCCGCCGAGGCGGCCCGACGTCGCGAGGCGCGCCTCAGCGAGCTCATCGAGACCACCCAGGACGGGGTCATCTTCATCGACAGCGCCGGCCGGATTCAACGCTTCAATCGCGCCGCAGAGCGAATGTTCGGCTACGAGCGCGTGGAGATCCTCGGTGAAGACGTGGCTCGGCTCATGCCCGAGCCCTACGCCAGCGAGCACCGCGGCTACGTCGAGCGGTACGAGGCGACCGGCGAGCGGCGCGCCATCGGCCGGATCCGCACCGTCACCGCGCGCCGCAAGAGCGGCGAGGTCTTCCCCATCGAGCTGTCCGTCACCGAGCTCCCCCCCGACGACTCGCGCTATGCCGCCTTCATCCGCGACATCTCGGACAAGGTGAGCCTTCAGCAGCAGCTCCTCGAGAACGAGCGCATGGCCGCGGTCGGAGCCACCGCGTCGGTGTTTGCTCACGAGGTGGGCAACCCGCTCAACAACATGTACCTCTACGCCCAGCTCCTCAAGAAGCGCCTCGCCAAGGCCGAGGTGCCCGAGGAGCTGCACGTCGACGTCGAGAGCATCATGAACGAGGTGCAGCGCCTGAGCCGCCTCCTCGACGAGTTCCGCTCCTTCTACCGCCAAGACGGCAACGACGTGGGGCCGACCGATCTCCGCGCGATCGTGGAGGACGTGTGCCGCCTCCACACCCACGTCGAGGTGCAGAGCGCCCAGCTCGTCCGCGTGGAGTGCCAGTTCCGCGGCGAGCTACCGGTGCTGCACGCCAACGCCGATCGTCTCCGGCAGGTGCTCGTCAACCTGGTGAAGAACGCGGTGGAGGCCATGCCCGACGGGGGGAGCCTCGTCGTTCGCGCCAGCCAAGACGCCGACATGGTGCGCATCGAGGTCCAGGACACCGGACCCGGGATCGATCCGAGCCTCGACGTTTTCCAGCCGTTCCGCACCACCAAAGCCCGCGGCACCGGCCTCGGCCTCCCCGTGGTGCGCCAGATCGTCACCGCCCACGGCGGCTCGGTGCACTTCGCGAGCGTGCCTGGGGAAGGCACCACCTTCACCATCCTGTTGCCGATCGCCACCCCCTCCGGCACGAGCCAACCACCCCCGTCCGACAAGGGCTAGGTCCGGGCGCCCGACCCAACCCCGACGCTCCCTTCGAGCCCGTTGGCCAGGTGGGTGATCCTCAGAGGGTAGGCGCGCTCCCGGCTCGCGTCATTCGCGTTGGTCGGTCGCGTCGAGCGCCCACTTCACGAAGTCGGCCTCGCTGACGATCCCCACGAGCAGGTCGCCCTCCACCACCGGCACGCAGCCAACCTTGTTCTGCAGCATCTGGCGGGCGACGTCCCGTGGATCGGCGTCCGGGGTCGTGGTGAGCACGTTGGCTCGCATGCACTCGCCGGCGGGCATCGCGAGGAGCGAAGTGCCGCCCTCCACCGGCGCTCGGCCCAACGCCGCGACCTGCGCGCGCAGCAGATCGCGATGCGTGACGAGCCCCACGAGGCGCCCTTCGCGCACGACGGGGAGGTGCCGGATCCGTCCCTTCTGCATGATGGTGTCGGCCTTCATCAGGTCGTCCTCGGGAGCCAGCGTGGTGACGTTGGTGGTCATCAGGTCGCGAATGGTGTTGCTCATGGAGCTTCCTCCAGCCACCTCCACTGCAAGCAGCACACCAACCCAAGGCGCGTCGACGTGCCACCTCTGCCTCGCTCGGCCCGCAACGACGGCGAGCTCCTGCGGGTGAACACAGCGAGCGATGCAGGCCTTGCGCGCTAGCGCAAGAACGTCGGTGGATGGCGCGCCCAGCCCGCGAAGTCCGCGTCCTCGGCGCGGTACGAGCCTTGCGAATCCACGCCCCGAGATCCATGACCGCACCCCTCCCCCAGCCGCTGCCAGCCGAGGCGCTCGCCCGCCGCTGCGACCCCGACGCCTTCTCGTTCGTCACCACCGCCGACCTCGACCCGCTCCCCGAGGCCCTCGGCCAGGAGCGCGCGCTCGAGGCGGCGCGCTTCGCCATGGGCGTGAAGCGAGCCGGTTACAACCTGCTCGCGGTGGGCCCTCCCGGCGTGGGCAAGCACCGCATCCTGAACGACCTGCTCGAGCGCCTCGCGTCGAGCCGCCCCCCTGCCGGCGACCTCTGTTACGTGTACGACTTCGAGCGGCCTCACGAGCCACGCGCGCTCTCGCTGCCCAGCGGGCGTGGGCGTGTGTTCGCCCAAGACATGAAGCGCCTGGTCGACGACCTCAAGGCGGCGCTCCCGGCCGCCTTCGAGAGCGAGGAGTTTCGCGGCCGCGTCCAGCAGATTCAGGAGGAGCTCACCGAGCGCGCCGAGAAGGGGTTCCTCGAGGTGGAGGCGGAAGCTCGCGAGAACAACATCAAGATGCTCCGCGCCCCCTCCGGAGTGGCCTTCTTTCCCACCGCCGAAGGTCAGGTGTTGAGCCCTCAGGCGTTCAAGGTGCTGCCCTCCGAGGAGCGCGACCGCGTGACCGCCAAGATCGAGGCGCTCCAGACGAAGCTGTCGGAGCACCTGCGCAACGTGCCGCGTTGGGCCAAGCAGGCCCGCCAACGGGTGCGAGAGCTGAAGCGCGAGGCGAGCCGCTTCGCGGTGGGGCACTCCATCGACGACCTCGAGGAGCGCTACCAGGACCTGCCCGAGGTGCTCTCCTACCTCGCGGCGGTGGCCGAAGACGTGGTGGCCCAGAGCGACGCCTTCGAAGATGGCGACGACGGCAGAAACCCGCTCGAGCCGTTCGCGAGCGAAGATCCGTTCCGTCGCTACGAGGTGAACCTCCTCGTGGACAACGGCGACGCGCACGGCGCCCCCGTCGTCTACGAAGACAACCCCACCGTGGAGCAGCTCCTCGGTCACGTCGCCCACCGCGTGCGCTTCGGCAACCTCATCAGCGACTTCACGCTCATCCGGGCCGGCTCGCTCCACCGCGCCCACGGGGGCTTTCTGCTGGTGGACGCGAGGAAGCTCCTCGCCCAACCCCACGCCTTCGAGGCGCTCAAGCGGGCGCTGTTCTCCAAGAGCGTGCGTATCGACTCCCTCGCCAAGCTCATCGGGCTCGCGAGCTCGTCGGGGATCGAGCCTCAGCCAGCGCCGCTCGACGTGAAGGTGATCCTGGTGATCGATCGCCACCTCTACATGATGCTCCGCCTCCTCGACTCGGAGACCGCCGAGCTGTTCAAGGTGACGGCCGACTTCGAGGATCGCATCGCCCGCGACGACGAGCGGGAGCTGAGCTTCGCCCGGATGTTGGCCGACATCGCGAACCGCCAAGAGACGCGGCCCCTCGATCGGGCGGCGGTCGCCCGCATCATCGAAGAGAGCGCGCGCCAAGAGGGAGATGCCCACAAGCTCTCTACCGGGCGACGGCTCCTCGAGGAGCTCGTGATCGAGGCCGACCACTACGCCGCGGAGCGCGGCGCGGATCGCCTCGAAGCGGTCGACGTAGAGGACGCCCTCGCCGCTCGCAAGCGCCGCAACGAGCGTGTGGAGCAGCGGGTCCACGAGGCGATCGTCGAAGGGACGCTCCTCGTCGCCACCGACGGTGAGCAGATCGGGCAGATCAACGGCCTGTGGGTGCGGCGGATGGGCGACTACGATTTCGGCGCGCCGGCCCGCATCACGGCCACCGTGCGCGTGGGCAAGGGGGAGGTGGTCGACATCGAGCGAGAGACCGAGCTCGGTGGGCCCATTCACTCCAAGGGCGTGATGATCTTGTCGAGCTACTTCGCGTCGCGCTTCGCGCGCACGTTCCCGCTGTCCCTTCGCGCGAGCCTCGTCTTCGAGCAGTCGTACGCCGGCGTCGACGGGGACAGCGCTTCGCTCGCCGAGCTCTGCGCCCTGTTGTCCGCCCTCTCCGAGCTCCCCATTCGGCAGTCGTTCGCGGTGACCGGCTCCGTCAATCAGCTGGGCGCGGTGCAACCCATCGGAGGCGTCAACGAGAAGATCGAGGGGTTCTTCGATGTGTGCACACGCCGCGGGCTGGGTGGGCAAGCGGTGATCGTCCCCGCGGCGAACCGTCGCCACCTGATGCTGCGGAGCGACGTCGTCGCGGCCTGCCGCGAAGGCCGGTTCCACGTGTACGCGGTGGAGCGGGTGGAGGAGGCGATCGAGCTCCTCACCGGCGTCGCAGCCGGCGCGGCCGACACCGACGAGAGCTTCCCGCCCGACAGCGTGCACGGTCGCGTGCACCAGCGCCTCCGCGACTTCGCGCTCGTGGGAGCACGGTTCGCGAAGCTCGGCGAGGGCGCCGACGCTCCCGCCGCGTCCCACAACGACGACGACCGCGGCGGCGGCCGAGAGGGCAGGACGAACGACGCGGGCCGCGACGGCGGGGGCGCCGATGGCTGACACGACACGCCGCGTGATGGTGGGGTGGGACGCGCGCGCGGAGGGCGTCGACTCCATCGCCGCCGCCGTGGGCCTCGCCGAGCTCTACCGCGCCGAGCTCACGGGCCTGTTCGCCGAAGAGCTCCTCGCAGCCGACGCCGCCTTCCCCGCGCCCGCGGTGGTGGACCCTCACGGCACGGTGCGAGCCACCGACGAACAGAGCGTGCAACGCGAGCTGCGCGCCTTGGTGGCCGTTCGCCGTCGCGCCCTCGAGCGGGGCGCCAGCGCCCTCGCCCTGAAGTGGTCGTTCGAGCTCCGGCCGGGAAACTTCTTCCGCGTGATGCTCGACGCGGCGAGGGAGCACGATCTCACGGTGGTCAGCCACAACCGTCGGGCCGCGCGACGCCACGGCTCGGTGGTCTGCGTGGTGCTCGACAGGGAGCGCTCGCGGCCGGTGGTGGCGGTGGCCCAGCGCCTCGCCGAGCAACGCGGGGCGCCGCTCCGGCTCGTGCTCGTCGATGGGCGCGCGCCTCGGGGCGCCGCGAGCCTGGGCCCCTCGGAGGACGAGCCCCTCCTCGTCGCCCCCGAGGTGCTCGGCGCGGTGCAGAGGCAGCTCGCGCCGGCGGTGGTGGTGGCACCACGCGACGCCGACCCAACCCTGCTCGCCGTGATTCGCCGCGCCACACCGTGTCCGCTCATCCTGGTGCGTTGACGCAGAGAACCAGCTCGCCGCCGGCGGTCTCTCCGACCGCGCGTCAGCCGAGGCCGATGACGACGCCGGCCCCGAGCCCGAGCGCGGTGATGAGGAACGCGAGCAACGTGATGCCCTGCGCCGCGACGATGCCGTCGAGCGCCGCCCCCGGCTCCGACGCGGCGTAGCGCCGGACCTCGCGCGCGGCCGCCAACCCGAGCGGCAGGGCTCCGAGCCCGAGCCAGGTGGAGAGCGGCAGGCCCAGCCACGGGAGCGCGAGGATGGCGAGGGCGAACACGCCCCACAAGGCCGAGAAGGCGAGGGCCGCGCGGTGCAGGCCGAGACGCACCACGAGGGTGCGTTTGCGCGCGAGCTCGTCGGCCCGACGGTCGGGGATCTCGTTGACGAAGAGGAACGCCATGATGGCGACGCCGAGAGGAACGGACGCGAGCGCCACCTCGGGATCGAGCCGTCCCCGCTGCACGAGGTAGGTGCCGCAGGCGATGACGGGGCCGTAGCTGATGGCCACCGCCAGCTCGCCGAGGCCGCGGTAGGCGAGCTTCACCGGGGGAGCGTGGTAGAAGAACGCGAGGGCCGCACCGACCAGCCCCAGCCACAACACCGAGGGCTCACGGAGCAGGGCGATGGCGACACCTGCCACCGCCCCGAGGCCGTAGAACACCACCGCCACCGCGGCCGTCTGCGACCGCGTGAGCAGCCCGTCGACGATCACCCGCTTGCCGCCGGAGAACGGCGTGCGCTCCTCCGGGGTGACGGCCCGATCCGTCCCCGAGTCCCAGTCGAAGATCTCGCCCGACGCGTTCTTGGCCGCCTCGATGCAGAAGATCCCGAGCACCGTCACCGCGAGCCATGGCCACGACAGGGGGCCGTGCGCCGCCGCCACCGCACCGCCGAGGGCCATGGCCGCCACCGACGCGAGGGTGATCTTCGGATCCGCCAGGCGATAGACCCCCTCCCAGAAGCGCCCGCGAGCAGCCCGGGCGGGGACGACCGGCGCGGGGACGGCGGTTGGTGGCAGTGCCATCGAGGGGAAGGCCGACGTCGACGGGCCTGCCGACGCGTTCGTCACGTGCGTCGCTGCGGTAGCGGTCGATGGGATCGATGGGAGGGTGGTCATGGCTAGCTTCCTAGGAACGTGATGCCCCAAGCGGCGCCGAACACCGCGAGAGGGAGAACGAGGTTGTCGAGGCCGCGGGGCGACGCGGCCTCTGCGAGCGCGGCCACCACCGCGACGATGAACACCACGAGCGCGAGGGCCACGCCCCCGCCGAAGGGGCTCCCGCTGAGGGTGGCCGCCACCCAGGCCCCCGCGCCGGCGCCGATCGCGACCGCGAACGACCCCTCGAGGCTCTTGGGCTTCGCCCCCGGAACCTGGAAGCGATGGGTGCCCCAACGTCGGCCCACCGCACCACCCGGGCCGTCACCCCACGCCAACGCGAGGAGCGCGGCGGCGGCGGGGAACGGGCTCAGCGCGACCCCCACCGGCGTGAGCAGCGCGAAGGCCCAAGCGTATTGGACGAGACCCTCGTAGCGCTCGTCGCCGCCGCTCACGCTCGAGGAGAAGCGGCGCGCGAAGTGGCTCTTCCCCACGAAGAAGGGCACGCTCCCGGTGAGCATCGCCCCCGCCGCGGCGATGGTCGTAGGCACGAGGAAGCTCTCCCAGAGCGGCCAGCCGAGCACCCAGATCCCGGCGCCGATGTGGAGCAGATCGCGGGTGTACGTGGAAGGCACCCCACGGGCGCGCAGCGCGAGCACGACGAGCACGCCTGCGCTCGCCACCACCAGCCACCCGAAGACGAGGTGGAGATCGGTCACGCGGCGACCCTCACCCTGTCGATGGCCCGCGCCGCTTCCATGCCGGAGCGGGCCGCGAGCTCGGTGCCGATCCCGCGCCCCCCGGCCCCATCGCCGCAGAGGAACAATCCCCGCATCGGGGTGTGCACCGGCAACCGATCCTCACCTACCTGGCCCGGCTGCTGCCCGTTCGAGATGGCGGCTCGCGAGCGCTTCCCCATCCACAGGCCCACGTTCGGCACCGACGTGAACTCCGCGAACAACAGCTCGTCGAGCAAGCCGGGGACGATCGTCGCGAGCGCGCGGAGGCTCGCCTCGCGCCAGCGCTCGGGTGCATCGATGGGGGCGTCGCGCGTGGGTCCGTAGATGCTGGCCACGATGAGCTGCGTCCCCTCCGGGCCAAGGCTGGGGTCGAAGTTCGTGGGCACCGGGGCATACACCGCGAGCGGATCCGACACCCGCCCGACCGCGATCGAGTCGACCGCGCGCTCCATCAGCCCGAGGCTCAAGTCTTCGAGGCTCAAGCCGCTGAGCGACACGCCCCCGATGATGCATCCCTCCGGCACCAACGGCCGTCGGAGCGCCACCTTCAGCTGATGCGCGCAGCCCGAGGGCTCGACGGCGGCCACCCGCGCCGCGTAGTCGTCCGGCACGTCGCCGCGATAGAGCGCGAGCATGTCGCTCGGGGCGAGGTTGCACGCCACGTACGGAGCGCGGTGCTCGGCCCCGTCCGCGGTGGCCACGACGAGCTCGTCGCCGTCGGGGGTGATGGCCACCACCGTGCTCCGGGTGACGATCTCGCCTCCCGCCGATACCACCGGTCCGAGCAGCGCGTGGGCGATGGAGTCCATCCCGCCCTCCACGTACGACAGGCTGTACGCCGACAGGAGCGAGCGCAAACTACGGATCGACTCGCCAGCCGACACCGCCCACGGTGGGAGCACGAAGAAGATGCTCGCGAGGAAGCTGAACAAGAAGTAGGCGCCGGGATGGGTGGTGTGCTCCGCCACGAACTCGTGCAGCGTGCGTCGGTCCCAGGCGCGGAGCTCCCCATCGGTGAGCGTGAACACCTGAAACATCATCCGCGCGAGGCGCCGCGCGTCGCGAGCGGGCAGCCTCAGCCGCCGCGCCGCCTCGAGCGCCACCGGGAGGAGACCAAGCCGCGACGAGGGCGCGTCGATCTCGAACATGCCGCGAGAGCGCACCGGCAGCTCGTGGGTGAGAAACCGGGGGGCCTTCGCGCCGATCCCGCGCAGGGCGAACGCGATGGGCCCCTTGGCGCCGTGAGCGATGAGGTGGCTGCCCACGTCGATCTTGAAGCCGTCGCGCCAGTAGGAGGCGAGGATCCCGCCGAGCACCGGGTTCTTCTCGAGCACGAGCACGCGCGCGCCGCGGTGCGCGAGCCACCCCGCGGTGACGCAGCCGCCGACGCCGCTCCCGATCACGATGACGTCGTAGCGTTGACGGCGCGCGCCCGTGCTCACAGGAGGCGCGAGCACGCCCGGTTTGCGCCCGCGACGCAAGCGCTGCGGATCAAGGGCGTCTAGCGCCTCCCACGAGGCAGTCCTGGCGCAGTACGTTTCCTCCACGCCGATGAGGGTTGCAGCTCATGTGCCACCGCTCAGGCGTTCACGACGCGCGCGGGCTGGCCATCCCAGAACGAGACCTCGCGAGCGGGGAGCCACCCTCGCGGCACGTCGGTGATCCTCCAGCGTTCGATCGCGACCCGCACCGGCACCAGGCCAGGCAGCGCCAAGAGCGGCGCGCTCTCGGGCGCCTTGTCCGTGATGACCCGCGCAAAGAACGCCTCATCGCCGTCGACTCGGCTCGCCACGCCGCTCGCCTGCGCGAAGGGCGCCATCGCGTCGCCGCCCTCGAGCATGAGCGACACCCTCGGGTTGACGGTGAGGTTCTTCAGGCTGCGCCCGCCCTCCTCGAGCATCATCACCAACGAGAACGGCGTCTCCTCGCCGTAGTAGGCGGTGGCGACCCACGGCTCGGCCTGCAGACTCGCCGTCGCGAGCTTGATCGTCGGATGGGTAGCGAGCACGAGCGCGAGGTGCTCCAAGAGGGTGGCGTAGTCATGTGGGCTCATGCCGGAGAGCATTTGCAACCCACGCGCCACGTTCGTCGGCGCGCCGCTCGACCCCGTCATGGAACCCGCCGCCATGTGGCGAGCGCCTCTTCGAGCGCTGCTCCGAGGTCACGCTCACGTGCATAACCCCGCGCCTCGATCTGCCGGCAGGCCGCGCGAGCGCGCTCGAGCTCCTCGTCGGAAGCTGCCCCGACCAAGGCAGCGAGATCGACCCGATCCTGCGGGCGCCCCACGTCGTCGCGCGACAGCAGCTTCATCGCGATCAGATGGCCCGTACGCGCGACCGGTAGCAGCACCCCCGAGCCAACGTCGAGTGGCTCGGCCTCGCGGACGATCTCTCCCTCGACGCCGCTGGACGCGAACAGGAGATCCACGAGGGCCAGCTCGTCACCTCGACGCAACCGAACGGTCGACAACCGTCCAGTCACTTCCTGTTCCAGCACCGCGACGACGCGGTAGCCGAAGCTCGCGAGGCTGCGGACGATCCTCTCGGCGTCGGCGTCGTCCGCCGCAGCGACGACAAAGTCCACATCGCGGGTGTTGCGTGGCTCCGCCCGGGTCGACACGGCGAGGCCACCGACGAGGGCGCAAGGGGCGGTCGCGCGCTCGAGATCTCGTGCTGCCCGCAGTGCGGTCTCGATGACGCTCATCGAGGCTCGGATCGCCGCGCGCGCGGCCACGCGACGGCTCGTCCGACGCCGTCGCCGGCCTCGGCGCCGGGACGCGTCTCGAGCCACTCTTGCACCAGCGCAGCGATCTCGTCGTCGGTCGCGGCCGGGTTCTCCCGCCGGAAGCGTGCGCGTACGAGCCGTGCGGCGGCATCGCTGAGGTCGCAGGCGACGCGAAATTTCTCGGCCGGCGAGAGCTCGCTGCTCGCGCGAGGGATGTCGTCGAAGCGGGCCACGCGTCGATTGTAGCGCACTCGGTGGAGCGGGCGAACGGCGCGGGGCGTGCTTTTGCACAGCGCGCGCCCGGAGCGTCGGCCGCGGCGTGGCGGGGGTGCGCTCGCCTCGAGCGTGGTGAGAGCCAAGGCGTGACCATCGGCAGGCACCCCCGTTGTGGGGGTCCCAGTCGCTCAGGTACGCCGGCGGTGTTGGCACCCCTGTTGCTACGGTCGCGCGTGGAGGTCCCCATGCGCAAAGTCTCGGATGTCATGTCCACCCCGACGTTCTTCGTCTCTCAGACCTCGTCTCTCGACGAGGTCGAGCGGGCTCTCGAGGCCCATCGTGTGTCTGCGCTGGCGGTCATCGACGAGGACGGCGAGCTGGTCGGCGTGGTGTCACGCTCGGATCTCATCCGGCGCGCGCTCCGCACCGAGACCCGCGGCACGCGCACGCTCACGCTCCCCGATCTGCAAGCGATCGAGGTGATGACTCCCGATCCGCTGCGCGTCGCCGCCAGCGACACCCTCGCCCACGCCGCCAAGGTGATGACGGAGGCGGCGGTGCATCGCGTGTTCGTGATGGAAGGCGACGATCTCGCCGGCGTGATCGCGACCCAGGACGTCCTCCGCGCGGTGCGCATCGAGCACCTGTCGACGCCGTTGTCGGCGTGGATGTCGAGCCCGCCCACCATCGAGCGCACCGCCAGCGCCGGATCCGCCGCGCGAGCGCTGGCCCAGACGCGCTCGCACGGCGTGGTGGTGCAAGACGCGGGGTACCCGGTGGGGGTGCTCACCGCCACCGGCTTGCTGCTCGCGGCGCAGGCCCCGGCCTCGATCACGATCGACGAGCTGATGGAGGCCCGCCCGCTCTGCCTTCCGCCTGGGATGCCTCTCTTTCGGGCGGCCGCCTTCACCCTCGCCAACGACGTGCGACACGTCCTCGTGGTGGACGAGAGCGGGCTCACTGGCATGGTCACCGGTCTCGACTTCGTGCGGGCCTACAGCCAGGCCTCTCAGCCGACCCACGAGCGGGCCGACTCTGTGGACCCGGTCTGAGCCGCACCGCAGGGGAGCCCCACCCCGTCGCAGCCGGTGTGCCGAGCGGTGCCGCGGGGCCGAGGCGCGGCCTCGGTGCTCGCGTGCGCGTCAAGCGCGCAGCCTCTCCCGCTCCTCGACGAACGGCTCCCCATCGTAGAGGATGTCGAAGAAGTAGGCCGCCATCAGATCCGTGCGCTTGTGCTGGCCGGCGTTCATGCGCCGGCGATACTCGGTCACCAAGCTGTAGGAGAGGAACTGGTAGAGCGACGGCACGAGGTCGCCGCGCTCGGCGTACACGTCCTTGGCCGACGACAGGAGGTGCTCGAGATCTTCGGGGATCTCCTTGAAGTGCATGAGCATGTCGCGGATGAGGGCGACGCTGTACTTGTGACGCACGCCAGCCGGCGCCACCGCGAGCCGATCCGGTCGCGGATCGAGCAGGGCCTGCGAGAACGTCCCCGGCGTCATCACGAACACCCCGGCGGTGGGGCGCGGGTTGCACTCGATGAGGACGAGCCCGTTGTCGGTGCGGCGAAAGTCGAACGAAATCTGCCCGTGATATCCCGTCTCCTTCACGATCGAGCGAGCCACCTCGAGGCCTTCGTCGTTCACGATCGACTCGAAGACGATGCCCCCCGAGTGCTCGAGCTCGCGGGGGTGAACGTAGGTGGAGTGAGCGACGAGGTTGCCGTGGTGGGCGATGGAGAACGTGCAGATGTCTTCCCCGTCCACATACTCCTGCACGAGCCAGGGGTTGTCCTCGGTGGGCTCACACTCGTCGAGCGAGAGCACGTGCGCGAGCGGCCCGGTGTTGGTGAGGAGGTGAACCCCGCCGCGCGAGAAGGCGGGGCGCGCGAAGTAGGACGAGCGCTCGGCGATCGCGGCCCTGAGCGCCGCGCCGTCGGACACCATCGTGGTGTGAGGCACGCGGATGTGAAGGCTCTGACAGAGCTTCACGAACGCCTCCTTGTCGTGAAGACGCCGCAGCGTCTCGAACGGCGACACGAACACCTGGGTGAAGGGTGTGAGCTCACCGAGGTGCCAGGAGAGATAGAACGCCTCCTCGAAGGCGGGGACGACCAGATCGATCGACTCGTCCTTCACGATCTGCAACACGTCACGGATGAAGCCGTGCCGATCGAAGCGCGGCGACGCGGTGACGCGCCACGACGCCGCGTAACGCGAGTGGCTTCCAGGAGCGTTGCGGAACGTGTCGGCGGCGATGACGTGGTGGCCTTCTTTCCCGAGCTTCCTTACCTCGTCGAGGGCAAAGGGCATTCGAGAGCTGGTGATGAGCACGCGCATACCCTCGACCGTGCAACAACCGAACCATTCGAAGCCCTCACGTCGTAAGACCCCGCAGCGTGCGAGGATCAGTCGTAGCGCTCGATGGGAGAGAAGCGCTCGGCGACGTAGGTGAGCCGGTAGCGGACGTCTTCCGGCAGCTGCTGGGAGAACACGCGTACCTCCATGAGCATGCCGCGCTCCTCGTGGGGGAGGAACGTGTTCACGCGCCCTCCGTTCGGCCCGCGGAAGCGCTGCTCGATGCGACCCCGAGAGATCACATACTCCATCTGGAGGGTGTCTCCGTCGATCCCCTTCACCTCCACCGAGGAGCCATCGAGGGGCCCCACATAGGTGCGATCGTCGAGACTCACGGTGAGGGTCGTGCCGTCTGCGGAGCGCGCGAGCGCGACGCGCTCGGGGATGCGGTTGCTCGCCGTGAGGCGACGCTTGGCGATCCCCGCGGCGAGGAACGAGAGGCGTCCGGACACCTCGTCGATCTCCGTGACCAGCTCCTGGCGCTCTGCCGCGCCACCTCCGTAGCGGAAGCGGCGGGCGAGCCGCTCGAGCGTCTCGGTCGGCGAGAGATCGACGGTGGGCGTCACCGGCGCCGTCGCGGTGGGCGGCGGAGCGCTCGGCGAGCTCGCTGTCTGAATCGTGCAGGCGACGCTCGCCACGGCGAGCAGGAGGAGGGACAAGTCACGTTGCGCCATCATGGCCGCGGATGAAGCAGAACACGTGCCGCACCCGGCGACGATTTTGCGCCCCCACCGCAGAACGCGCGGCGGCGCGGCTCGCTCGCGATGACGTTGCCCCGCTGGGTCGCCCGCGAGTGGCGCCCTCCGCGTGGCACGTGCCTTGCTGCTCCGTGAGGTGCTCGTCGACCGCAGGAGGTGACACATGTTCGGCATCTACGCATTGGCCTGGCCCATTCTCGGTCTCGTGATGGCGTCTCTGTTCATCATGCTCAGAACCCACGCCGATGGTGTCGACGTTCTGCTCGGGAGCGCGTTCGCGGCCTCGGTGGGTGGAGCGCTCGGCTACCTCGCGGCGGCGTGGCTCGTGTCGGTCGCGAGCGCAGCGATGTTCGGTCTCGTGGGCGCCATGGGTGGCGCGATCCTCGCGCTCTTGGCCCTGGATCGGAGAGCTCACAAGAACGCGCCGAGCTGACGCAGCCCGCTCGAGCCCTGCGCTTCAGTCGCCGTGCCGTGACAGGCGCGCCCACAGCGCCGTCGCGCCGGCGACGACGAGCGCGAGCAGGAACGCGTAGGCCAGGAGCTCGATGAAGGTCACGGGGCCTCGCGCCTCCGCGGGTCGCGGGCGCCGCCCATCGAAGCGAGCGCGGCGATCCCGCAGCCGCTGCGTCGCGACCGCACGGTCTGCACGTTGCGCTCGAGGATCGCGTGCGTCGTCATGGTTGCACCTCAGCGGGCGAGCCGTGCGTCGAGCACTTCGTCCACCAGCCCGAGCAGTGACGGGCCGCTCACTTGCACGAGCTCGTACGTGACGCCGACCACCGGCATCGGCAGCGTCAGCACTCGCTCGAGCCGAGCTGGGCTCGCGTCGAGCACGACGTCGGGCTCGGCTGCGATCAAGGTCTTCGTGAGCTCGCGCCGCTGCTCCTCGGAGTAGCCGAGCGCGGGGAGGACGGGGCCGATGTGGGGGAAGGCGTCGAATGCCTCCCGCAGCGTGCCCACGGCGAAGGGCCGCGGATCCACCACCTCGGCGCCGGCGCCGCGCGCGGCCACGAGGCCCGCGCCCGAAGCCATGCCGCCGTGGGTGATGGTAGGGCCATCCTCCACCACGACCACCCGCTTGCCGCGCACCGCCGCCTCGTCGCCGAGCCTCACCGCGAGCCTCGTCTCCACCACGCGCGCGTGAGCGGGCGCGAGGTCGCGCACCCGCGCGCGCATCCCATCGAGCGCCGCTCGGTCGGCGCGATCGATCTTGTTGATCACCACCACGTCGGCGCTCCGGAGGTTCGCCTCACCAGGGTGGTAGGCCACCTCGTGGCCGGGGCGGAGCGCGTCCGTCACCACCACGTGCAGGTCGGGCACGAAGAAGCTCCGATCGTTGTTCCCGCCATCCCAGAGGATCACGTCTGCGTCGCGCTGAGCCTCCTCGAGGATCGCCCGGTAGTCGACACCGGCGTAGAGCGGGACCCCGAGCTCGAGATAGGGCTGATACTCCTCACGTTCCTCGATCGTGGCGTGGTGACGCTCGAGATCGTCCACCCGCTCGAAGTGCTGAACGCGCTGCGCTCGCAGGTCGCCATAAGGCATGGGGTGACGCACCACCGCAGTGCGTAGTCCCCGGTCGCGGAGGTGCACCGCGATCAGGCGACTCAGCGGGCTCTTGCCACAGCCGGTCCGCACCGCCGTCACCGCGACGACCGGGACGCGCGCCTCGAGCTGCGTATGGCGGGGCCCCAGCAGACAGAACGAGGCCCCGCTCGCCTGGACCCGGCTCGCGAGGTGCATCACGTCTTCGTGCGCCACGTCGCTGTAGCTCATGAACACGAAGTCTACGTCGTGCTCGGCGATGAGCGCCTCGAGCCGCTCCTCGGGCTCGATGGGGATGTCCTCGTCGTAGCCGCTCGGAGCGAGCTCGTGGGGGAATGCCCGCTCGGCGATGAAGGGGATCTGCTGCGCCGTGAAGCACCGCACGCGATACTGCGGGTTGTCGGCGAAGAAGGTCAGGAAGTCGTGAAAGTCGCGCCCGGCCGCGCCGAGCACCAGACAGTCGAAGACCGGCTTGCGCTGCATCATCTCCCTCGAGGTCGAGCATGCGACGTGCCAAGCGGTCCGCGGCGGCGACGCGACGCTGCTCGTGTGGCACACCCGTTGCTCCTTCCCCACGCAGAGAGAGCGCTCACCGTGCACCGCTTCGTCCCCCTCCTCACCTGCCTCGGCCTGTGCGCCGTCACCTTCCCCGTGGGGGCCCAGCGAGCCACGCCTGGCGGCAGCATGCACGAGCCCGCGGACGCCGCGATCCGCGCGGCGGAAGACCGGCGCGGCGACGAGGACGACGCGGTCGACGCGGAAGAAGACCCGCACGGCGACACGGACGACGCGAGCCGCGCCGAAGAAGACCCGCACGGCGACACGGACGACGCGAGCCGCGCCGAAGAAGACCCGCACGGCGACACGGACGACGCGAGCCGCGCCGAAGAAGACCCGC
>CAYOAL010000002.1:54705-120942 GCA_964401935.1 uncultured Polyangiaceae bacterium
GAAGAAGACCCGCACGGCGACACGGACGACGCGAGCCGCGCCGAAGAAGACCCGCGCGGCGACACGGACGACGCGAGCCGCGCCGAAGAAGACCCGCGCGACGACGCGGACGACGCGAGCCGCGCCGAAGAAGACCCGCGCGACGACGCGCTGGCGGCCGACGGTGACGAGGTGGACGAGAGCGACGTGTCGGGCCCGCGATGTTGGTGTCCGCGCCCCGCGGAACCCGTGAGCGGCCTCCGCGAAGCGAGCTTGTGGGTCGGTGTGGCCGCCCTCGCGCTCGGTCGACGCGTGCGCCGGGTCCGCTGACCGCTGGCACAGCGCGTGCAGCACCAGGGGTCACCGCGCGAGCGCCCTCCTCTGCCTCTGCCCAGCCACGCGGCCACCATCGTGATCACGCCCACCACCACCGGTCATCAGCTCGTCGAAGACGTGGAGCTCGTGCGCCAGCGTGTGTCGCGCCTGGCCCTGACCGTGCTGGTCGCCACGCTCGCGCTCCTCGCGCTGCGCGTGGTGGTGGTGCTGGTCACAGGGGCCGCGCACCGCAGCCTGATCCAAACCTACGTCGCGGTCGGAGGGGGTCTGTTCGCCGCGCTCTGGCTCGCGACCCGCACCGATCGGGGTCTCAGCATCGGCGTCATCCGCGCCCTCGAGGCGGTGGTCATCCTCGGCTCGGGCACGGCCTTCGCCGTGATGTCGACGGAGCTTCCCCTGGAGGCTGCTCCCGAGTTCGTGCTCCTGTTCACGCTCATCCTCGGCTTGATGCTGCGCGCGGTGCTGGTGCCGAGCACCGTGGCGCGCACCCTCGTCTTCGCTGCCCTCCTCTACGTCCCCTTCTTGGGGGTCGTGCTCGCGCTGGGCAGCCCGCCGTGGTTCCCACACATCGTCTTCATGTCCGCGTTCTGGGTGGCCGGCGCCTTCGTGACCGTAATCGCCTCCCACGTGGTGTATGGCCTCCACCGCGACATCCACCGCGCCCGCCGGCTCGGGCAATACGTGATCGAGCGCCAGCTCGGCAGAGGCGGCATGGGCATCGTGTACCTCGCGCATCACGGCCTGCTCAAGCGGCCGACGGCGGTCAAGGTGCTCCGGCCCGAGCACGCGAGCGGGATCGACATCGCGCGCTTCGAACGCGAGGTCCAGCTCACTGCGCAGCTCACCCACCCCAACACAGTGAAGGTGTACGACTACGGCCGCACCCAAGACGGCCTGTTCTACTACGCGATGGAGCTGCTCGAGGGCATCTCGCTCGCCGAGGTCGTGATCATCGACGGCCCTCAGCCCGCTCGGCGCGTCGTCCACATCCTCATCCAGGTGGCAGGAGCCCTCGCGGAAGCCCACCGCTCGGGCCTCATCCACCGCGACATCAAGCCGAGCAACGTCCTGTTGGTGGAACAGGGCGGCGAGCACGACGTCGCCAAGGTGGTCGACTTCGGTCTCGTCAAGCAGCTCGACGCGCCCTCCAACCTCACCGCCGACAACGCGCTCCTCCGGACGCCGCACTACCTCGCGCCGGAGGCGATCCACTCCCCGACGACGGTGGACGCTCGCGTGGACATCTACGCCTTTGGCGCGCTGGCGTATCACCTCCTCACCGCGAGCGACGTGTTCGACTCGAGCAACATCGTGGCCGTGTGCTCCGACCACCTCTACACCGAGCCTCAGCCCCCCTCCCTGCGCCTCGGGAAGCCAATCCCGGCCGACCTCGAGGCGCTCGTGCTCCGATGCCTCGCCAAAGACCCCAAACACCGGCCTCAGTCGGCCGAGGCGCTCCTCGAGGAGCTCGAGCCCTTGGTCGCCCATGCGCGCTGGACCCGTGCCGACGGCGCGGCGTGGTGGGCGGCGCATCGCGAGGCCATCGAGAAGCGAAAGACCCCGCCTCCTCTCCCCAGCGACGAAGCCGCCCCAAGCTACCTCGAGGCGTCCCGTTGGTTCCGCACCCTCCTTCGCGCCTCGTTGGGCGCGCTCACCTCCGCGGGCCAGAGCGGCCACACCAAGAGCTCCCCATGAAGACGCACGTCCTCCACAAAGACCGAATCCTGGTCCCCGTCGACCTCAACCCCAACACGTCCGAGGTCGCCCTGCGCGCCGCCGCCGAGCTCGCCAGAACCCCGGAGGCCCTCCACGTGTTGCACGTCGTAGAGCCGTCGGCCTGGGAGATGCCCACCGCCCTCGTCACGTTCGAGGGTGAGGAGATGTCGCTCACCAAATACCTCCGGGTGCGGGCCAAGCGCGACCTCGACGCCCTCATCGACCGCACCCTCGGGGACAGCGGCAAAGGCGTGCGTCGCACGGTGGAGTGGGGTCACGTCACCAGCACCCTTTGCGGCCTCCTCGAGCGCGAGGCGCAGGATCTCATCGTGCTCGCCACCCACGGACGGACCGGCATCGATCGGTTCCTCCACGGCAGCGTCGCCGAGCGGATCATACGTCTCGCCTCCTGCCCGGTGCTCGTGGTGCGGGCCACCACCAACGAAGAGAACGCCGCCGTCCCTACCCTTCGAGGGAGCTGATCGCCCCCACGCCGCCGACCTGCGCATGGCGAGAGCGCGAACCATCGCCACGCTTCGAGCACGATCGTCCGTGAGGAGCTCGAGCAGCTGCGCCTCCTCCTCTTCAGCCGCAGCGACTTCGAGGTCACCAAGGAAGAGGCGCTCGTCCTGCGCAAACCCTGCGGCAGACAAACGCCGAGTTTGCGACGAGGACCGAGTAATCCTCCGAAAATAGACGCCCACGCATTGGCGCAACCGTTGCACGATCTCAAACCATGTTCTCCCGCGTCATGCTCGCCACCGACTTCTCCGTCCCTGCCATGCAGGCGGCCACCGCCGCGCGGCAGCTCGCCACCGCCTTCGGGGCCGAGCTCACCCTCGCCCACACGATCGTCCCCGGAGGTCCGATCACGCGCGCCGACGCGGAGGAGGCGCTCACGGTGCTGCACGAAGAGCGCTTCGCGAACATGGAGGGCGTCGAGCGGTTGGTCATCGAGAGCGACCGCGCCGCGGTCGGCATCTGCGACGCAGCGAAGGAGCGAGCGATCGATCTCGTGGTGGCCGGGCGACACGGCGAGCACGGCTTCGCCGAGCGCCTCATCGGCACCACCACCGAGCGCATCGCGCGCCACGCCCCGTGCAGCGTGTACGTGTGCCACCCCGCCCGCCGCGAGCAGCCCGTGATGCTCAAGCACATCATCCTCGGCACCGATCTCAGCGAGCTCGCCGATCCTGCGGCGCGGGCCGCAGCGGCCCTCGCCAAGAAGGTCGGGGCGTGGGTCACGATCACCCACGTCTACGACTTCTTCCCCGCGATCGAGCTGTTGCAGGAGCCCTACGATCTCCACGCCGACGCCTCCTTCAGCGGCATCCTCGGCGACAAGCTCCTCGACGTGCAGAGACAACGCTTCGACGGCGTCCCCTCCGACACGCGCGTGCTGCGTGACAAGAGCACCGTCACCGCCCTCTGCGAGCTCGCGTCCGACAAGGAGGCCGATCTCATCGTCCTCGGCACCCACGGCCTCACCGGCGTCACCCGCCTCCTGCTCGGCAGCGTCGCCGAGCGCGTCATCCGCCACGCGCCGTGCAGCGTGATGGTCGTGCGCTGACCCCAACCCGAGCCAACGAGAAGAGCGCTCCACCACCGCCGCCTCGCGCGGTCCACCCGGCGCCGAGAGCGGCCACGAGGCCAGGGCGATGGTCCTGGCCTGGAGATCGGTGGGCTGCTGCCGTGAAGCGGTAGCGTGGGCAAGAGCGCCGTCTTTCGGCCCGGCGCAGACCGCCGGCGCCTCGCTCAACGTGCGAGATGTGCAGAACCGTGCACCCGCAGCGGATTGAACAGACGACCTCGGCGCCGAATGGCCGACAATGGCCTCGATCGGGCCGACAATGGCCTCGATCGGCCTGTGGCACGATCGCTGCTCGGCGAATCGTAGAAGAGGAGCAGAAGTCATGTTGGATCGTGCATCAGACCTACGCGGCATCGCCGTGGTGTCAGGCAATGACGGGGCGCAGCTCGGGACCCTCTCGGCCGTCTACGTGGACCCCGAAAAGAACAACATCGCGGCCATCGGCTATCGAACGCGACGGATTGGTGGTGATGAGTTCTACGTCTTGGCCGCCGACGTGCAGACGCTCGGCAAAGACGTCGTGCTCATCTCTGGCGAGGACGCAGCGCGTCGGATCGCGGGGATCACGAAGGCCCCCGGGCACAGCCTCAAAGATCTACAAGGCTCGTGGGTTACCACGATGAATGGCAACCATCTCGGGACCGTCCTCGACCTGCACTTCAACCCCGAGGATTGGTCGATCGCCATGATCGAGCTCGACGACGACAAGCAGCTGCCTGTCGACGCTTCGGAGATCAAGATCGGAGACGAGGTGCTGGTGCCGGCGTCCTACGCCACGCAGCTGCAGCAGACGACCGAGCGCAGATCGGGCTTCATGAGTCGGTTGTTCGGCACATCGGGAGAGTCCACGCGGAGCGAGCCACGGGAGAAGAGTGCGAGCTGACCGAGCGCGAGGGCCACGAAGGGCAGCGTCGTGATGGGGCGAAGGGCCAGCCGCTCGAACCCGAGCCCAGCGAGTCGCGGGTCGTCTCGACGCGGTCGGCGCGCGCGGGCTCCTCGAAGCCGTTCTTCGCCACGATCGCGACCGACTCCTCGCCTCTGAGGGCGTGGTCGGCCCTGCTCGGGATCCCCGCGTAGCGCGCGCCGTGCGCTCGCGCTACGCGGTGGGGCCGCGAGCACGCAGCCGGGCGAGGAGCTCGCGCTGGGCAGGGCCGCCGCCGCGTGCACCTTCGTCGACCGCGGCGGCATGCGCGACGAGGGCGAGGAGTCGCTCCCCGTCGAGCTCCGGGAAGCGGAACCGCGCGTGGTGGAGGGCCGCTTCGAAGGGGAGCGGAGCACGGGCGTGCTCGCCCATCGCGCGCAGCGTGCCCTCGGGGAGCGCGCTCGCGTCGAAGCCGAGAGCGTCGGCGAGCCGCGTCACCATCGCCTCGCGCGCGGCGGGGCTGCCGTCGTCTGCGGCGAGCACGTGCGCCGCGAGCGAGGTGAGCGGCGCGAGCACGTCGGCGACGTTGAAGGGCCGCGGTGGCGGCAAGTCGGCGTCGAGCGTCGACTTCCCGACCGGCCGCGCCCCGCCCGGCCCGGCCGCCCACAGCGACACCTCGAGGCTCAGGTGCTTCGGCGTGGTGAAGACCGCCGCGCCCCAAGGGACGTAGGCGGTGCAGCGCTTCTCGCGCACCGTGGCGGCGGCGACGAAGGCTCCGTCGCCGTCGACGAACGGCGCCCGACCGCGCACGCGCTCTCCCGCATCGTTCATGAAGCGGAGGACGGCGTGGGCGTCGGGGGGCACGTCGCAGAGGAAGCGGATGGTGAAGCGGCGCCCGACCGCGTCGTCCTCCGTCGCGACGTCCACGTACAGCCCATAGGGGATGTCCTGCATCCCGCTCCGGTGACCTTCCCCATCGCCCGTCGCCAGCGCGCCGCCGAGGACGGCGCCCACGGGCCCCGCGATGACGTAGCCCAACCCTGCTCCCACGACCGTGCTCCGATAGCTCATCGCGCTTGTCCTTGCTCGAGCTCATGGCCTCTCGCCGCGGTGGCGGCGTCGAGGACCGCTACCGTGCGCTCGCGGAGGGCATCGGCCGCTTCTCTGCTGTCGCCGATGCACACCATGCCGAGCTTCCCGAACTCCGACAGCGCGCCGATGAGATGAAAGGCCACCCCTTGCTGCGCGGCGCCGTGAAAGTGAAGGCGATTGTCCACCGCGATGTCGATGAGGTCGTCGGGGGTGAGCCCTCGATAGGCGTCGCTCTCCACGTTGTCGCTCGCGTAGTAGAACCGCGCCTGTCCCGAGGGCGTGAGGAAGAGCCCGCTCTCGCTGTGGAAGTGCCCGTCGGTGAGGAAATGCAGCACCATCAGCGGATGGGTGGTGCCGCCCTTGCGCAGGTTGATCTCGAGTCCGTAGTGGCGAAACCCCTCCCCGTCGCGCACCGAGACGAAGTCGACGCCGAAGCGTCCGATCACGCCCTCGCTCGCCAGCACCTCTGCCACCCGCGCCCCCTGCTCTTGCACCTCGAGGCGATACGCCGCGTCGGCCGGGAACCGACACCCCACGAACACCTGCCCCGAGGGGCCACCGAGCACCTGGTCGTGGGTGGAGACGGCGTTCGGTACTCCGAGAGGATCGATGCGAAACTGGGCCGACGGCGACCGCTTCTCGTCTCCCTCGATGAACGCCTCCACCACCCCCTGCATCTGGCCGAGCTTCTCCTCGTAGCGCTCCCATCGCTCCGACCCCGCCTCGAACCGTAGGCGGTACGGGAGCTCGTCGCCAAGGCGCGTCGGCTGGTCGTCCGCGCCGGGCCCATAGTCGAAGAGCGCGTTCCCCTCGCCGCTGAAGCCGTCGTTGAGCTTGATCACCGCGCGGCGCATCCACGGGTGGTCGCGCCGCAGGGCGACGAGCGCAGCGGCCACGTCGCTCCGATCTCGCAGATCCTCAAACCCAGGCGCCACCTCTACCCCCGCTCGTCGGAGCATCCGCCGACTCCCGCTCTTGGTCCCATGATGCAGGAGCGCTGGGTCGCAAGCGTAGAGGGGCACCCCCAACCGCACCGCGAGCGTCCGCTCGAGCGCGGTCGAGGTGAAACAGGTGATGTGCGCCTCGCGCGGATCTCCCACCGCAGCGCGGACGCGCTCGAGCAGGCGCGGCCGATCGAGGAGTTTGTGCGTGAGCGGAACGGGCGACGCGTCCCCGGCGTGAAACAGGTGGAGGCGTCGACGCGCGTGCTGGCTCGGCACCCCCGCGAGGAGGTGGAGCTGGTAGTCGATCACCGCCGGATCGAGGGCCTGGCTCGTGAGGTAGATCACCTCCGTGCGCGGGAGCCGCAACAGCATGAGCATGCACAACATGCGCTCCTCGTAGTGATTCACGCCGCTGATCTTCGCGAGCTCCTCACGCTCGAACGAGAGGCTCGGGAGCACGATCACGGTGCGAGGCACCATCGGATCGGAGAACTGCCGCCGATAGAGCTCCGGCAGGCTCCGTTGCAGCGCGGCGAAGGCGACCGACTCGTCCATGTCCTTCGCCGCGCCCCGTCACCCGGCCGCGACTTCCCCCCTCTCCTCCTCCAGCGAGAGCGTCGCCACCACACGGCGGAGGAGCTCTGCCTCCCGCGCCTCGTGCGCCTCGAGGAGGCTCACGAGCCGGCGCACGTCCGCGCTCACGTCGACCGAGCCCGACGTGGCGAGGAAGCGGTTGTCCTCGATGATGGCGAGCGTGCTCGCGAGCATGGTCGCGTGCTGATCGGCGAGCGAGGCGACCTCGGGAGCGAGATCGGGCAGCGCCTCGAGGATCCGCGCGAACAACCCGAGCCTCGCCTCCTCGCGCGCGAAGTGACGCTCCATGAACTCGTAGAGCTCGGTCAAGGCGGGGACGGCCGTGTCCGGATAGCGCGCTCCCTCCACCCGGCCCACCAGCACCCGCAGCCGAGCGTGCTCGATGCGGAGGTGGGCGTCCGTCGCCACCGGCGCCGTGTCGCCGAGAGAGAGGAGCGCGTGCGCCTCCATCAACAGATCGGTCTCGGTGACGAGGCCGATGAGTCGGCGTTCGGTGTCGATCACGGGCAGACAGCCGAACCGGTGATGGAGCATCACCGCCGCCGCCTCGTAGGCGGGAGTGTCGTTGAACACCGTCTGCACCTCCGCGCTCATCACGGTGGCCACGAGGGCGGCGTCGCCGAAGCGCGGATCGAGCAGATCGCGGTCGCTCAGCACGCCCACCACCCGACGCTCCCCGTCTACCACTGGCAGGTGCCGCATGCGGCCCTCGTCGAGTGCCCGACGCGCGACGTCGAGCGTGGTCTCGGGTCGGACCGCGATCACCGATCGGGTCATCAGATCTTCCACGGTGGTCGCCATCAATCCGTCCTCTCGTGCGCGGTGGCTTCGAGCGCCATCCCCGGGGCCTGCCACCGAGGGCCCCCCCGCCGCGCCGCGCGACCGGACCACTCGCCCGAGCGACGCTTCGACGCGGCGGTCACGTGGCCCCCGAGGCGGTCGCCCGCCCCATGCCGAGCCACCGCAGCACGGGCACCGGCGCGCTCTCCGCCGCGGGGTGAGCCTTGTTGCGCGCCACGAAGACGGGACAGGTGGCGTGGTGCACCACGTCCTCGGCCACCGAGCCGAGCACGAGGTGGCGCAGCCCCTTCTTGTCGTGGGTGCCGACGACGATGAGATCCGCGTCGAGCTCCACCGCGAGCTCGAGGATGATCGGCGCCGGCGCCCCCGCGCGGAAGTGCACGATGACGCGGCGAAACGAGGCCTGGGGATGGCGGCGCCGGGCCTCCGCCAGGCGCGGCTCGATCCGCTTCTCGATGTTCTCGAGCGCGGCGAGGATCCGCTGCTTGGGCGGCGCGTCGCCCACGTGGCGCGTGCTCGTCTCGTTGACGTCCACGAACAAAACGTGCACCTCGGCGCCCGGATCCATCGCCGCCTGATCGAGCGCGGCGTCGAGCGCGACGTCCCCATCCGGCTCGAAATCGTAGCCGACGAGGAGCTTGCGCGTGCAGGACGGAGCTTTCTTGTGCGCGGACATGGCGGGACCTCCCCTTCCCCCGACGATCGAGCAAACCACGGGCCAAGTTCCCGTCGCGGACACCGGCGCGCTGCCCGCCACGCGTCGGGCTCGGCTCGGTCCGCGGCCACCAGCGCCCACGAAGGCTCAGTCTTCGGCCACCAGCGCCACGAAGTCTGCCTCGGTGAGGATCCCCACGAGCTTGTCGCCCTCGAGCACAGGCAAGCAGCCATACTTGTGCTGGAGCATCAGCTTGGCCGCGTCGCGAAGCGATGTCTTGGGCGTCGTGGTCACCACCTCGGTGCTCATCGCCTCTTTCACCGAGAACATCCCCTGCAGCTTGTGAGCCCCGCTCGTGCCGTAGCCGAGCGCCTTGAGCAGCGCGTTGTGAAAGAGATCGCGCTGAGTGACGACGCCTACGAGATCGCCCTCGTCGTCCACCACCGGGAGGTGACGGATCCTACCGAGGCTCATCACGTCCGCCGCGGTGGCGAGTTTGTCGTTGGGATCGAGTGTGGTCACCGGTGACGACATGACGTCACGAACGAGTTTGTTGGACACCATAACCTCCAAGATCGGACGCATAACTTGCGTAGCGCGCGGATGCGACGTGCAACCCGTGCGTCACTCTTCGAACCGAACCGGCGACTGCCAGTCGGGCGGCCGCACCACCAGCGTGGAGGCCGTGGTCACCTCGAGGATACGCTCCGCCGTGGTCCCGAGCAGCACCCCGGCGACGCGCGGGCGTGATGTCGTGGCGAGCACGACCAGATCGATGCTCTCCTCGTCGACCCGTCGCGGCACCGCGTCGATGATGTAGCGGTCGTCGAGCGCGAGCTTCCACCCTGGAGCGGTCGCGTTCGCGAGCGCCGAGAGCTCGGCCTCGGCGAGACCGCGCACCTCGTTGTGATAGGCGCGCAAGACGTCCTCGGCCCGTGGAAGACGACGCAGCGCGATGTCTTCCGGAAAGTCGAGACAACGGAGCGCGGTGCGCTGCGCGCCCCCGAGATCGGCGAACGCCTGGGCGTTCCGCATCACGAGCTCCGACACCGGAGACCCGTCCACAAGGGCGAGCACGTGCTGAAAGCCCACGTCGGGGCCGGCGTGAACCACCAAGACCGGCACCGCCGCCTTGCGGATCAAGCGGCGCGCCGTGCTGCCGTGAAGGATGCGTGCGCCGAGCCCGAGCTGGCTCCGGCGGGGGCTCACCACGATGAGATCCGCCTGCCACCGATGGGCCTCCCGCAAGAGCTCGAACCATGGCTTGCCCTCGGCGAAGCCGTGACTCGTGACCACGCGGTTCACCGTGGCTTTGTCGCACATCGCCTCGACCTGAGCGTTGAGGCTCTCGCGCAACACCCCGCGCAGCCGCTCGGCAGGCCCCGCGACCCGGGCGTCGACGAAGTCGGTCACGTGGAACGCTCGCACCACCCCACCCACGCGTTGGGCAATCCAGGCCGCCTGCAGGAAGGCGTGGCGATCGGCGCGGGAGATGGCGATCCCGGTCGCGTCGGGCTCACAGGAGATCCCCACCAGGATGCGGCTCGGCAGCGTGTGTTGTGGCATGCGTGAAAGGGTGGCACGTCCCGTGCCGATTTCGCGCCCGGAGGGGCCCACCGGACCCGCGTCACAATCGCCGATTTCCCGCTGGTACGAGCTGTGCGAAGACCAAGCGTATGGCCAAGCCGTATCGACACGTCCTCATCGCCACCGACTTCTCGGAAGCCGCCACGCGCGCGGTCCGCGTGGGGGCCGATCTCGCGCAACGGTTCGCGGCGCGGGTGACCTTGCTGCACGCCTACGATTCGATCCTCTTCGAGCGCGTGGTGGTGCCGCTCAGCATCGGCCGCGAAGATCTCCAGCGACAGCTCGCCGACGCCGCCCGCGTCGAGCTCGAGCGCATCGCCACCGCCGAGCTCGCCGACGCAGAGAGCATCGACTGCGTGGCGGTGGCGAGCGACAGCCCATCCCGGGCCATCTTCGAGCACGCAGAGGCGCACGGCGTGGATCTCTGCGTGATCGGCACCCATGGTCGCAGCGGCCTCACGCGCCTCCTCGCCGGCAGCATCGCCGAGAGCGTGGTGCGCAACGCGCGCTGCGACGTGCTCACGGTGCGCAACGCACCCAAGACGTGGCCGCCAAAGCACATCGTCGCCGCGACCGATCTCTCCGATGCGTCGCGCCCTGCCGTCGCCCGCGCGGTGGAGCTCGGGCGCGCCCTCGAGGCCCAGGTGGAGCTCTTGCACGTGTACGACGAGACGCTCCCCATCGCCACCGACGATGGCCGGTTCGAGCGCGTGGAGCACGCCCACGCTCGGCTCCTCGCAGAGACCAAGCAGGCGGCGGAGGCCTACGCGCCGGCCCCCACCCCCGTGGTGCTCCGCGGCAAACCGCCGTCGCGCGTCGTCTGCGAGCACGCCGAGAGCCTCGGCGCGGATCTGGTGGTCGTGGGCACCCACGGGCGCACCGGCCTCTCGCAGCTCTTCATCGGCTCCGAGGCCCAGCGCATCGTCCGCGTCGCGCCTTCCGCCGCGCTCATCGTGCGCAGCGGAGAGGCCAGCTGAGACGGAGACCGCTGCCCCGCGCCCGCTGACGCGACCCGGCCGCCGGGCCGCACCGGACTCGGCGCAGAGCGGGCCCGATGGCGCGGCGCCCGCCCTCCAACGGCGCTTACTCGTCGTCTGCTTCCATCTCGCGCGCAGCACGGAAGTCGGGGTCGACCTCGTGCACCAGCGCCGCGAGCAGGTCGGAGCTCGTGAGGATCCCGACCACCTTCTCCTCGTTGATGACGGGGAGGCAGTTGAACTTGTTGTCGACCATGAGCTTGGCCGCCTCCGAGGTGAGCTGGCTCGGCTCCACCGTGATCGGATCCTCGGTCATCACGTCGGCGACCCTCAGCTTCTCGCCGAGCTTGTACATCTCCTTCACCGACATCACGTCGCCGTCGGCCCAGTCGGGGCGCCGGAGATCGCGGTCGGTCACCACCCCCACGAGCTCTTCGCCTCCCTTGAGGACGAGGAGGTGCCGCACGTTCGCGCGACGCATGCGCGCGAAGGCGTCATCGACCGTGGCCGTGGGCTCGACCCAGTGCTCGGGCTCGTTCATCCACGCTCCGACCATCAACTCGTTGGGCAGATCAGCTTGGGACATCGTTGGTCTCCGTCGTTGTGAGTTGGCTGACTTTCTGAGCTCGCTCGCGTTGTCTTGGCGAGCGACGAATCGCAAAACGTGCACCTAACCGGCATGTTCTGCATGAGAATGTACGAGCATCGCCAGCCCGATTCCGATGACACCGTACAGTGTCAACGTGACGCCGAGTAGCGCAAAGACGGACTCGCCCTGGCGAACTGCAGCCGCCACCAGCACCAACAGCACCGGGGCCATGAGGGTGAGCGCTCGTCGAAATCCGAGCCCGTGAAGCACGGCGAGCACGAATCCGAGCTGCACGGCGGTGAGAGTGCCGTCGAGCGAGGGGGAGATGTCGAACGGGTGCGCCACCGTGGAGAAGCCGATGGCGAGGCCTGCCATGCCGAGCAAGGCGATGATGAAGGCGAGGGTGGTGTCGGAAATCGAAGCCAGTCGTCGTCCCATGCGGCTCTGCTGTTGCTACTTCCATGCCCAGCTACTTCCATGCCCAGCTACTTCCATGCCCAGCTACTTCCATGCCCAGCTCGTCCCTCCCTAGGCTCGAACGGGTTGGAGACGCGAGTTTTGCACTGACGTGGCCTGAGCCTTGCTCCACGATCGGTGCGTGAACATTCGCCACATCCTCGTCGCCACCGACTTCTCCCCTGCGTCCACCCCCGCCGTCGTGACCGCCAGTCGCCTCGCCCGGACCTTCGGCGCGCGGGTCACGCTCGCCCACGTGTTCGACCCGATGCCGCTGAGCCCGGCGGTGACCTACCCCACGCAAATCTGGACGGGCGCCGACTTCGCGCTGCAGCTCGAGGCGGAGACCGCCAAGCTCCTCGACGAGACGCGCAACGAACACTTCGCGGGCGTGGAGGTGGAGGTTCGCGCCCTCCGCCACACGAGCGCCTCCACCGCTCTGTGCGACCTCGCCGAGGAGCAGCCGCAGTCGATCGATCTCATCGTGGTGGGCACCCACTCCCGCACCGGCGTCAAGCGCCTGCTGCTCGGCAGCGTGGCCGAGCAGGTCATCCGCCACGCGCGCGTCCCGGTGCTCGCGGTGCGCCCCGGCGACGGACAGGGCCTCCCGCAGAACATCTTCGTCACCACCGACTTCTCTCCCGCCGCCGACTCCGCGCTCGAAGACGCGGCCGAGCTCGCGCGCAGGTTCGGGGCCAAGGTGACGTTGGGTCACGTCTACGAAGCGGTGAGCGGGATCGCGGCAGGGATCCCGGCGTACCGCTCGTTCGACGAGCTCGATCCGGAGCTGCGCGCCGCGCTCCAGAAGCTCGCCCGCGAGCGCCTCGGGCCCGACGCCGCCATCGAGCTGGCGGTGGGTGTGTCTGCCGCCGAGGTGCTCCTCGAGCGCATCGAAGCCGGCGGCTACGATCTGGTGGTGGTCGCGACCCACGGCCGCACCGGCCTCTCACGCCTCCTGATCGGAAGCGTGGCCGAGCGGATCACGCGTCACGCGCCCTGCTCGGTGTGGGCGAGCCGGCGCCGCTGACCCGACGCCGCGGTCCGCCCGCGGCCCGCTCCTTCACGACTGCTGGGCGGTGCGGTCGGGGACCACGTAGCCGGCCCGGCGGGCCACCCAACGCAACACGTCGATCGACGTGAGCAGGCCCACCACCTCGTCGGACGAGGACACCACCGGCACGCGATGGATGCCCTCGTAGGCCATCACCGCCGCCGCTCGCTCGAGCGGCGTCTCGTCCGAGAGCGACAGCGTGAACGGTGTCATCACGTCGACGACGCGCGCCCCATCGATGTCGGGGGTGCCGCTCAGGTCGATCGCATAGTGGGCGCCCGTGCGTCCGACAACGTCCACCGTGTGGGGTTCGGTTCGATGTTGGAGCACCCGCACCACGTCGGTCTTCGACACCACCCCTACCGGCTTGCCATCCTCCACCACCGGCGCACCGCTGATGCCGCGCTCGAGGAACACCTGCAACAGATCGCGGATGGTGAGCTCGGGCGACACGCACACCACGTCGGCGCTCATCACGTCGGCCACCACGTCCCCTGTCGTCTTCACCAAGGTCGGATCCGGCTCGATCTCGGTGGGAGGCACCTGTGCGTGCTCGGGAACGTCACACACGAGGAACACGTCACGATCGCGCCGATCGACGGCGAAGCGGTTGCCGCAGCCCGAACAGTCGTCGAGGGACACCCGCGCGCCCCGGTTGGGGCAGTACACGGTACGGGACAGCGACGTGACGCCGCCCGGCTCGGCCGTCCGGCGCACGTGTACGCGCAACCACCTCAAGCCGCCTTCGCTCATGGTCAAACCTCGGGGGTCGATTGGCTCCAAGGCTCGGGCTCACGCCCTGCGGCGCCGCGCATCACGCGGTGCACTCGGGGCCGGTACCGAGCCAACGCGTGGCGCGCGCACCACATCTCGGCGCCGTTCGACTCCGCCCGGGTCTGCAGACAGGCCTCGCACGGTGGCTCGATCTCGGGCACCTCGCCCACGTCGAGGTGGTCTTTGACGCGCACGACCTGAACCGGGCAGCGCGCCTGATGCACGACGGTCTCCGCCACGCTCCCCAGCACGAGCCGCTGGATACCCTTGCGGTTGTGGGTGCCGAGCACGATGAGATCCGCGTCGAGATCCACCGCCAGCTGCACGATCGCGTGGGCCGGCCGGCCGCGCCTGACGTGGGTCACCACCCGCTGAAACGTCCGGCCCTGCATCTGGCCGAGCACCGTCTCCATGTGCTGCTGGGCGAAGGTCTCGAGCTTGTCGAGCGCCGACTCGTGTTTCGGATCGCGGCCGTCGACCTCCTCCGACGGCGCCATGGTGCTCATGCTCTTGTCCACGTTCAAGACGTGGATCTCGGCGTTGCCGATGTTGGCGGCGATGCGCACCGCCTGATCGAAGGCGAGCTCCCCGTCCGGTTCGAAATCTACGCCGACGACGATGACAAAGGGACGATTGTGCATGATCAGCTCCTCGTGCCGCGGACCGACTCGTGCCGCCGCGGGCTCATGGTTTCCTCAGATGTGCGTGGGAGTGTCGAAGCCGCGGTCGTCGGGCTTGTCCTCACGCGATTCTTCTTCGTTGGGCGCGGGCCGCGACGCCCGGACCGTGAGCACTGGACACGGCGCCTGTCTCACCACGCGCGCGGCGACGCTCCCGAGCAGCACGTGTGCGAGCCAGTTGCGCCCGTGGGTGCCCATCACCACCAAGTCGTAGGGGCGCGCGGCGAGGGCATCGAGGATGCTGCTCGAGGTGTAGCCCGCCTCCACGAAGCGCGTCACCGTCACGTCCGACGCTTTGCCGCGTGCGCGCTCGATCAGGCCATCGAGCTGTTGATCGAGCTCGCGCTGCATGTGATCCCAGAAGGAGCGCTGCTCACCGTTCATGAACACGAGCGTGCTCGGCGACACGTAAGGCGACGGCTCCCAGATATGGAGCACGTCGAGCGATGCCCCCACCTTGGCGGCGAACGCGAAGGCGTGCGCGAGCGCCTGCTCCGAGCAGGGGCTGAAATCGACGGGGACGAGGATGCGCTTGAACGGCTGAGTCATGGGCGTCAGGACCTTTCCCGAGCTCGCGGGAGCAACCTGCGAGCAAGACAGAGCAAGAGGTGGGCCACGGAGGAGGCGTGAAATCCGCAACATTATCGCATCGCAACCGCAGATCGTGCGCCATCGTCTGCAGTTTCTGCGTTAACGTGCCGAAGGATTCGCTCAAATGCCAACAATCGCATCGGCACGGGCCGTGCACGGGAGCGACTCAAACCGGCGCGAAACCGGCTGGCGCCGCGCTGGCTGGCGCCCGCCGGACGGACGGGAACCCGACACCCTGGAGGCTGTGACGACTCATGAATCCCACGAACATCCTCGTCCCGGTGGACCGCTCCGCCTGCGCGGAGGCGGCCGTGGATCGCGCCGCCCAGCTCGCCGAGCTCTTTGGTGCGAGGCTCACGCTCCTTCACGCCTGGGAGCCGCTCTACGAGCTCGGCGCGGTGATGGGCGCGGCCACCATCGCCACGGTGGAAGGTCAGGTGCCGCTCGTCCAGCACATCGCGGCGGAGGCTCGGCGCACCCTCGAGGAGCACCGCGATCGGCTCGCCTCGCGCCCGATCACGGTGGCTGGGCGCCTCGCCGAGGGAGCTCCCAAGGAGGTCATTCGGGATGCCCTCGACACCGGCAGCTACGATCTGGTGGTGATGGGCACCCACGGCCGCACCGGTCTCTCCCACGTGATGATGGGGAGCATCGCCGAGTGGGTCGTCCGCCATGCTTCGGTGCCGGTGATGACCGTGCGTGGGGCGGCCACCGAGGCGGCGGCGGCCGCCGACACGACGCCATGAACGTGGAAGTGGCCACGCCCTATCACGTGCGGTTTCACGAGCTCCTCGAGTTCGTGCGGTTCACCGACGACGACGTCGCTCGGCTGCACACGCTCGCCACCCACGCGCGGCCTCACTTCGAGCACATCGCCCGCACGTTCTACGAGCGCACGCGCGAGCACGAGGACGCGCACCGCGTGTTTCAGGACGACGAGCAGATCGAGCGGCTCCACGTCTCGCTGATCGAGTGGCTCGAGCGCGTGCTCACCGGTCCGTACGACCTCGCCTACGTTGCCCGCACCGCGCAGATCGGGCGCCGCCATGTGCGGGTGGGCCTCCCCGAGCGCTACATGTACGCCGCCATGTCGCTGTTCCGCAGTGAGCTCATGCGGATCGCCTTCGCCACCATGAATGAGCAAGCGGAGGCCGTCTGCCAGGCGCTCGCCCGCGTGCTCGACGTGGAGCTGGCCATCATGTGCCTCACCTACTCCGAGTCGGAGCACGAGCGACGCCAACGCCTCGCCCAGCGCGACGTAGACGACGGGAACGCCGACGCCGAGCGCTTCCGCGCGGCGACCGATCTCGTCGACAACATCGTCATCGGCATCGACGACGACCACCGCATCGTGCTCTTCAACGAGCAGGCGTCTGTCGTGACGGGCTTCGACCCCGAGGACATGCTCGGAGAGCGCTTCGAAGACGTGTTCGGCTGCGACGAAGACGTCAGCTTCTGCGAGCTCGTCGCGCGGGGTTTGGTCCTCCCCCCTGGCTCCTCGGTGAAGCTCGCTCGGGTGCCCATCCCCACCCGCAGCGGGAGCGTGCGCCTGCTCGATGGGCGGCTCTTCCGCACGGAGATCGTCGACGACAATACCTGCACCTTCGTGATCGGCCGCGACCTCACGAAGTCGCTGGCGATGGAGGCGCGACTGCGGCGCTCCGAGAAGCTCGCCGCCATCGGGACGCTGGCCGCGGGCCTGGCCCACGAGATTCGCAACCCCCTCAACGGCGCGCAGCTGCACGTCACCTACATCCAACGCGGCCTCCAGCAGGTGGACGGCGTCGACGACTTGATGAGCGCGGCCGGCGTGGTGAGCGGTGAAATCAAGCGACTCGGCGATCTCGTGTCCGAGTTCTTGGAGTTCGCCCGACCCAACGCGCTCCAGCGCTCCAAGGTGGAGCTCGCACCCCTCGCTGTGCACTGTGTGGAGCTGGTGCGTGACACCGCCCAACGGGCAAACGTCACCGTCCACCTCGAGACGCCCACCACCCCGCTCGTGGCCGAGGTAGACAAGCAGCGCGTGGAGCAAGTGCTCTTGAATCTGTTGCGCAACGCCGTCGAAGCCGCCGCCGACACCTCCAACGGGACCGTGCGGCTCAAGCTCTTCCGCCGACCCCGCAGCGCCGTGCTCCTCGTCGAGGACAACGGACGCGGCATCGACACCGAGGCCCCCATCTGGGACGCCTTCTACTCGACCAAAGAGAACGGCACCGGGCTCGGCCTCGCCATCGTGCACCGAATCGTCACCGACCACGGCGGCTCGGTCTCGGTGGAGAGCGAGCCCGGACGCACCGTGTTCAAGGTCGACCTTCCCCTCTACGACCCCGAACAGCTGCCCAAGAGCATGCGCCCGACCACCTGATCGAGAATCCCATGAGCAAGAACACCGGACCTCGAGTGCTCGTCGTCGACGACGAACAGGCCGCCCGCGAGGGCATGCAAAAGCTGTTGGAACAGGATGGCTACCGCGTGACGACGGCAGGGAGCGGAATGGAGGCGCTGGAGCGCGCGTCCGATGTCGCCCCCGACGTGGTGCTCACCGATCTGAAGATGCCTCAGATGGACGGACTCCAGCTCCTCGCCAAGCTGCGCGAACAAGACGCGGTGTTGCCCGTGATCGTCGTCACCGCCTTCGGCGACGTGCAGTCGGCGGTGAGCGCCATGCGCGGCGGCGCCGACAACTACCTCACCAAACCCATCGACTACGACGCGCTGGTGGTGGCCATCGACAAGGCGCTCGAACAGCGCCTGCTCAAGAGCGAGGCCGATAACCTCCGGCGCCAGCTCCGCGACAAGGAGGGAAGCGGCCTCAGCGGGTTGGTGGGGGCGAGCGCCCCGATGCAGGCGGTTTACCGCACCGCCAAGCAGGTGGCCGGCGCGAAGGCGACCGTGCTCATCACCGGCGAGTCGGGCACCGGCAAGGGGGAGCTCGCGCGAGCGATCCACGAGCTCGGACCCCGTCACGACAAGCCCATGGTCACCCTCCACTGCGCCTCGCTCGCCGAGTCGCTCCTCGAGAGCGAGCTCTTCGGCCACGAGCGGGGCTCGTTCACCGGCGCCGAGAAGCGGCGCATCGGGCGCTTCGAGCAAGCGGCAGGGGGCACGCTCTTCCTCGACGAAGTGGGCGAGATCCCCGCCGCGATGCAGGTGAAGCTGTTGCGCGTGCTCCAGGAGAAGACCTTCGAGCGGGTAGGCGGGGGCGAGCCCATCCACGTCGACGTGCGCCTCGTCGCCGCCACCAACCAAGATCTCGCCACCGCGGTGCGGGAGGGTCGCTTTCGCGAAGACCTCTTCTACCGGCTGAACGTGGTGCACATCGAGATGCCCCCCCTCCGCATCCGCGGCAGCGACGTGCTGCTGCTCGCGAGCCACTTCCTCCAGAAGTACGCCAAGGAGAACAACAAGATCGTCCAGGCGCTGAGCACGGGCGCGCGCGACAAGATCCTGCGCCACAGCTGGCCCGGCAACGTCCGCGAGCTCGAGAACGCCATCGAGCGGGCGGTGGTGCTGTGCGACGGCGAGGAGCTCATGGCCGAGGATCTGCCCGTCGACGTGGCACCGACCACCGATGGGCGTGGGATCCGCATCCCCGGCTCCACGATGGCCGACATCGAGAAGCACGCCATCCTCTCCACCCTCGACGCGGTGGAGGGCTCCACCTCCCGCGCCGCCGAGGTCCTCGACATCAGCGTGCGCACCATCCAGTATCGGCTGCGCGACTACGGCATCGCCCGACGCAAGCGCAATACCGGCAGCTAGCGGCTAGGCTCCGCGCAACGATTGCGTCATTTCCCCACGATCTCGCAGTACTGGCCCCTCCATGGGGTGGCATGGCCCGTGCAAAAGCCATCCACAACCGAGGAGCTCTTTACCAACGGAAGGGAGTGGACGGAACGGAGCGCTCGCGCTCCGACGAGCCAAGGATGGAGCCATGCGAAGCGCCGACACACTGCTGCTGCTGATCGACGACAAGGAGAGTGGGATCGAGATCCTCGGCCGCATGCTCGCCGAGGACGGCTACCGGGTCGAGGTCGTCCACGACGGCTCGGCCGCCTTGGAACGATTGCGTCGCGCCCCCGCGCCGCACGTCGTGGTCACCAACGTCGCGCTGCCCTCGGTGGCGGATGGCGTCGCCATCGCCCGCTTCGCGCGCGCGAACAACCCCGCCACCGCGCTCATCTTCATCACGGAGCACCCTCACCTGCTCGAGCGCAAGCGCGAGCAGCTCGCCCCGGCCCCGGTCGTCCTCACCAAGCCGGTTGAGTATCGCGTGTTCACTCAGCAGCTTCGCAAGCTGTTGCGAACGACGGTCAACGCAAACCGGGAGGAGCGTGATGAGCATGCCGCGTGAACACGAGCACAAAGTTGCAGAGGCCATCGAGGCCGACCACGTCTTCGTCAAGAAGGCCATCGGTTGGTTGCGTCACAGCCACGAGGAGAGCGCCCTACGCGCCCTGCTCCACGATCTCGCGGAGTACCTGCCGGTGCATTTCGCACAGGAGGAGAAGCCAGGGGGCTTCTTCGACAGCGTGCTGCACACCGCGCCGCGCTACGAGCGCGCGGTCGAGACGCTCCGCCGGGAGCACGCCGAGATGCTGCACGAAGCGCACAGCTTCCTCGCGGAGCTCGCCGAAGAGCCCCGGCGAGCGAGCAAGGAGCACATCGAGCGCGCCAAGGCCTTCGCCAAGGCGCTCGAAGACCACGAGCATCGGGAGGAAGGTCTCCTCCTCGACGCGCTCGATCGGGACACACAAGGTGGGAACTGACATGACCGAAAACAACCCAGTGCGCGCGGGGATGACCGTGGCCGACCTCATGGCGACCGCAGTGCACACCGCCCGCGAGAGCGACACCATCCGCGACGTCCACGCCACGATGCGGGTGAGTCGCATCCGCCACATGCCGGTGCTCGACGACCGCGGCGACCTGGTGGGCGTCGTGTCCGACCGCGACCTGTTCCTCGGGTGGGCGCGCGGCCCCCAGACGCGGATCTCCGAGGTGATGACACGGCACCTGCACTGGGTGCATCCGAGCACCAGCGCTCGCGATGCAGCGGCACGCATGCTCCATGATAAGATCGGCTGTCTTCCCGTCATCGACGAGAGTCGTCAGCTGGTGGGCATCGTGACCGAGACGGACTTCGTCGAGGTGGCCCACCGAGCGCTCACGCTGCTGCAAGCCATCTCCGACGAACGCAAACCATGAAAGTATCCCAGCTGATGAACGCGCGGCCTCGCTCCGTGCGAGGCCACGAATCCCTCGCCGAGGCGGCGCGCATCATGTGGGACCGCGACTGTGGCTGGGTGCCGGTGCTCGACGATGGCGACCACGTGGTCGGGGTGATCACCGATCGCGACATCTGCATGGCAGCCTTCACCCGCGGGATGCCCCTCGCCGCGATGGCGGTCGAAGGCACCATGTCCACCAACGTGCACAGCGTGCACCCCACCGATCCGGTCGAGAACGCGCTCGCCCTGATGCGCAACCATCGCATCCGCCGGCTGCCGGTGATCGACGGCGATGGAGTGCTCGTCGGCCTCCTCTCCATGAGCGACCTCACCCGCGAGGCCGCGACCGGCGGAGGACGGCTCCGCCCCGAGGAGGTGGTCACCACCCTCAGCGCGATCTGCGAGCCGCGCTCCGCCGAGTCGGGCTTCTGACGCCGTTCTCCTGCGGCGCAGCGAGTGGCGCCAGCGACGCGCGGGCGAGGCTCAGAGGGAGCCGGCGAAGCGCACCGCGAGCTCGTGTTGCACGTGCCCTTCACCGCTCGAGCCGTCGGTCCTCGTGAGGTTGTCGGGCACCACCACCTGAGTCACCGAGGCGTCGCCGCTGTCGGGCGCGAGATAAGCCATGTAGTTGACGCCCAGCCGCAGGTTGGTGCCCAGCCAGTACTGCACGGCACCACCGAACTGGTACACGGTGATGTCCCCGCCAGGAGCGTTGCCGTCCGCCGTAGAGTCGAGGCGGGACGCGCCGTCGTAGGAGGCGTGGATGCCGCCGGCGAGGATCGACGCCTCGAGGGCCGACCTGAGGGCCGGGGCGCGCGCGTCGTCACGGCTCGGGGGACGGGTGATGCCGGGCTCGCCGGTCACGAGCTGCTCGAAGGTGGGGATGAAACACGCCCACCACGCGAGGCTCGCGTACCACGACACCCCCTCGAGGTGACCGAGTCGCTCCGTATTCGTGGGCTCGAAGCCGAGGATCGCCTCGCGGGTGTCGTTGTTCACGTAGTAGGCCTCGCCACGGAGATCGATGACCGAGTCGCTGGGGGTGCGGAACGGCACCCTGAGCTCGCCACCGATGGCGCGCTGAGAGCCAGAGGGGATCACCTTCGTGACGCGGTCGAGGCTGTCGACGTAGCCGGGCTGCCAGAGCGCGAAGCCGTTGTTCGTGGCGATGCTTGGGGCGTCGAGGGTGTACGCGCTGGGATCGCGCTCGCCGAAGCGACCGCTCACCCCGAGCTGGAACAGATCGAAGAACACGCCGTCGCCCATCGTCGCGAACGGGCGCGCGAACAACCGGCCCATCACGTCGTAGGCCCCTTGGAACAGCGGCTCGTTCACGCCGCCGGAGAACACGCCGAGCTCGTAGGCGAAGACGCGCTCGTCGAGCTCTCCCCACGCCATCGCCCCGAAGGCCTTGTTGTTGGGCACCGCAAAGCCACGGATGGCGAGGTTGCGCTCGAAGTAGGGCGTGGCCGACTCACGGGTGCGGTTCTCCATGGAGAAGGGCGCGTTGACCTGCCCAACGGTGAAGCTCAGCCACGAGAGCGGCATGTAGCTGAGGCTCACCTCGGCGGGCAGGATGCGGCCGTCGTGGGCGTCGGCGGGGATCCAGCGCGGCGTCGAGAGGCCGACATAGGGCGTCTGTCCGATGTTCTGACCCCCGAGCTCGGCCCCGACGGTGAAGGCCACGCGCTTCATCACCTCGCCGCTCATCTCGAGGCGCAAGCGTCGCAACGCGAAGCGCGCTTCCCCGAGCTCGCCGCCCACCTCTGCGGGGAGCTCGTCGGGCACGGGAGACCAGGTAAAGTCGGTGCGGACCCGCGCGCCCGGATAAAGGCGGAGCCTGTCGTCGAAGGCGCTGAGATACGGCACACCGCCGTGCATGCCGAAGGTGCCGGGGACGTCTTCGGGCTCGGCTCCGCGAGGCTCTTGCCCCTCGGCGCTGGCGTCGCGCGCGCTGACCGAAGCGAGGACGAGGACGAATGCTGCGATGGTACGTGAGTGGCGCACAGCTCGGCGTATCACGGACACGCGGGGGAGCGAACCTCCCGCGCCCCGACGGTGGCCCCCACGTCGCGTCCTCGCGACCCGCCCTCGGCGCTCGCCTGGGCACTTGGTGGGCGGCCGCGGGGGGGCGCGGCCTCGGGAGGTCGCCGCGGAGGGTCGTTGGTCGTTCGCGGCGGTCGGGCCTATCTGGGCGGGCGGGTTGAAGCGGAAGGGATGATGCTTACCTTCACGAGGTGAGACCTCTGCACGACCCGTTCGCGTTCGGACGCTTCGGATTCCCGTTCGACGCAGCTCTCCGGCGCCCCCCGACGCGACGCCACCCGCGCGCCGAGCCGCCCGTCCCCGAGCCGGCGCCCCGACGAGCCGGCCCTCGAGACGCCCAGCCTCGAGACGCCCAGCCTCGAGACGCCCAGCCTCGAGACGCCCAGCCTCGAGACGCCCAGCCTCGAGATGCCCAGCCTGCGCGCAAGGTTCCGGTGGTGCAGCACGCTCCCCCGCGCGAGGCGCTCATCGATGAAGCGCCCCCACCGAGCAGCCAGCGACCGCTCCGCGAGCCCACCCACGTGCGACACGCCGAGCCCGCGCCGCAGCGCAGCGATTCGCAACGGGGCGAGCCGCAAGCGCTTCGGAATCTCCTCCCCCTCCGCGAGCGCCAACCTCGCGAGCTCGAGGTCCCCGTCGCCGTCGCTCCTCGCGTGCAGGCCCCGCTCGAGCCTGCGCTCGACGAGCTCGAGCGCGTCAAGGCGCGGCTCGAGCGGGAGGCGGAGCGGGAGGTCGAGCGGCGCGAGCGGGACCTCTTGGTGAGCTTCCTCGACGTCGTCGACGACCTCGATCGCGCCATCGCCAGCGCAGAGGCAGCGGGCGACGCCGATCGCGCCCTCCTCGACGGCGTGGAGATGGTGCGCGACCGCTTCCTCGACAAGCTCGCTGCCCGCGGAGTCGAGCGCTCGGGGGCCGTGGGCGAACGCTTCGATCCCGCCGTTCACAACGCCGTGGCGGTCACCCCCGCGACCCGCCCCGCCGACGACGGCCGGGTCACCGCGATCGTCCAACCCGGCTATCGCATCGACGACACGCTCCTGCGTCCCGCCACCGTGGTGGTCGGCAAAGCGTAGTCGGCACCGACTCGCCCCAAGGGCCGCGGACGTGACACAATGCGGTCATGAAATCGACACTCCGGGCGCCGCGCCGAGTCCTCCTTCGAGGAGGCCTGACAGGGCTCGCGGCTTGGATGCTGCTGCCTCAGGGATGCAAGCGCTCGAGCTCCGGAGGAGAAGGTGGGAGCGGGGGCGGGGGCCCCGCGCCGACGTGGGATCCCCCGACCGAGCGGCCTTCGCTCGTGTCGCTCATCGCCGACATCGGCCCGCTCGGCGAGCCCGACGAGAACGGCGTGCGCGTGCCGCCCGGTTTCACCGCGCGGATCGTCGCCCGCTCGACGGAGAAGCCCCACGCCGGCTCCGACTACGTCTGGCATCAGGCGCCGGACGGAGGCGCCACCTACCCCACCGCCGACGGAGGCTGGCTCTACGTGTCGAACTCGGAGCTCCCGTTCGTGGGCGGCGTGGGCGTGCTCCGCTTCGACCGCGACGGCGAGGTGACGGGCGCCTACTCCATCCTCAGCGACACCAACGTCAACTGTGCGGGTGGGCCCAGCCCGTGGGGGGCGTGGCTGTCCTGCGAGGAGACGAGCACCGGCAAGGTGTACGAGTGCGATCCTCGAGGCATCAACCCCGCCGTGGTGCGTCCCGCGCTCGGCGTATTCAAGCACGAGGCGGTGGCGTTCGATCCGGCGGACAACCGCGTCTACCTCACCGAAGACGAGGACGACGGCTGCTTCTATCGCTTCACCGGGAGCGGCACCGGGCCCTTCGGCTACGTCGAGCTCGGCGAAGGCACGCTCGAGGTGGCGGAGGTGGGCGACGACGGCGCGGTGACCTGGCACGCGCTGCCCGATCCCCAGTTCACGGGGACCACGCCCACCCGTGAGCAGGTCGCGGCCGCCACCCGCTTCGACGGGGGCGAGGGCATCTGGTTCCACGCCGGCACCGTGTTCTTCTCCACCAAGGGCGACAACCGCGTGTGGGCCTACGACACCGCGCGTGAGCAGCTCGACATCCTCTACGACGCCGCCGAGGCCAACGAGCCCATCCTCACCGGCGTCGACAACATCACCGTGTCGTGCTGCGGAGACGTGCTCGTCGCAGAGGACGGCGGCGACATGCAGATCGTCGCCATCCTCCCCGATGGACGCCTGCTCCCTCTCGTGCAGGTGACAGGGCACGACAACAGCGAGATCACCGGGCCCGCCTTCGATCCGAGCGGCACCCGCCTCTACTTCAGCTCCCAGCGCGGCGCCGGCGCCGGCACCGGCGGCGTCACCTACGAGATCACCGGCCCCTTCCACGCCCCCGCCTAGACGAGGGAGAGGGAGAGCGAGAGGGAGAGCGAGAGCGAGAGCGAGAGGGAGAGCGCGAGGGAGAGCGCGAGGGAGAGCGAGAGCGCGAGGGAGAGCGAGAGGGAGAGCGAGAGCGCGAGGGAGAGCGCGAGGGAGAGCGAGAGGGAGAGCGAGAGGGAGAGCGAGAGGGAGAGCGAGAGGGAGAGGGAGAGCGAGAGGGTGAGCGCGAGGGTGAGGGAGAGCGCGAGGGAGAGCGAGAGCGAGAGCGAGAGCGAGAGCGAGAGGGTGAGCGCGAGGGTGAGGGAGAGCGCGAGGGTGAGCGCGAGGGTGAGCGCGAGGGTGAGCGCGAGGGTGAGCGCGAGGGCGTCGCGAATAGATATATGCCCAAACTAGTGGGGATTGGGAAGGGCTGGGCCCTCGGGTGGCGACCCCGCCGTGCTCGGAGCCGTTTAAGGCCAGCCGTTCATCCTCAACACGGACAAGCCGCAACAACCTCCAGCGTGGATGGAGGAGCGCCTCGGCGCGCGTTTGATCTCCACCATTCCAACCGCTCCGCGCCGCGACAGCGAAGGCTCGCTCCGCGCTGCCCATCAGCCCGCGGGGGATCGGCTCGGGGGCGGGGCCGGAAGGCTCGGGGGCGGAGCCGGAAGAAGTGCGTTGGGAAACGACGACGATGACTGACGTGTCGTCGACCACGAGTTCCGGCATGCATTGGCCGCGAGGCGCTGTCGCCGCCTCCGTGTAGTACGGTCCACGAGATGGTACCGATGAGCACCGACGCGAGCGACGCGCGCACGCGCTCCAGCGTGGCGGTGACCTCGGGACGAGGCCGAGGCTAGTCTTGTCTCGATTGGTTACCCTCTTCCGCTGGCCCTGCGAGACGTCCCTCTTCCGCTGGCCCTGGAAGGACCTCAGGACTGCGAGTCTCTCTTTCCGCGGTTGGCTCGATGCCCGTGTGGCGCTTGTACACGGCCTTGATGGCATCCCAGAGCGCATGCGCGGCCGCGCCGTCCCCCTCTGGGCGAGCTCAACTTCGAGCGCGACGCCCCCAGCGGACACGCACGCCTCACATTCAAGCTCCCGCTACCATTGCGCCACGCCATCTCTCCAGTGCATGACCTCGCTGCCACGAAGCGCGGTCGTTCATTCAATCGATCCTGTACGGCCCCGCCGCCGCCAAGCGCAGACAAACCTGCCTCGCGTCGCGCTCGCCCAGTGTCCGCAAAGACGACCATTGCATCGAGGAGACGACCTGCGTAGAACTGCGCCATGCAGTTTTTATGGCGACGGGCACGGGAGTCGAAAACCAAAGCGAGCCTCGGCATCGCCCTTGCGCTTACGACGCTGGCCTGTGGGCCACGAACGAGCCAATGGGTTCAGGTCACGGACTGCGCGCAGAAACACGTCGTCGTACCTGGTGCCAAAGTGTACATCTTTGAGTCGGGCATTCACTATACGCTTCGAGGAGGCCACACCAATGCCCAAGGGAACACGTGGGGGAGCTTCCCGGTGGAGGAGCCGAGCGCGGTCATGGCCGTGCCCGCTGACGCAAACCATCAGGCGGCGCAGCCGCGGACTCCCGTGCCCGCGAATCCGCAGCAGCCCGTCATCACGTGCATGAATCGATAGGGATTGGGACTACGAGAAGCTCACGCGCAGAGCCGCGACGACGCGAAACGCGCACAAAGGGCCTTCTCTAGCAAGGCCCACGCGTCACCCAGAGCGCCGCGTGTGACGACGGTGGGCGCGTCGCGGAGCAGCGCCGTGCCCGGCGCGCGCCGCGTGGAGCTGAGCACCCATCGATCGAGCTCTCGGCGCCATGCGCGCCGAGCGGATGTGCGCCGAGCGCCAGCGCGCGTCGTCGAGGTGCGCGAGGTCGTCGCTTCGCGCGCTCCAGGCGAGCTCGTTGGGTCGCGCACGTGCCGCGCTCCACGACCTCGGGTGCAGCGACCGCCACGAGCTCCCCCGTCGACGAGTCGTACCGCGATCAGGTCGCCACCTTCCGCACCACATTCACTTCGCGCCCACGCCCATCGACGAGGCGCTCGTCGCCACCCTCGGCGACCGCCGCGAGCTACAAGCCGCCTAGTGTTCTGTCGCAAGTCTGTTGAGCCATGGAGACACTGAGACACTCCGCGGCGGAGCCTACATGGGTCTTGGGCCCGTGCAGCGAGCGCGTGCAGCGCGTGGAGCCCCTCCGTGTCTCCACGGCGAGCAGTCCGTTGCGGCCGTTCAGCCGCTCTCGCCGTAGATCTGGGCGACGCCGACCGACAGGCCGATCGACTCCACGAGGACCGCTCCTTCCTCTTCGGCTACCGTCCGTGACCACGTGTCTCCTTCCGAGCCTCGCTGCACCAACTCGAGACGTCGCGAGTCCTGAGACACCAGCAAGACCGCTCGAAGCGAGGGGATCTGCTGGTAGTGCCAGAGCTTGTCGCCTCGATCGTAGGCCTCGGTGCTTTGAGACAGCACCTCGACCACCAGCAGAGGATTCACGACCGCGTTGGGGTCCTCCTTGTCGCGCTCGAGAGGACCGCACACCACCGCGCCGTCCGGATAGGTCGCGAGCCCGGTGGCGACGACCCGCACCTTGAGGTCGGAGCTGAAGGCCTCACACCCCCGACGCTCCGCGGCCACCACCAGCGCGGCGCTCACGCGGGCCGCGAGGCGCGCGTGCTCGGGTGTCCCCCCGGCCATCGCGAACACCTGCCCCGCACACCACTCGTGCTTCGCACCCGTGTCTCGCTCGAGCGCTAGATACTCCACGTAGGTGAACAAGTGATGCGGCTCGCGCGTCGCCATCCAACGAGAGCCTACCACGCCCGCTCGACCCTCGCGCACGGTGACGTCTCGCGAAGCCCCACAGTCGCACCTGGATGCTTGGATGCTAAGCCCGCTGCGAAGCGCCCCGCACGGCCTACGCGAGGCAGGCGCACTCCGCGCGCGCGGATGACGACCGAGGGCGAGCGCCACCCGGGGAAAGACTCGCTGGCGCACTCCGCGCGCGCGGATGACGGACCGACGTGGGGCAGGCGCAGCAGCCGCTGCCAGCGCTGCGAGCGCGCGCCCGCATCTGCCCTCATGCCGACGTCTCCGCCGGCGCGCGCCGCTCGCCGTCTTCGTGGTAGACGTGTTCGCAGGGCACCAGCGCGGCAAGGAAAGCCGCGAATGAGCTCGCCAGCTCGGCGGTCTCTCCCGACTCCGAGGCGACGACTACCACCGCCGGCTCCGGCCCCTCGGCCCGGTAGTCGAGCGCCCGCGCGCCAATAGCCACCTCCACCGCGGGCAACGCTCTGGGTGACTTGGGCGACCTCCCTCGATAGGCTCGTGGAGGTGGGCCGGATCGGAGGTCGTTGGGAATGAGACGATGCCACCTGTGGTTGGCGGGAGCGACCCTGTTCGCGCAGGTTGGCTGTGGCTCGTCCGAGACCTCCGACGGGGTCACGCCGAGCGGGAGTGGCGCCGCCGCTTCGGGGGGCAACGGCACGTCGACGGGCGGAGCGGCGGGCACAGGCGGGTCGGGCGCCGGGGCCGGGTCGCCGGGCGACGAAGGCATCGCGGCGAGGTACCCCGGCGACGTGGGGATCGAGAGCGACCCCGATGTCCTCTTCGCAGACGATTTCGAGAGCTACACTCAGGCGTCCGATCTCGAAGACAACTGGGATGCGGTCTACCAGCTGAACCAGATCGTGATCACCACGATCGCCGCGAACGTCGCCTTCGGCGACAAGGCGCTCGAGTTCAACGTGCCGCAGCAGCTCAACGAGCTCAGCAACGCGACCGACAAGATCCTGGCCGCTGGGGAGGACGTCCTCTTCCTGCGCTACTACTCGAAGTTCCAGCCGCCCTACGACGTCGTCGGCTCGAGCCACAACGGCGCGATGGTGTCGGCCCAATACTTCGAGAACGGGAACGCGACCCCGGGCGTGCCCGCGAATGGGACCAACAAGTTCCTCGTCGGGCTCGAGAACTGGCGTGGTGAGGCCTCCACGCCATCGCCGGGCCACCTGAACCTGTACGTCTACCACCCGGAGCAGCGCAGCAACTATGGAGACCACTTCTTCCCCACGGGCGTGGTCTTGCCGAACTCGAGCCTCCCTGGCGACTTCGGTCCGACCTTCGTCCCGATGCCGGACATCCTGAGCGAGCTCGACGTGTGGCAGTGCTACGAGCTCATGGTGAAGGCCAACACGCCCGGAGGGCGCGACGGACGCGTCACGGTGTGGGTGGATGGCGCGCTCGCCGCCGACTTTCCGAACCTGCGCTTCCGCGACATCGACACGCTGAAGATCGATCGGTTGGGCCTCTCGTTCCACATCGGCTCCAACCCCAACGGCGCCGCCAAGAAGTGGTTCGACAACGTGGTCGCCGCCAGGGCATACATCGGCCCCGTCGCGCTGCCTTGAGTCGAGGCGAGGTTCACCCGAGCGGGGTCCCTTCACCTCGCGCTCTGCGCGTTGACACCGGCGTCATCGTGGCCATCTTGGCGGCTTCCGATGTTCACCGATCGTTTCCCACGCCGCATCCCGAAGGCGTCTCGCGCGGTTCGGCGCAGCGAGAGCGGTTTTCGTACGCTCCTGCGCGTTTGTTCGGACGTGGCAGACCGCCTACCGACGCGGCACGACGGCGTCGCGCAGGCGGCGGTGAAGCTCGTGGCGGTGGCCGAGACGGTGCGGCGGCGTCTCCAGGGTGAGGAGAGCGCGGTGGAGAGCTTCGTGCGCTTCCACGAGCTCGAGCGCCGGCGCAACGACCAGCTCGTGCGGTTGTTCTTCAACACACCGCTCTGTGAGGTCTTCGACATCTCGCGCATCACGATCAACGAGGGGCAGAGCATCGTGCGCGGCGCGCACCCGCGCTTCGGCGAGCTCTACTTCACGGAGAACTCCTGGATGCCCGACCTGTCGCGTGGTGCCGAGTTCCATCACAGCCCAGGGTTCGACTTCTCGGCGATGTTCGACGAGCTGTGGCGCCAGCTCGGCGGCGGCATCAGCGTGACGGCCACGCGCGGCGAATATCCGGCGAAGCTGAACTACGCGGCGCTCCCCCAGGTCGATGCGCCGCTCTTCGGCTCGGCAGCGGAGCGACTCCACACCTTCGTGGAGAAGCATCGTCGCTACCAGCGGGCTCGCGTGGCACGGTGCTACTTGCTTGTGGGTGAGCCGGGCACTGGCAAGAGCACCATGGCGCGCGCCGCCACGGCACAGATCGGAGAGCGCGGCCTGCGGCTCGAGGCGAAGTCGCTCGAGATCTTCGGTCCGGAGGAGATGCGCTTCGTGCTCGAGCACCTCCAACCCGACAGCTTCATCATCGACGACGTCGACAAGATCAACTTCGACGACTGCCTCCCCACACTGCTGACGGTGCTCGACTGGGTGAAGGTCGAGCACCCCGAAGTGGCGATCGTGATGACCGCCAACGGCACGACCATGCACCCCGCGCTGCTCCGCCCCGGCCGCATCGACGAGGTCGTGTGGTTCGACCTGCCCACCGCCGCCGACCGTGGGGCCATTCTCACGGGCTACCTCACCGCGAACGGCACCGCGCCGGTGCGCGCAGACGCGATCGAACGGCTGGTGGAGGCCACCGAGACGCTCGCCCCAGCCTGGCTGCGCGAGGTGGCGCTCCAGCTCGAGTATCAGCCCCCCGACGCCGTGCTCGACGTCGTAAGGAGCATGCTCCGCCTCTGTCACGGCGGGGACAACGGCGCTGAGACCTCCGACAGAGTGGCCGTGGAGGAGCCCCTCGAGATCATGAGCGCGCTCTCTTGAGCCGCGGCGTGGACGATGTGAGGGTAACGAGATGAGCTCGAGCTTGGGCCTCTTGCCGCGCGGCGCGCTCGCATGGCTCGCCTGCTTCGTGGTGGCGTGCGGTCCCACCTTCCTCGAGAACGGCGACGTACCGTCGTCCGAGCACTGTAGCCTCCTCGAGAGCCAGAGCGAACAGCGAGCGTGCCTGCAATGCTTCGCCACCCACGGCGTGTACGCATACGAGCGCCCCACGTTGATGACCAACGAACACTGGACGTGCCGGACATTCTTCGCCTACCGGAGCGAGTGCCACATGCTCGTCGCTCCCGAGGTGACGGCCGAGTGCGAGGCCTGCATCGCCAAGCGCGCGTACTATCGCTCCGACCGGCGCGCCTGCGAGGCCCCGTCGACCCACTGATGCAGCTCGAGCCGCAGAACCTCCCCGTGGCGCGCGCCCTCCGCTCCCACACCGAGGGGAGCGATGAAGCGCCTCGAGCTCGCCAGCGCTGCCACCGACAGCGGATCAGAAGCGAATCGTGAGGCCTTCGGGTTGGAGCGAGACGTCGTCGTCTTGGTCCCAGTCGACGACGAACAGGCCCACCGCGAGGGTGAGCGCGGCGAGCCCGCCGGTGACGCCGAGGAGCACGTTGGTCCGCGTCTGTGCTGCCTCTCCATCCGCCGCGAGCTCGGCGGTGGGGGCGTCGGTGAACTCGGCGTGACGGGTGGCCGTGTCGACCGCGGACACGATCGCGCCCACGCCCACTGCGCCGGTGGCCGCGAAGGAGATCCAGAACCAGGCCGGGGAGGGCCCTGGCTCTGCGGGGGGCTTGGCCTTGCGACGCGGGCCGGGCGCAGGCGCGGGCGGCGGCTTGGGGTCGGGCTTCGGCTGCCCTGCGAGCGGGAGGAGGGTGACCACCGCGCCCGGCTCCACGATGACCCGGCGCGTCTCCCGGGCCTCGCCGTCACGGATGAGCACCTGATGGGGGCCCACCTTCACCCAAGCGGCGACGCCGCGCGGCCGCGGCACGCCGTCGATCGCCACCTGGCAGCGCGCGCAGTGAACGACGATGCGGCCCACGTCGTCACCGAAGCGCGCACGGGCTCGCGACGCCAGTTGCTCCAGCTTGACGTGGGTCGGCGCCCGGCTCGTGCGCCCGGCGAGCTCCATGCCGAGCACCGCTTCGTCGGTCTTGAGCACCGCCACGAGCGCGGCCTCGAGCGCCGCCTCGTCGGGAACGAGCGCGTCGGCCGCGGCGAAGGCCTTGGCGGCGTCGACGAAGCGCCCCGCCTGGTGCGCGCGCTGCCCGTCCTCGTAGAGCGCGCTCGCCTCCGCGACCCGCGCCGCGGCGGCATGGTCGGACGAGGGCGGCTCCGTGGGCGGAGCGGGGGCCGGTGGCTGCGCCCGTGCGCCCACGGCGAGCGCGAGCACCGTCAGCCCGGTGCTCACGCGAAGTAGCAGCCTGCCGCCTCGAGTGTTCACGCCAAGGTCATCCAACCCGTTGGAATGACGAGCATAGCCGGGTGTCGCGCGGGCGGCACGCGATCTGCTCATGTTGTGCTCGGGCGCACCACCAGCGGCTCGGCCCGCACGGGCCTGGAGGAACGAACGCATGAGATACGCACTCTGGATGTTGGCTCTCGCCGGAGCCACGGGTCTTGCCATCGCCTGCTCGAGCGGCGAGCCGACGCCCACCCCCACCGCCCACACCCCCGAAGAGACCGCGGAGGTGACCCAGGCGTTTGCGCTCACGCCAGAGTGCGCGCAGTGCTCCTCCGACGCGGTGGCCGGTGTGTGCGGCCAGGCCGCCGAGCAGTGCCTGCAAGATCCTGGCTGCGCGAACGTGGCGGCGTGCGTGCAAGCGTGCCCCCCCAACGACCCGATGTGCCTCGCCACCTGCTACAGCCAAGCGTCGCAGCTGCTCGACGTGCTCGCCGAGTGCGTGGTGTGCCAGGAGTGCCCCACCGAGTGTGCGGGCGCCTGGCAGTGCGGCGGGGGCATGGGCGGCGCGGGCGGGACGGCCGGGGCGGGCGGCGCGGGAGGCGGGAGCGGCGGCGGCAACGCGGTCGGTGTGTGCGACAACCAGGGCGTGTGCCAGGCGTGTGTGGCCTGCGCGGTTCAAGGCCCGTGCGCGGCCATCATCGACGCGTGCCTCCAAGATCCGCTCTGTCTCTCGGACCCACAAGCGCTCAGCGCCGCCTACGAGTGCGCGGCGTGCACCGAGTGCGCGAACGACTGCGCCAACCAGCTCCCGCCCATTCCCGGCCTCACCTGCCCGTGAGGTCGCCGGCCCGCGGCCCCAGCGAGGCGCGCGGATTCGCCGGCGCACCACGCGCACGAAGGCGGGCGGGGGTAAACCCCGCCCCTACGGGGATGGCTCAGGGCGTCGCGCCGCGCTGCTTGTAGGGGTTCTTCGGCAGCTCCGGCGCGGGCAGCGGCGGAGGCGTCGGTAGAGGCGTGGGGGCTGGAGTCGGTGGCGACGGCGCCGCGCGCGGGGACGGCTCGGCCCCGGTCCTCGGGACGACGCTCGGCGCGGTCGCCGCGCTCGCCGCGCTCGCTGGCGGGCTCGCGCGGGGCAGCACGAGCCCGAGCGACTTTGTCTCCGCCGGCTGACGCTCGAGCGGCTCGCGGCGCGCCTCGGGCGTGGCGGAGAGCCGTGCCCCGAGCGCGATCGCGAGCGCGACGAGCGACACCGCGACGAGCACCCAGGTGCGCCGGCTCCACGCTCCTCGCCGCGACGCCGCGGGCGGCGACACGTCGGGCGGCGCGCCCATGTGCTCGTCCTCGCGCGCCGACGCCGGCGCACGCGCGGTGCGGAGGGTCTCGGCCTCTGGCTCGTCGAGCGGCGCCGCGCCGAGGTCGTGAGCGGCGAGGGGGAGCGTGGGCTCGAGCGCGTCGAGGGGGACCGTGGGCGCGAGCGCTCGCAGCGGCGGTGCCGCGCGGCTCGCGGCCGAGGCACCCAACGGGAGCTCGTCGAGCAGCAACGAGCCGGTGGCGTTCTCCGGATCTGCCAGCATTCGGATCGTGTCGCGCCGTCGTGCCAGCACCTTGCCCACGAGCCGTCGCACGAGCGCCCCCACCTCGGCCGCGGTGGCCACCTCCGAGAGCTTGGCCACGTCGGTGAGGGCAGCGTCGAGCTCTCGCAGGGTCGCGTAGCGCGCAGACGGCTCCTTGGCCAAGGCGCGGGCGAGCACTCCATCGAGCGGCTCGGGGAGCCCCGTCGCCGTCGCGATCCGCGGCACCCCCTGCGAGAGCACCCGGCGCAGCGTGTCCGCGTCGTTCTCGCCCCGAAACAGCCGGCGCCCCGAGAGCGTCTCCCACGCCACCACGCCCATCGAGAACACGTCGCAGCGCTGCGTCGGCGGCGCCCCCTCGATGTACTCCGGAGCCATGTAGGCGATCTTCCCCTTCACGGTGGCGGTGGCCGACGCGCTCACCTCGGTGACGCGCGCCAACCCGAAGTCGGTGAGACGGGCGGTGCCGTCCACTCCCACCAAGATGTTCTGCGGCGACACGTCCCGGTGAACCATGCCGAGCTCACGCCCCCGCTCGTCGGTGAGGGCGTGCACCGCCGAGAGCCCCGCGCACGCGTCGAGCAGGATGCGAAAGCCGAGCGGCGCCGGCAGCGGCCCGTCGCTCGCGTCGAGCAGCTCCGACAGCGCTCCCCCCTCGATGTAGCTCATCACCAAGAGGAGCTCGTCCTCGGTCTCCTCCACGTCTTCGATGGCCACCACGTTCACGTGATGGATCCGCGACGCGAGGGTAGCCTCGCGCACGAGCGCGTCCCGGGCCGCGGGGTCGTCGCGGAGGTGCGGGTGGGCGCGCTTGATGGCCACCAGGCGGTTGAACCCCACCGAGCCGAGCACCCGCCCCACGTACACGGTGGCCGTCCCCCCCGTGGCCACCTTCACGAGCAGCTCGTACCGCGAGCCGGCGAGGAGCGCAGCGCGACGGGGGACGGCCGAGTCCATCGCCGTCACCCGTCTCCGGGCTCGTTGGGATCGATGCCGAGCTTGCCGAGCACACGACCGAGATAGCTGCGGTTGAGGCCCGCGATTCGCGCCGCCTCGCTCTGGTTGCCCCCCGTCTCCCGGAGGAGCGCCCGCAGGTACGCGCGCATGAAGGCGTCGGTGAGCTCCTCTTTCTGGGGCGCGAACGGCCGCCGCAGATCGATGAGGGGCGCGAGTTGATCCTCGAGCTCCGGAGTCGGTCGCACCGGCCTCGGCGGGAGCGCCCCGAGCGCGCCGAAGGAGACGATCGCGTTCTTGAGCTCACGGGCGTTGCCGGGGAAGCTCCTCCCCCGGAGCTCATCGAGGAGCTCGCGCGGGATGCCACCGGAGAGGCCCACCTCCGCCGCGAAATGACGCGCGAGGGGCTCGATGTCGTCGGGCCGCTCGCGGAGCGGGGGCACCGACAAACGCACCACCGCGAGGCGATAGAACAGGTCTTGGCGGAAGCGCCCCGCCCGCACCTCCGCGTCCAGCTCGCGGTTGGTGGCCGCGACGACGCGGACCTTCACCGTCTTGGGGCGGTCTTCCCCGAGGGCCCGCACCTCGCCGAGCTCGATGGCCCGCAGCAACATCGGCTGCAGCTCCAAGGGGAGCTCGCCCACCTCGTCCAACAGGAGCGTGCCTCCATCCGCGCTGTCGAAGGCGCCGCGCCGGGCCTCGAGCGCCCCCGAGAACGCGCCCCGCTTGTGCCCAAAGAGCTCACTCGCGATGAGCTCGCGAGGGAACGCGCCGCAGTTCACGGCCACGAAGGGTCCGTCCGCCACCTTCGAACCCTCGTGGAGCGCTTGGGCCACCCGCTCCTTCCCCACCCCCGACTCGCCCTCGATGAGCACGGTGGCGAGCGAACCCTCGAGCCGCGTGAGCATCGCGAAGAGGTGCCGCATCGCGTCCGAGGTGCCCACGATGCCCCGATACACACCGGTCTCGGAGAGCCCCGCCGCGGCCAGCGCCTCGACGTCGGCCTCGAGCAGGATCCGCGCCGAACCGATCTGGAGCTGCGTGCCCAAGCCGAGCACCATCCGCTCCACCCGCTGGCCGTAGAAATACGTGCCATTACGACTTCCAAGATCCTTCACGCTCACCCCCTCGGGAGCGAGGCCCAGCTCCACATGGGTGCGCGACACCGCTTTGTCCGACAGCACGATGTCGCAGTTCGGCGCCGAACCGATCACACACCCGCCAGGCCCAAGGCGGAGCTCGCCCGGCGTCGCGTCCACGTCGAGCACACGCACGATCGCGCCGAGAGGGGCACCTCTGCCGTGGCCGGGGAGGGGCTCGGTCAGATCGCCGAAGCCACCGGCGCCCCGGAGCCCTCGCGAGTCGCCGATCAGACGGCCTCCGTTCGGTCGCGCGAGGCGCGCCGGCCGCTCGCCTCGATCGTAGCGCTGTCGTCGACCACCACCGGCGATTATAGGGTCATCCCGGCCGCGGGCAGGCTAATTTGCTCGTGGCGCCGCGTGGTGGGCGTGGGCCCCCCCCAAGCGGCGACCGCCCGCGTCACACGAGCGTCGTCTCATGGTCAAGCTCCACCGGCTCATGCCCGACAGCGTGTTCACGCAGGCGTTCCGCGTGGTGCGCGCCATCGGCGAAGGCGCCATCGGCACGGTGTACCTCGCGACGCGCGTCGGCGACGGCAAGCCGGTGGCGGTGAAGGTGCTCAAGCCGTCCGCCGCCGACGACGAGCGCATGGCCGAGCGCTTCTTACGCGAGGCGCGGGTGGGCGATCGCATCGGCCACGAGCACGTGGTGAAGGTGTTCGACACGGGCTTCGACGAGCGCACCGGCCTCCACTGGATCTCGATGGAATATCTCGAGGGTCAACCTCTCGGCGACTTCATCGCCGGTCGCCCCGATCCCGCCGTGCGGGTGTCGCTCCTCGGCCAGCTCTTCGACGCGATGGCCGCCGCCCATCGGGCGGGGGTGATCCATCGCGATCTCAAGCCGGAGAACGTGTTCGTGGTCGACGGCAGCCCCCAGCCCGTGCTCAAAGTGCTCGACTTCGGCATCGCCAAGTTCGTCGGGCCGTCGATGTCGGCGAGCCTCACCGAGGAGGGCCTCGGCACGCCGATGTGGACCGCACCCGAGCAGGGCAAGCGGGGCAACGTGCACCCGGCGGCCGACGTGTGGTCGCTCGGCCTCCTCACGTTCTTCACGCTCACCGGCACGATCTTCTGGCGCCACGCCACCGGCGCCGCCTCCTCGATGATCGACATCGTTCAGGAGATGCTGCTCGAGCCGATCCCCGCCGCATCGCAGCGCGCCGCCGAGCTCGGGGCCACCGGCTTGCCCCTCGGCTTCGACGCCTGGTTCGCGCGCGCGGTCCACCGCGATCCGGCCCACCGGTTTCCCACCGCCGACCACGCCCGCGCCGCGCTGTTCCCCCTCCTCGGCGTGGCGGCCCCCGCGCCCGTCCCGCTCCCCGTCGCGCGAGCGGCGCCGTCGCCACCCGAGGGCCTGGTCCCACCCGTCGCGGCCCTCGGGCCGCCACCCCTCGACGCTCCGACGACGGCGGTCTCCGCTCCCGCGAGCGGCGCTCCCCGGAGGTCGCCGACGGCGCTCGTCGTGATCGCGACCCTCGTCGCGCTCTCGCTCGGCGCGCTCGCCCTGTGGTTGTTCTCGTGACCGACGGCAGCGCGACCTCCCCCCGCGTCGAGCGGCTCGAGAGCGGCGTGCTCCTGTGCGCGCTCGCCTTCGTGATGCTCTTCGGCTACGCGGTCGCGCGCCCATCCACCGAGTCGCTCTTCCTCGCGGTCTACGGCACCGGGCCGCTCCCCTTCGCGTGGCTCGCGGTGGCGGTGGCGGCCGCGCTCGTCGTCACCGTCTACAACCACGCCGCGGCTCGAGCGCCGCTCGGTCGGGTGATGCTCGGCGCCATCGCGCTCACCGCCGTCACTCTCGCGCTCCTCCTCGGCGGCCAGGCGGCCCGCATCCCCGGCGCGACGTTCCTCCTCTACGTGTGGAAAGACGTCCACATCGTGGTGTTGCTCGAGGTGCTGTGGAGCTTCGCCAACCTCGTGTTCGAGACGCAGACGGCGCGTTGGTTCAACGGCGTCTTCTGCGCGAGCGGCTCGCTCGGCGGCCTGACCGGCAACTTGCTCGTGGGCGTCGTCGCCGCCCGCTGGGGCACCGACAGCGCCCCGATCGTGCTCTTGCCCCTGTTCGCGGTCGAGGCGCTGCTCGTGGTCGCCCTCGCCCGCGCGGCCGGGGCCCCCGCCCCTCGCGAGCGCGTGCCCATCGCGCTCGGGGATGCGGCTCGGCTCCTCCAAAAGAGCCCCTACCTCGGCTGGATGGCGCTGTTGATCGGCACGGTGCAGCTCGTGATCAACCTCATCGACTTCGTGTACCAAGGGGCCATCGCGGCCGCCTATCCCGACATCGACGCCCGCACCGCCATCATGGGCCAGCTCTACGGCGTGATCGATCTCGCGTCCCTCGCGCTGCAGCTCGGGAGCGGTCTGGTCATCGGCACCCTCGGCGTGCGAGCCACCTTGCTCGCGGTGCCGAGCGTGCTCGGAATCGCCGTCGCCGCCTTCGTGGTCTCGCCGCGGTTCGCGCTCGTGGCGGTGGCCAAGGTGGCGAGCAAGGCGTTCGACTACAGCGTGTTCCGCGCCGCCAAAGAGATGCTCTACCTCCCGCTCGGCTACGAGGACAAGACGCGGGGCAAGGCCCTCGTCGACATGCTCACCTACCGCGTGGCGAAGGGCGGCGCCTCGCTGGTCATCCTCGGCCTCGGCGCGGCCTCCGCGAGCGTCGCCGTGCTCACCGCCACCCTCGGCGCCATCGGCGTCTGGCTCGCCGTCACCGTCGCGGTCACCCGCCGCTACCTCGCCGTGCTGCGCCGAACCGATCGCGCCGACTGAGGCGCTCGACGCGCCCTTGGCAACCCCACCCACGTCAAGTGCGCAGCGGGGTCGTTCGCAGTCAGTGGTGGATGCAGCCGCACCCGCAGCTGTTGCTGAACCCAAGACCACCGAGCGGGCACTCGGGCGGCTCCGGAGCACAAGTGGCGGGATCCACACTCACCCAATCGATCTCCGGATCGTTGGGGTGCGGGCACATGAGCGCGCCCTTGTCGACGCAGCCGCAGCCGCAGGTGCTGTCGAAGCCGTTCTGGTGCTCCTCGCAGGAGAGCGTGCGGCACACCTCGGGATCTGCGCTCACGTAGTGCACCGCGGGATCCTCCGGATCGAGACAAGGGCTCGGCTCGTCGCCGCCCCCGCGCCGCTCCGCCTCCTCCTCGACGGGTGGCGCGCTCGTCTCGTCGTCGGCGCAGCCGGCGGCGATCGCGCCGGCGACGAAGGCTCCGAGGACGAGCGGCCACCTTGTCATGGTCGGACCACGTGCGGTGCTCAGTGTGTGTCGAGATAGGCGCGGTGGGCGCTCTGCTTGAGGCGCGCCGCGTCGCGGTTGCTGAGCACGTCGGCGGCGACGAGCTCGTCGAGGGCGTCGGCGACGCAGGCCTTGTAGGCGTTGAAGCTCGGCCAGCTGCCGGCGTAGCTGCAGGGGATCTCGGGGATGAGCAGGCGCTCGCCATCGTCCACGTCGTACACGCGGTTTCTCACCCCGCCGGGCCAGAGCACGTCGGCCTGCCCCTTCTTCGCCTTGCCGAGACCGAAGCTCTGGGTGAGCTCGTGCTGCGACGCGTAGGTACCGGTGCCGCCCACGATGCTCATCACCTCCGGCCGCTGCTTGGGCTTGAACTTCACCACCGCGCCGATGCCGTTGCGGTTCACGGTGCCGCTCGGGGTGAGTCCCTTGGCGCCGAGGAGATCGATCTTCACCCACCCGTTGCCGTTGTCGGCGCTGTTGATCTCCACGCCCATGTAGCCATCCTCCACGCCGCCCCCCATCCACTCCCACTCGAAGGGGCCGATGGCGGCGAAGGTGGGGAGGACATCCGCGGTCTTGTCGAAGGGGCCGCCCCATTTCCACGAGGTCGGCGTGAGGGGGATCGACGGCGGCGCGTACTGCGCGGCGACCCAGGCGATGTCGACGAAGCCGTCGTCGTTGAGATCGCCGAGCGCCACCCCCTCCACCACCTGCCGCTTCACATACTCTGCGTTGTGGGCGGTCGCCCCCTCGTCCCAGCTGAAGTTGGCGCTGCAGCCGTCGTTCTTCAGCACCACGCCGGGGTTGTCGGCGGTGATGAAAGGTCCGAGATCGAGGTTGCCGTAGAAGATGATGTCGGTGTCGGCGTCGTTGTCGTAGTCGACCATCCCGTTGCCCCAACCGAACGGCGTGGCCCGCAATGCGCCGGGCCCCGGCGCGCTGAACGCCCCCGACGCGGTGCCGAGGTACCACTGCGACGAGTTCACCGGGGCGGGGATGGCAGCGCCGAACTGCTGCTGCGCGTAGTCGCCGATGCTCACCGCGAAGTAGTCCATGTGACCGTCGCAGTTCACGTCGCCGAAGGACACGCCCATCCAGCTGGTGCCTTGCTGAATCCCCTTGGTCCCGGTCACGTCCGTGAAGTGGCCGGTGCCATCGTTCTCGAGGATGTGCACGAGCCCACGGTCTACGCCGGCAAACTCCTTCGGTGGAATCGCCGCTTGATCGTCGGTGTGGAAGATGTCGATGTCACCGTCTTGATCGAAGTCGGCGAAGCCGGCCGCCCACGTGATGGTGCCCGAGCCAGGGGGCACATTGAACAGATCGAGGATGCCCGACGACTCCGAGATGTCACTGAAGGAGTTGCCACCGTCGTTGCGCCAGAGCTCGTTGGTGTGGCTGTAGGCGAACAGATCCGAGAAGATCGCCTCCTCCCGCGTCCAGTCGAACGTGTTGGAGACGAAGATGTCGAGGAGCCCGTCGTTGTCCACGTCGCCCATCACACACGAGGTGTAGGCGCGCGCGCCCTGGCTGATGCCGGCGTGGGCGCTTCGATCGGTGAAGGTGCCGTCGCCATTGTTCTCGAAGAACCTCGCCGGCTCCATGCGGCCGAGCACCAACAAGTCCTCGTCACCGTCGTTGTCGGTGTCGCCGTAGCACACCCCCGTCGAGTCCTGCGCGTCGGCGCCCACCCCAGCCGCCACCGCCACGTCCACAAAAACGGTCTGCCCGGTCTGCGCGAACTGGTTGGCGTAGAGGCTGTTTGGGGTGCCCGGACCGTTGGTCACGTACAGATCGATGTCGCCGTCGTTGTCGTAGTCGAACATCACCACGCCCGGCGCCCCGCGGGTCTTGGCGGGGATGCTCACCAGCTCCACGATCGACAGGAAGGGCTTGATCTTCACCGCGTCGTAGAGCGCCTCGGTGTCCGACTCGGTCCGGCGATAGGTGATGCCGGTCGCGGGATCCTGGGCGATGTCGGTGAAGGTGATAGGCGTCGGCGTGGGCGTCGGCCCTCCCCCGGTGGGTGGGCCTCCGCCGTGACCATGCGCCGCGGCGCCGAGCACCAGCGACGACGCGAGCGCCGCGCTCGCCGGAAACGCACGCCTCACCGCCCCACGAATCTCTGCCATTTTGGTGTTCCCCATGTTCGACCTCTGCTCCGGTGTTTCGTTCGCGTGTGTCATGGCGTGGTGAGCTGGACTCGATTGACGATGGCCTGACCGATGCAGATGCCTTGAGCGAGCCCCTCGTCGTTGTCGATGGGGTAGTGAATGCCGCCGTAGAGGCGAGAGATGGCCGCTTCGGCGGCGGCCTCGGCGAAGCTGCCGAACACCGGCGCGTGGAACCCGCGACGCAGCTTGGTGTTGTCGGTGAACGGGATGTCGCCGAACACGTAGGTCAGGATCTCGCCGCTCGCCCCCGACTGGGTGGAGTGGCCCGACGTGTAGGCGGGAAACTGCGGCGTGGGGAGGAGCGAGCGCCAGTTCGGATCGATGTGCCGGCGGATGTACGTCGTGGGCCGCAGGAGGTGATGGGTGAACTTCGCCTCCCAACACGAGACGAACGAGTCGTAGAAGCCGATCGAGACGAGCGCGTAAGCCGCCGCCGCGTACTCCAGGTTCTCCGAGCGAACGAGCTGGCTCACGATGGCGACCCAGTGCCCGGGCGGGGTCCCGGTCGCGCCGGGGCCGTCCTCCCAGAACTGGGCGATGTCGATCTGCTCCGGGGTGAGGTTCTGATCCGCCTCGTACACGGCCATCGCCTGCGCGTAGAAGTCCGAGCTCGGATCCGTGGAGAACGGCGTGGGCGGCGGCGGCGCACACTCCCCGGGGTTGAGCACCAAACGCCGCAAGCTCCCAAAGTGGGGCTCGAGGCCGTTCGCCACCTTCGCCGCATCCGAGAAGCCGGTCGGCACCCATTTGTCGGGCCCGGTGGGCGGGATGTAGCCCTTGTAGCGGATCTGGGCGTAGCCATCCTGCATCGCCCAGCCGATGAGCGCGCCCGCGAGCTGGTGGCCGAAGGTGACAGAGTTCTCGATCACGTTGAGCGGCACCCCCTCCGCGCGGCGATAGCCGATCTGGGTCTCACCGAGCGCGGTGAGCGAGGCCTGCACCGGCGTGGTGAACTCGAAGAACAACCGCTCGGGGAACACGTAGGTCGCGGGCGCCACCTGACTCATGGTCGCCGCGAGCACGGTCGGCCAGTCGTACTCGAGCCCCGGATCCGGCTGCGGCAGCGGGCCGAGACCGTTGAGCTGACCGGACAGCGACTGGAAGCCAGGCATCCCGTGCACCAGCGACTCGTAGATGGCGACCGCGCCGTAGGCGTAGGTGCGCGCCGCCACCGGCGGCGAGATCGTGTCGCCCTTCACGCTGTTGACGAGGTTGGTCATCCACTGCCGGGCGAAGGTAGACGGGTGCGAACCGGTCGGCGGCGAGAGCCGCGCCGCGCTCTCCTCCACCCCTTCGTCGCCCGCAGTGTCGCTGCACGCAGCCACCCCGCCGCACAGCCCCAAGAGGAGCGCTCCGCGCGCAACCATCCCCACATGACCTCGGTGCAAAACCGTCATTCAACCCTCCGCCGCCAAAGCGCCGCGCAACGTGCGGCGCGGCGACAACCTCAGCACGCGCCGTGCCACCCGCCACGCCCCGTGAGTACCGAGAATCACATGCGCCCCCTGCATCCCTGTAGCTTTTGCCACACCCACCCCCTGTTGGATTTGCAACAGGCCCTCGTCGAGACACCAGGGCTGAGCTCGTCGAGGCTCTCAGCTCGGACCCTGCCCCAAATCGCCCGGACATGAGGCAGAATCGCGACGTGGCAACTAGGACTCGCGCGGTACCTTGGTCGCCCCGACGTCTTGGCGCTCAGCCGCAAGCACCCGAATGAGCGCAGCGAAGGAGAGCATGATTGTCGGACTGCGGCGCTGACCTCAACGGCTCTGCTTCCACGATGGAGATGGAGCTGCGGAGCTTCTTCTGGATGTCCGCTCGGACCTCCGACCACGGCCTGGACTCGACGTCGCCGTCTTTGAGCTCGTTGAGCCGTTCCGCAAGAACTTGCCGGTGCCAATCAGGCACGGGCACGTCCTCCTGTTTGGCGGCGATCCGGTTCCAGAGAGCCTCCACGTAGGCGATCTGCTCCTCGGGTGAGAGGTCGTCGAAACCAGGAGGAGGCATGGCCGGCGCAGGCATGCGTTCACTCTAGCACTTGAAAAAGGAACCAGCGGCTGCGGAAGCCCCGCCTATCGTCGCGTGCTTACCACAAGAAGAGCGCTCGCGCCGCGAGCACCTCAGGACGAGCGCCAACGCGCGGCGCTCAGCGTCGGGTCGGGGCGAACCAGCCTGGGTCCGGAGGGACTGTCCCCCCCTCGTGAACGCGGTGCGTGAAGCCTATCTGACCCTCGCGCGTCGCCCACCACCGCAGGGTGGCTCTGGCGAGGTCCTGAGTCCGCGTCCGGTCGGCGCTCTCGCCCCAGACCGCCGTGTCGTCGCTACCGACTTCACGGAGGCGCCAGTCGTCCGTCCAGAACAGCGTCGCCGCGATGCGTGTTGCCTCTGCCAGCTCGCTCCCGGGGGCGTGGGGGTGGTGGACCCAGAGCGCGCGGACCCGATGGGTCATCGCCTGATTCACCATCATGCCGGCGGTCTGATAGCGGCATCGAATCACGTCGTCCCTGCCATCCTCTCGTGCGAACCCAAGGCACTTTGCCCCGCCGGAGATGACGGCGTGCGCGGGAGCCAAGGGCGCAAAGTCGGCGACCCGCTCATCGTCCGGCGCGAGCACGATGCCTGTGGGCGGCGGCTCGCGCCGCCCGACGGCTTCAATCGCCTCCACCGATGAGCGTGGCGCATTCAGGTGTTGTGCAAAGCCCCAACCGCGAGCTTCTGCGGCGAAGGACCCCGGTGGCAACCAAGGCTCGAGCCACTTCTTCATGTAGGCCCTGTCGACCGTAACGCCGTAATAGTCCGTCGGAAGCGGCCCGATGATCCCCACGACGTCGCCATCATGGTACCACTTGAGGTAGTCCTCCCACTCCGCGCCCGTCTCTTTCGTTGGTTTCTCCAAGGACTCATCGTGGTCGCCCCACAGGTACCTCCCATCATCGCCGAGCACGCGCGGTAGGAGGCCGAGCCCCGTGCCCTGGACCTCATCGCGCACGAAGACACGATCAACCACGCGTCTCACGACCTCCACACTGCGTTCCCCTCGCGTGTCGGGTCCGGCCACACGAATCCACCGCGCGGCGTGAACCATCGCGATCTCGATCGTCCAACCACCACGCTCCCACCTGGTCCGCAAGACATCCCAACGACCCCCCTCATTCTTGAATCCGAGAGACGTCAAGTCCGGCTCCCCACGATAGGGCGGATTGAACAACGATGCCGACGCTCTTGTCTATCCAGATGCCAGTTCCAAGCGGTCGAGCGCCTCCCGGCTCGACTCAGGCGGATACATGAGCTGCAGATACTCGGCAGACTCAAAATACTCGTCGCCAAGCGCCTCTTCGAACGTCATCTGTGGATCCCTCCCATGCAGGTAGCACCATCCCGCCACACCCACCCCGACCACGGCCAGCAGGCCCAAGAGCACACAGCGGCGCCGATCCCTCGTCACGCACCGGCTTGGTGTCGTCATCTCCGTTGAAGGTGTCGTGGTTGAAGTGTAAGCGAAATCGATACTGCTCGTCGTTCGCTATGAAGTCGAACGGTGGCCGCCGGGCAACCCGCACGATCGTGCACCGCAATCGCAAACTTGCCACGACGTGAATCACCGCGCGCCACGAAGAACAAATTCGCACTTGCTTCGCTAGCTTGAGGTCGAAGGGGCGGCGTGGGTGAGCTGGCGGAGCATCTCGGTGGCGGTGCCGCGAAGGGTTATGTCGTAGAGCTCCGACAGCGGGGTGGGCTCCGGGTTGATCTCCACGAGCGTCGCGCCTGCCTGTTTGGCGACCAGCGGGAGCTCGGCGGCGGGGTAGACCACCGCGGAGGTGCCGATCGACACGAACAGCGAGGCGTTCTTGAGCTCGCGGATGGCGGCCTCGATGTTCTTTTGCTCGAGCGCGTCGCCGAACCACACGATGTCGGGGCGGAGGTGGCGACCGCAGGGGCAGCGCACGTTCTCGAGGGGAGCGTCGCGGATCTCGAAGCGTTCACCGCACGGGTCGCAGCGCACCCGCCAGAGGCTACCGTGCAGCTCCACGATCGACTTGGTGCCGGCGAGCTGATGGAGGCCGTCGATGTTCTGCGTCACCACCGTGACGTGCTCGAGCTCTTGCTCGAGCTCCGCGATCAGGCGATGGCCGGCGTTGGGCTCGCACGGGGCCACCAGCGTGCGCCGGTAGTTGTGAAACTCCCACACCGCCGCCGGATCCGCGTCGAAGGCGCGCTGGCAGGCGTAGCGACCGTAGTCGTACTCCTTCCAGATCCCGCCCTTGCCGCGGTAGGTGGGCACGCCGCTCTCCGCCGACATCCCCGCGCCGGTGAAGAACACCACGTTCTGATGGCTTCGAATCGATAGCGTCATGACGACTTTATTTAGGTCAATCAAACCCGATTGCAAGAGGTTTCGCCGTCCACGCTAACATCCGCCTCGTGATCGAGCTCCGCGGTTTCGTGCTCACGAGCCAGTGGCGGGACACCGCCGACGGCTTGGTGCTCACCTTCTGGCTGGCCACCGATCGGGGTCCGGCGCGGGTGCGCATCGAGGACGAGCGCGCGGTGATGTTCGTGGAGCGCGAGGCGAGCGCGGGGGCCGACGAGCGCAAGCCGCTCGAGCTCTCCACCCTCTGGCAGACACCGGTGGATGCCCTCTACTTTCGGCGCCGCGCCGACCTCGTCGACGAACGCGAGCGCCTCCGCCGTGAAGGCGTGGGCGTCTGTGAGTCGGACATCCGTCCCCCCGCGCGGTTTCTCATGGAGCGTTTCATCACCGGTGGGTGCCGGGTGCGAGGGCGCGCGCGCGAGCACGACGGTCACCTCGACATCGTCGACGCGCGCCTCCGGAGCGACGACTACCGGCCTCGCCTCACCGCCCTGAGCATCGACATCGAGACCGATGGCGCCGACGGCCCGTTGTTCTCCATCGCCGCCGTGGACGACGAGCTCGAGCGGGTGTGGATGCTCGGCGACGGCCCTCCCGATCCGCTCGTGACCTACGTGCCCGACGAAGCGAGCCTCCTCGCGCGCTTCTTCGCGTTCGTTCGGGAGCGCGATCCCGACGCCCTCATCGGCTGGAACGTGGTCGAGTTCGATCTCACGCACCTCGAGCGGCGCGCGCAGCTTCATGGCCTCCGCCTCGAGCTCGGCCGAGGGAGGGAGCGGGCCACCATCCTGGCCCCGCAGAACGAGACTCAGCTGCCGGTGGCGCGACTCCCGGGACGGGTCGCCCTCGACGGCATTCAGGTGCTCAAGGCCGCGACGTACTCCTTCGACAACTTCTCGCTCGAGGAGGTGGGGAGGGCGCTCCTCGGGCGCGGCAAAGCCATCGACAAGAGCGCGGATCCGGTGGAGGAGATTCGCCGCCTGTTCCACCACGACAAGCTCGCGCTCGCCCGCTACAACGTGGAGGACTGTCGCCTCGTGCGCGACATCTTCGCCGCCGCCGATCTGTTGGCCTTCGCCGTCGAGCGCCAGCGAATGACCGGCCTCCCGATGGATCGTGTGGGTGGCTCGGTGGCGGCCTTCGACCACCTCTACCTGCCACGCCTGCATCGCCACGGCTTCGTGGCCCCCGACGTGGTGCGCGTCCGCGACCCGAGCACCAGCCCCGGCGGCTACGTGCTGCCCTCGCGGCCCGGCCTCTACGAGAACGTGCTCGTGCTCGACTACAAGAGCCTGTACCCGAGCATCATCCGCACCTTCATGATCGATCCGATGGGCATGCACCTCGCCCACCACCGTGAAATCGACTCGATCGAGGGCTTCGACGGGGCGCGCTTTTCGCGCGACGCGAGCATCCTCCCCGAGCTCATCGCCACCCTCTGGAGCGAGCGCGATCGCGCCAAACAGGCCGGCGACAAGGCGCTCTCCACCGCGATCAAGATCGTGATGAACTCGTTCTATGGCGTGCTCGGCACCCCCGGCTGCCGTTTCTATAACCCCAAGCTGGCGAGCTCCATCACGCGACGCGGTCACGAGATCATCACCCGCAGCCGCGACTTCATCGCCGAGCGTGGGCGCGAGGTGATCTACGGCGACACCGACTCGGTGTTCGTGCTCGTGGGGCCGGGCACCGAACAAGCCGCGCTCGCGGTGGGGGCCGAGCTCGTGAGCGCGCTCAACCGCTTTTGGACCGAGACCCTGATGAAGGAGCATCGCACCGAGAGCCACCTCGAGATGGAGCTCGAGGTGTGTTACGCGCGCTTCTTCATGCCCACCTTGCGGGGCTCGGAGGAGGGCAGCGCCAAGCGCTACGCAGGCTTCGTAGCGGCGCGCGACGAGCTGGTGATCAAGGGCCTCGAGGCGGTGCGCACCGACTGGACACACCTCGCCCGCGACTTTCAGCGCGAGCTGTTGCGGCGGGTGTTCCACGATGAGCCGGTAGAGCCGTACGTGCGCACGACGCGCCAGCGCCTCTTCGCTGGGGAGCTCGACGAGCAGCTCGTGTACAAAAAGCGCCTGCGTCGGGGCGTGGACGCCTATGTGCACAACCTGCCGCCTCACGTGAAGGCGGCCCGCATGCTCGATCGCCCCGTGCGCGACGTCGCCTACCTCTGGACCAGCCGCGGCCCCCAGCCCGTCGAGAAGGCGGACGCCCCCCTCGACTACCACCACTACGTGGAGAAACAGCTCGTGCCCGCGTCCGACGCCATCCTCGCCTGTCTGGGCACGAGCTTCGACACGATCGCCGGCGCGCAGCTGCGCCTCTTCTGAAGGGCCGCGACCCCGCGCTCGCGCCACCGCGGGAGTGGGGGCGGCGAGGGTTCGGCGGTAGGGTGTCGCCATGCTCATCGCCAAGGCCTACTGGCAGGGGGCGCCGTTTCGGTTCCGCGAGGCGCCACCGGGGGTGGGGGCAACCCCGCTCGTGCTGCGCACCGCCGACTTTCGCGAGGTGGATGGGCTCTTGTGGACAACCCCGGGGCCGCCCTCGCGCCTCGCCGTCGTGGCCATGCACCCGCGCGTCGACTTCACCCGGCACTACCTCTTTCCGGCGCTCCTCGCCGCGGGGGTGACCTGTCTCGGCGCGAACAGCCGCAACCCCAACAACGATCTCGACACCGTGCACGAGGAGCTGGTGCTCGACGTTGCGGCTTGTGTGGACACGCTGCGCGAGCGCGGCGCACACCACGTGATGCTCCTCGGCAACTCCGGGGGCGGCTCCTTGGCTGCCCTCTATCAGTCGCAGGCGCTCGCGGCACCCGAGGCGCGGCTCCACCGCGCCCCATCCGGCGCTCCCACGCGGCTCCGCGACGCCGCGCTCTCTCCCGCCGACGCCATGATCTACGTGGGCGCCCACCCCGGTCAGGGACACATCCTCGAGGAGTGCATCGATCCATCGGTGAGCGACGAGGCCGACCCCCTCGCGACCGACACCACGCTCGACATGTACGCCGAGGCCAACGGCTTTCGGCCGCCCCCCACGTTCTCTGTTTACGAGGACGAGTTCGTGGCCCGTTTTCGTGCGGGGCAGCGGGCGCGCGTCGCTCGCCTCGACGCGCTGGCCCGTTCGTGGATCGAGGAGAACCGTGTCGCCCACCGCGCCACCCAAGCCCCGTCGTTCGCGACGTTGCCGTGGCGCGAGCGCCGCGAGATCGAGCGCCGACAACACGCCGATCGGGTGATGGTGATTTACCGCACCATGGCCAACCTCCACTACGTGGATCGAGCGCTCGACCCCTCACCGCGCGAGTACGGCTCGCTCCTCTCGGATCGGCCCGACCTCATGAACATGAAGCACCTCGGCTTCGCGCGGGTGTGCACCCCGCGGGCGTGGCTCTCGACCTGGTCGGGGCAGAGCTCCAACGCCACCATGTTCCACACCCTCCCCCGCATCGACACCCCGACGCTGTTCGTGAGCGCGGGCGCAGACCGCGAGATCTACCCGCAGAGCCACACCCGCCCCCTCGTCGAGGCCATCGCCGCCGCGGATAGCACGCACGTCGATCTGCCCGAGGCCACCCACTACTTCCAAGAGCACCGGGACGAGCTCGCGACCCACGTCACCGCCTGGATCCGCGCGCGCTTCGAGGCCGGATGATGGACCCGCTCCTCCTCGGCGTGCTCGTGCTCGCGGGGATCGGCGCCGGCTTCATCAACACCATGGCCGGCGGTGGCTCGCTCCTCACCCTCCCTGCGCTGATGCTCCTCGGGTTGCCGGCCGACGTGGCCAACGGCACCAACCGGCTGTCGGTGGTGACACAGTCGCTCTCGGGGGTGTGGCTCTTTCACCGGAGCGGCAAGCTCGACACCGGAGCCATCGCGCCAGTGCTCGCGCCGACCGTGCTCGGGTCGCTCGTGGGCGCCTCGGCGGCCGCGCTCGCGCCCACCTCGCTGCTCGAGCCGGTGATGCTCGTGACCATGCTCGCGGTGGCGGTGTTGATGGCGGTGTCGCGGCCGCGCCCGGTGGTGGACGACGAGCCGCCGCGACGCCTCGACGTCACCGCCTGGGTGAGCCTCTTCGGCGCGGGCCTCTATGGCGGCTTCATTCAGGCCGGGGTGGGCTTCGTGCTCCTCGCCGTGCTCACCACCGGGCTCCGCTACGATCTGGTGCGCGCCAACGCCCTCAAGCTCTCATGCACCACCGTGTTCGGCGTGGTGGCGCTCGCCGTCTTCACCGCCGCGGGCCAAGTGAGCTGGCTCCCCGGGGTCGCCCTCGCCGTCTCGACCGTGCTCGGCTCGCAGCTCGGCGTGCGCTTCGCGCTCCGCGTGAACCCGAAGGTCATGCGCTGGCTGATCGTCGTCGCGGTAGCGGCGAGCTCTGCCGCGGTGTGGCTCCGCTAGGGCTTGTTGGCGAAGCGCGCGCCGGGGGGGTTAAGATGCGCCATGTCTTTCTTCATGGTCGACATCGAGGCGGATGGTCCTATCCCCGGCGACTTCTCGATGATTCACCTCGGCGCAGTGCTCGTGGAGCCGTCGCTCGAGCGCACCTTCGAGGGCAAGCTGAGCCCCATCTCCGAGCGCTGGAACGCGGAGGCGCTCGCGATCTCCGGGTTCTCGCGACAAGACACGCTCGGCTTCGACGACCCCGCGGAGGTGATGGAGCGCTTCGGTGTGTGGATCGCGGCGAACACACGCGGGCGCCCGATCTTCGTCGCCGACAACAACGGCTTCGATTGGAGCTTCGTCAACTGGTACTTCCACCACTTCCTCGAAGCCAACCCGTTCGGGTACTCGTCGATGAACCTCGGCTCGCTCTACAAGGGCCTCGTGAAAGACACGAGGAAGACCTTCAAGCACCTCCGCAAGACACACCACAGCCATCACCCGGTCGACGACGCCAAGGGCAACGCGGAGGCGCTCCTCGTGATGCACGAGCAGCTCGGCCTCGCCATCGAGCTGTCCTGAGCCCTCGAGACCACGACGATGTCGCACGCCCTCGCCCCCAGCCCCACGCGCCACCCCGCCACCCAGACCTGGGTCTTTCCCCCCCCGCGCGACGCAGCGCCCGACGGCTGCCGCCGCGTGAACCTGCGTGAGCTGTCGGCGCGGCCGGCGCGGTTCGAGCATCACCTCATGGTGGTGGGACAGCTCGGGGGCGCGCAGCTCGAGCTGGTCACCGCCTCCGAGCCGCTCTTCTTCGCACACGCCAACGTGTCGGACGAGCTCGTGCTCGCGCTCCCCACCGGCGATCCGATGCTCGACGCGTTCCCCTTTCGCACCTTCTTGCTCGACGAGGCGACGGGCGCCCTCGTGGGACGTGTCGCCCACGCCACCGGACAGCTGCTCCTGCACCCTCATGGGTGGCTGCACTGGCCCGGGATGTTGCGCGCCCCTTACACCCCGCCGGCCTTCCCTGGCCCACGGCGCTGCGGGCTGTCGCTGGTGTTCTGCGCGGCGACCCCTACCCCCCCAGCCAACTTCGAGCGGCTCGTGGGCGACGGGCTCGACAACAACGTGAAGGCTTATCCGAGCGCGCACCACGGGAGCGCGCCGCCCTTTCACCTGATCGACGTGTTCCGTGAGCCCGAGGGGCGGGTGCTCGCCGAGGTGGCCGCCGCGCGCATGCAGCTGTGGGTGAGCCCAGGGCCGAGCCCCGTGGTTGGCGCGGGCTACGTGTGTGTGCTCGAGGCGAGCCGAGACAGCCCCTTCGCGGCCTGCGACCTCGTGTACCTCGACGGCCCCCGCGCGCTCGAAGGCGTGCGCCGCGCGCTCGTGTTCACCGCCCCCGAGGCGACGCCGCCACCGCCGAGCTGGGACGAAGTGCCGACGCCCCTCATGCTCCCCTTCGAGGATGGCGCGGGGCTCACGCTGCCGCTCACCGTGGAGGGCATCGAGCTCGCTCTGGTGAGCGACGAGCGCGTGCGGGTGAGCATCGGGGCGAGCCAGCGCGACGTACCGCGCTACTGGCTGGCCCGCATGTTGTTTCGTCTCGCCCTCCACGGCTTCTCGCTCGGGTACCTCGAGACCTACGAAGGCTTCTTCTACGACGACCGCCGCGCCGCCGACTCTGGGTATCGACTCGGACTGCGCGACGGGGAGGTGGTCACCGTACCGAGGGCCCGCATCCGAGAGGCGGTAGAGCGCCTCTACCGCGCGGTGGCGCCCCCGGGTTACACCGAGCGGCTGCGCTGACGCGGAGTCGCGCTCTCGAGCGGGGTGCGCTGTGTTGGCGCGCTTCGCTTTGTGCGTCGAACCGTGAGCGCGGTGCTACGGTGAGCGCTTAAGATGCGGCGGGACGAGTTCAACGAGCATGTGCGGGGCGTCGTGCGGAGGGGCGGTACGATCGTCGCGAAGGGGATCGCAACAGAGCTCGACGTGCCCCCCGAAGACGCGAAGCGCTGGCTCGAGGCGCTCTACGAGGCTCGGGAGCTCGAGCTCGATCTCAACGACGCCGACGAGTTCGTGTACAAAAAGGGCAAGGCGCTCGGAGCCGCGCGCCCTCCGAGCGACGCGCTCGGCGCCGCGCTCGCTCCTCTGGGGACCGAAGCGGTCACCCGCGCAGCGACGGACACCGCGAAGAAGGCGCTGCTCGGCGACGGTGACGCCGACCCCACCAAGAAGAAGATGCTGTGGGGCATCGGCCTCGGGTTCCTCCTCCCCGGGCTCGGCCTCTTCTACGCGGCGCCGTGGGTCACCGCGGTCCTCGCGACGATCACCGTCGGGGTGGTGGTCACCCTGCTGTCGTACCTGCCGATCATCGGCGGCCTCCTCACCTACATCCTGATGGTCGCCTTCATGGTCGCGTCCGGCGTGCTCGGCGGGCTCTACACGTTCCAGTACAACAAGACGGGCCAGCGCACGCGCCTCAGCAAGGGTGGCGAGGGCCGCCGCGCGCTCCCCCTCTGACGCTGGCGAAGAAATCCTGCTCGCGCCCACGCATGACCTCCGACGTCATGGTGGTGGGCGCGCTCGTGGCCAATTTGTCTCCCACACAACGAGGGCGGCTCGCGAACGTAGCTCGGCTGCATCGGAGACGCCCCGAATGAAGGAGATTCCTCATGACCCACGTTACCCGCCGTCCGTCCTTTGTCTTCGCCGGAACCGTCGCCCTCGCCCTCCTCGGCAGCGCCTGCAGTGATCCCGAGCCCGCCGGCTCGAGCCCCGATCCCGATCCCTCGGGCGGGAGCACCGCCGTGGGCGGGAGCGGCGGGAGTGGCGGCGCGCTCGATCCCTCGGGCGACGTGGAGGCCCCCAGCGTCGTGTCCACCTCTCCGCTCGACGGCGCGGTGGGCGTGACCGCCGACGCCCGCATCGTGATCACGTTCAGCGAGCCGATGGACGAAGACAGCGTGGAGGCTGCTTATCAGTCGGAGGCGCTCCCCGCGAGCGCGGTCGCGCTGAAGTGGAACGAGGCGAGCGACGAGCTCACCATCGTGCCGCTCGATGGCCTGGCCTACGCGGAGGGCGGCCCCGAGGTGCCCGCGTTGAGCTACGACATCACCCTCGGCACGGCCGCGACGGATCTCGCCGGCAACCCCCTCGACGCGCCGCTCACGCTCGAGATCGCCACCCTCCGTCATCTCACCCACGCCCTCCCCGTGGTGCCCGAGCTCACCGGCTACATGATCGAGGGCAGCCTCGCCCTCGCCGGCGAGGTGCAGGTCGGCGACCAAGTGGTGGCCCACCTCAAGCGTGAGGTCCGCGGCTTCATGACGTTCGACCTGAGCGAGGTCCCCGATGGCGTCGAGCTCGAGACGGTGACGCTCCGCGCCCCCCAGACCCAGCTCGCCGGCGCCCCCGATGACGAGCTCGGCGCGCTCCACGCGGAGCCGATCTTCTTCGACGCGCTCGACGCGGCGGCGTTCTCGTACGCCAGCGAGATCGCGGGGGCTCCGATCCTCACCCAGCTGGGCGAGGTGATCGTCCGTCACGCCGACCTGGCCACCCTCGTGAGCGACGATCTCGAAAACCGCGAGGCGCGCGAGAACCGCTCGCAGTATCGCCTGCGCTACCTCGGAGGCAAGAACGACGACGACAACACCGACAAAGTGTGGCTGAGCGCAGAGGGCACCGTCCTCGAGCTCGTCTACCTCGCCCCCTGACACCCTGAGCGCTGCGATTGGGGTCGTGGCCGCGGCTGGCCACGCCCCCCCGCCGGGTCGGGCACGCCCAGCGCTTGAAAGAGGCTCCGGGTGGGAAGCCTTCGCCCGGCGCGGGACTCGCGCTCGAACCGATGGGCCTCGGTGAGCCCGTGCATGTCGCTCGCTCAAAGCAGACCTCGAGCGCGAGACCTCGACCGGCGCAAGCGGTGAGGCTACGCTTGGCCGGTGGATTCGTCCTTCCGGGAGCGCTTTCCAGCCCGTGCCGAGGAGCTGTCGCCCGGCGAAAAGCTGCGCGTTGCTCTCGAGCTGGCCGACCTCGCCGAGCAGATGACACGTGCCCGGCTGTGCCGTGAGCTACCCGACGCCGACGAAGACGAAATCGAGCGCCGAATCCAGGAGTGGTATCGCACCCGGCCCGGCGCTGAGCAGGGTGACGCCGAGGGGCACCCGGTCTCCCTGCCCCGCGCTAAGCGATGACACGCCTCCAGGCCGCGCTCCGTCGCATCGTCACGGATCTCGTAGCGCTCGAGGTGCGCTTCGCGCTCGTGGGTGGGCTCGCGGTGGGGGCGCGCTCCGAACCGCGAACGACGCGCGACGTGGACGTCGCCATCGCCACTGCAGACGACGCCGAGGCCGAGGCCATCGTGTTCTCGCTGCAGCAGCGCGGCTACCGCCTCGAAGCTGCCGTCGAGCAAGCGAAGACCGGCCGGCTCGCGACGGCGCGCCTCCGTGCGCCGCACGCGCGCGGTCCCGTCCTCGATTTACTCTTCGCTTCGTCCGGGATCGAGACCGAGGTGGTCCGAGACGCCGAACGGCTGGCGATCGTGCGCGGACTGGAGCTACCAGTCGCCTCCGTAGCCCACCTCGTCGCCCTGAAGGTGCTGGCGCGCGACGACCGGCGGCGGCCTCAAGACGCCATGGATCTCGCTGCGCTCTTGCGGGTGGCGTCCGAGCGCGAGATCGAGATCGCCCGAGACCTCATCGGGCTCATCGCCGCGCGCGGTTACGATCGCGGCAAAGATCTCGAGGCGGGGCTGGAGCGAGCGGTCGCGGAGCTCACATAGGTTCCCAAGAGATCCCAGGGGAACCCTTCGCCGTCACGGATGGCGCGCAGGATCGTCTCGAGCTCGAACGTGAGCACCCCCGAGAGGCCATCGCGCCGGAAGGTGAGGCGTGGGCTCGGCGCCTGGGTCATGGCTCGAGGGGGATGGTGACGTGGAGGGGGGTGGTGGAGGGGTTCTTGTGGCCTTGCCCGAGCTGGTGGAAGGTGTTGCTGCCCCAGCAGTACACCGCGCCTCGCTCGGTGAGCGCGCAGACGTGCCTCAAACCCACGGTGACGCGGGCCACCGCCGCGACGCCGAAGATGCGGACCGGCTCCGCCGACGCGGGCCCCTTGAAGCCGAGCTGGCCACCGGAGTTGCCCCCCCAACAGAAGACGACGCCATCGCCGTCCACCGCACAGCTGGTGCTCGTGCTCAGTTCGACCCAGCGCGCGTCCTCGATGTGAAGCACCCGCCGCGGGACATGACCTCCCTCGGGCTCGCCGTCGCCGAGCGGGCCTTCGCCCCAACACCACACCGTGCCGTCGGCGAGGCGGGCACAGGCGCGCGAGCTACCGGACGCGACCTGGACGGCCTCGCCGAGGCCCGGCACCTCCACGAGCTCGCGGAGCTGCTCGCCGTTGTTTGGCTGCCCCGTCTTCCCCCACCCCGTGGAGCCCCAGCAGCCGACACGACGCCGACGGTTGATCGCGCAGTGGGCCAAGCCCCCCGTCTGGAGCGCGAGCACCTCGCCGGGAAGCCTCGTGGGCGGGTAGTCGGGCCACCACGCCTTCGAAGCCCGGCCCCAGAGCCACGTCTCCCCGTCGGCCGTCAGCACCGCGCCGTCCGCCACGTCGACCACCACGCCGAGGCCCTCGATGGGCTCGACGGGGGTGTACCCGACCGGGGCGAGGTTCGTCGAGACGTCGCCGAACGCGTTGTTGCCCCAGCAGAGCGCCGTGCCCGACGCGTCCAGGCCACATCCACGGTTCGGCCGGAGCACGATGCGCGTCATGCAGGTGTCCACCCACGCGCGCGTCGGGCGCTCGAGGTCACGGCGGTCGTAGGGCCGCAGCCCTTGGTTATGAACGTTGTCGCCCCAACAATACACCTGTCCGCGCAGGTCCAAAGCGCAGGTGGCGTCGTTTGCTGCCGTGAGGGCCACCACACGATTGGGCTCGTCGGCGCCGAGCGCGCAGGCGGGCGCCTCGTCTGGCTCCTTATCAACGGCGAGCGGCGGTGCCTCGATGGCCTCGTCGCCACACGCGACGAGCAGCAGGCCCACGAGACCCGTGAGCACCCCCGAGAGGCCATCGCGCCGGAAGGTGAGGCGTGGGCTCGGCGCCTGGGTCATGGCTCGAGGGGGATGGTGACGTGGAGGGGGGTGGTGGAGGGGTTCTTGTGGCCTTGCCCGAGCTGGTGGAAGGTGTTGCTGCCCCAGCAGTACACCGCGCCTCGCTCGGTGAGCGCGCAGACGTGCCTCAAACCCACGGTGACGCGGGCCACCGCCGCGACGCCGAAGATGCGGACCGGCTCCGCCGACGCGGGCCCCTTGAAGCCGAGCTGGCCACCGGAGTTGCCCCCCCAACAGAAGACGACGCCATCGCCGTCCACCGCACAGCTGGTGCTCGTGCTCAGTTCGACCCAGCGCGCGTCCTCGATGTGAAGCACCCGCCGCGGGACATGACCTCCCTCGGGCTCGCCGTCGCCGAGCGGGCCTTCGCCCCAACACCACACCGTGCCGTCGGCGAGGCGGGCACAGGCGCGCGAGCTACCGGACGCGACCTGGACGGCCTCGCCGAGGCCCGGCACCTCCACGAGCTCGCGGAGCTGCTCGCCGTTGTTTGGCTGCCCCGTCTTCCCCCACCCCGTGGAGCCCCAGCAGCCGACACGACGCCGACGGTTGATCGCGCAGTGGGCCAAGCCCCCCGTCTGGAGCGCGAGCACCTCGCCGGGAAGCCTCGTGGGCGGGTAGTCGGGCCACCACGCCTTCGAAGCCCGGCCCCAGAGCCACGTCTCCCCGTCGGCCGTCAGCACCGCGCCGTCCGCCACGTCGACCACCACGCCGAGGCCCTCGATGGGCTCGACGGGGGTGTACCCGACCGGGGCGAGGTTCGTCGAGACGTCGCCGAACGCGTTGTTGCCCCAGCAGAGCGCCGTGCCCGACGCGTCCAGGCCACATCCACGGTTCGGCCGGAGCACGATGCGCGTCATGCAGGTGTCCACCCACGCGCGCGTCGGGCGCTCGAGGTCACGGCGGTCGTAGGGCCGCAGCCCTTGGTTATGAACGTTGTCGCCCCAACAATACACCTGTCCGCGCAGGTCCAAAGCGCAGGTGGCGTCGTTTGCTGCCGTGAGGGCCACCACACGATTGGGCTCGTCGGCGCCGAGCGCGCAGGCGGGCGCCTCGTCAGGCTCCTTATCAACGGCGAGCGGCGGTGCCTCGTTGGCCTCGTCGCCACACGCGACGAGCAGCAGGCCCACGAGACCCGAGCACCATCCCCTACCCATGCGTCAACACTCCCGGCGCTTGAAAGAGATCCCAGGGAGGGAACCCTTCGCCGTCACGAATGGCGCGCAGGATCGTCTCGAGCTCGAACCCGTGGGCCTCGGTCAAGGACCCGTGGATATCGGTGTTCAACGTGAGCACCCCCACCAGGCCATCGCGCCGGAAGGCCATCGCGCTCGTCCCGGGATAACTCCCGTTGTGCCAAAGGAAGCCGGGAGCCGGCACGAAGAAGCCCAGCGTGCGATCTTTGGCATAGGTGTCGCGCACGAGCATGTCGACGCTCGCTTGGTTCTTCAGCACCGGGTGGGTGGGGAGATCGAAGGACGCGTAGAGCCGCGCCACGTCGAGCGCCGCGAGGGAGAGGAAGCCCCCAGACACCGCGATCTCCCAGAACGTGCCGTCGTAATGGAGCGCGCCCCAGCCCGCCGGCCCGATGGTGCCGTCGTCCACGCGATAGCTGCGCGAGGTGGAGGCGACGACGGGGTTCCGCGCGTGGTATCGGACTTCGGCGGTGTTCCACCGGGCCCCCGCGGCACGCGGCTCCGTGAGACCCACGCGCGACTCGGGCACACCCAGCGGGTCCAAGACCTCTTCCCGCAAGAACTTGAAGTAGTCCTCTTGGCGCGACTGGCTCGCGACGATGTCACCGATGCGATTGAACCCAAAGTTCGAGTATCGCGGAAAGACCTGGAGGCCGGTGGTGGTGAGCGTCCCGCCCCACACCCGTTGGCCGTCGATCGCCTCGAAGTACCCCATGTTGGTGGGCGTGCTCGGCGGCATGGTCTTCAACATGTAGTCGCTGAGGTGCAGCGCGGAGAGCGGCACCAGCTCGTCGGCAGGCACCCCTTGTGCGTAGAGATCTTGGATCACGCGCCACGGATCGACCGCCGCCAACGCGACCTCCTCGTCGAAGAACCCCACGTGGCACGCGAGCTGGGCGGCCGTGCGGGTGATCCAGCCGGCGTCCGCGATTACGTAGGGCACGTCAACCAGCACGGCCAGGTTGCCGGAGCCCAGATCGAACAGATCGATCGGCGCTTCGGCAGCGTTGGCGCCCTCGGCCATGCGAAGGAGCGCGACGGACGCGAAGACCTTGGCGATGCTGCCGATGCGCATCCGTTGGGCCACGTGGGTGAGCGGATAGGAGAGCGGCGCCCAGGTGTACGCGGCGGCGTACACGAGCGCCCCCTGGTGCGCGACCGCGAGCTGCGCCGCGCGCACGCTGTGACGACGCATCAGCGCCATGACGAAATCGTCGGCAGGCTTGAACCGATCGTTGGCGCTCGCGACGATGTCACCAGGATCGGTTGGGTTGGCCTCGGTCTGGAGCCCAAGAGGCGGAGGCAGCCCACGCGCGACCTGCGCGCCGAGCGGCGTGAAAGGAGCGTCGACCGCCGTGAACGGACCGACGGGGGCCACCGGCGCGAGCGCGGGAGCTTGCCCAGCGTCGTCGGACAACGCCTCGAGGCTGGCGCTCCGAGAGAACCGGCTCGCGCGCGCAGCGAAACCACGACCAGCGCTCCAGGCCGTGGCCCGCGCCGCGCTGCGTTGCGTCCTGCGCTGTTTCCTGCGTTGTGTCTTCGTGTAGGCCGCCCACCGCGACCCCGCGAGCTCGCCCGAGACCTCCACCTCGCTGAGCCTAGCACTTTGCGCCTCCGATGCATCCGCAGGGAGCCCCCCGAGCGGCAGCCGCGTGATGCGCATCCAGCGCTTCGGCGGTGAGAGGTGCCCGGCGCCAGCGACGACCACGTTGAAGCGCTGCCCCGGCCCAGCGTCGTTCCCCATCACGGAGAGCGGCCAGAGATCGAGGTCCGCGAGGTCCCGCAGCGCCAGCTCGAGCCTGTCTTCTCGAATGTCGAACACGGCGAAGTTGCCTTCGATCGGCTCACTCTCGTGAAGCATGAAGTGCCTCACCTTCCCCGCGGGCGAGCGCCAACGTCCCAGCACGCGGGGGTAAGCAAACGCCGATATCAGCGCCGCGTTGGCTTGCTGCGGATCCTCACTTTCCCAGAGGATGTTGAGGTTCCGCTGGGCCCACCCAGGGCTGTACCCGGGGTCGCCAGGGCCACCCTTCGACGGCTGTTCGCGCAGCACCAGCGCGAAGTTGCCGTCGCCCTCGACGCCGTAGGGCGCGACCCACTCAGGCCCCATGCCCGCCCCCTGCACGAAACCAAACAGGTCGTTCCAGCTCACCCCGGCGGGGAGTGAGAACAAGACGCTCGAGCGCCGGACTGGCACGCCGTCGTCGAGCTTCCGATGAGCCGGCCGGGCCGAGGACGACGTGAACACCGAGAAGCGCGGCCCTGCCGCGGTGTGCGCCGCGCCCACGAGAAACGGAAACCTCCCACCACGAGCCTCCGCGTCGAGCCACGCATACGTCTCGCCCTGCTCCGAGGCCGGGAGGTACGAGATGGCGGGACGTGAGACCCCTCCCGACCAGCGAACCCACACGCCGGTGTAGAGCACCTCGTCGGAGTTGGGGACGGCGTGAAGGCAGAGCGACAGCGGCGCCCACCCCGCGCGCGGGTCTTGGGGTGGATGGAGCCACGTCGCCACGAGCGTCTCGTGCTCGACCTCGCCCATGTTGTGATACGTCTGCTACTCCATCGAGCGCTATGCGGCGCGGAGATACCGGGCGTGAGGCGCGGATGTGAAAGGTTGGGCATGAAGGGGTGGGCGATGGGCGTCGGCGTCGCGGCGGCTTGGGTGGGGCTCGCTGCGTGTGGGAGCGACGTGCGCGTGGAGGGGTGGCCGGTTGGGGGCGCGAGCGCCGCGGGGGGAGAGGGTGGCCGCGCGGGGGGTGGCGCGGCCGTAGGCGGCTCATCGCAGGGAGGCGCGGCCGTGGGCGGCTCGGCGCAGGGAGGCGCGGCCGTGGGCGGCTCGGCGCAGGGAGGCTCTGGAGTTGGTGGTTCGGCTGTGGGCGGCGCGGCGCAGGGAGGCTCTGGAGTTGGGGGCGCGGGGGGCGCCGGTGGGTGCACGCCGGGCACGACGCAGCCGTGTTACGAGGGGCCGGTGGGCACCGAAGGGGTGGGCGCGTGCCAAGCGGGTCTCGAGACGTGCCAGGCGGACGGCCTCACGTGGGGGCCGTGCGCGGGCCAGGTGACGCCGACCGCGGAGGACTGCGCGACCGGCGACGACGAGGACTGCGACACGCTCGAGGTGCCGTGTGCAGGGACCCACCTTTGGAGCCGGGGGTACGACCCCGGCTCTCCCGCGCGCGCCTTCGTGGCCGCCGACAGCGCGGGCAACGTGGTGTACGCCGGGTCGTTCCGAGGCTCGATCGACTTCGGCGGCGGGAGCTTCTCGTCGGGAACCCATACCCGAACCGTGGTCGCCAAGCTCGACGGGAACGGCACCCACCTGTGGAGCCTGGTGGCCACCGGCAGCGGAGAACAAACGACGCGCGGGGTGGCCATTGACGAACAAGGCAACGCGGTCGTCGCCGGCGTGTTCACCGTCTCGTTCGGTGTTGGTGGCATTGGCCCGCTCACGAGCGGCGGGCCTCGTACCATGTTCGTCGCCAAGCTCGACGCGACCGGCGCGCCGCTCTGGGTCCGCGCCTTCGGCACGTCGGGGACGGCGGATCTGTGGGATGTCGACGTGGACAGCAGCGGCAACGTCGCCATCATCGGCTTCACGAACGGAGGTATCGACTTCGGGGGCGGCGCGCTCGCGCCCCACGGCGCCGACGACGTCGTGGTCGCCAAGCTCGACGCCAACGGCGACCACGTGTTCAGCCGACGCTATGGCGACGGCCTGCAACAGTTTGGCAATGCGCTGGCTTTCGCCCCCAATGGTGAGCTCGTCATCGGCGGCTATTTTTATAGCGAGCTCGATCTCGGCGGCGGCGTGCTCACGTCGGCGGGCAGCGTCGACGCGTTTCTCGCGAAGCTCGATGTGGACGGCAACCACGTGTTCAGCCAGCGCTACGGCGACGCTGGTAGCCAGCAGATCCTTCACCTGGCGGTGGCGAACGACGGCAAGATCCTCGCCGGCGGACAGTTCCAGGATGGTCTCGATTTCGGCGGCGGCACCATGACCTCCGCCGGCTTCTACGACGGGTTCGTGGCCCTCTTCGACGCGTCCGGCGCGCACCTCATGAGCCGCCACTTCGGCGACGCGCTGGGCCAGTTCGTGGAAGACGTGGATTTCGACGCGGCGGGGAACCTGTGGATCGCCGGCTTCTTCGACGGCACCGTTGATCTCGGCGGCGGCCCGCTCACGAGCGCCGGCGACTGGGACGTGCTCGTGGCCAAGCTCGATCCCGCAGGCAACCACCTGCACTCCGATCGTTTCGGCAGCGCGCTCAACCAGCGCGCGACGGACATGGCCATCGACCCCGCCGGCGCGGCCTTCGTGGCCGGAATTTTCCACGAGACGATCGACTTCGGCGGCGGCCCCCACGCCGTGATGAACCCTGCAAACTTCCTCGCCAAACGCGGGCCGTAGGCCGGCTCGCGCTCGCTCCGCCGCTCCTCCTCCGCGTGCGTGTTGCTCGCCGCCGTGGCTGTCGATATCCTCGCGGGCATGCCACGCCTTTTGCCGTGTCCAGGGTGCGAGCAGCATGTGAAGTCCGACGAGTCGCGGTGCCCCCACTGCGGCGCCACGCTCCGCGACGGGACCGGCCGGCTCCTCCGCACCGCCACCGCGGCGGTGCTCGGGCTCGTCGCGGTCACCGCGAGCTGCGACGACACCATCGTCGAGCCTCAGCCCGAGTACGGTCCGGGCGCCACCACCACCGCCGGCCCGGGGGGACAAGGCGGCGCCGGTGGCAGCGACAGCGGCGGCATGGGGGGTGAGCCCGTCGCCGAGTATGGCCCCGGCCCCACCGTGGGTGGCGGTGGCACCGACGTCGGCGGCGCCGGCGGCGCGGGCGGCACCTGAGATGGCGATGAGCCAACCGCTCACCAGCGCTCGCTCCCTCAGCCGCGACGACATCGTCAACGCGGTGCCCGTGCACGCGGTGTGGGAGGTGACCCTCCGCTGCGATCAGGCCTGCGCTCACTGTGGCTCGCGCGCTGGCAAAGCGCGACCGGTCGAGCTCGACACCGAGCACGCGCTCGAGGTGGCGCGGAGCTTCGTGCGCCTCGGCTGCCGTGAGGTGTCGCTCATCGGCGGTGAGGCCTACTTGCGCGACGACCTCGAAGACATCGTGCGCTTGCTCGCCGAGAGCGGCGTACGCGTCACGATGCAGACCGGCGGGCGCACGCTCACGGTGGATCGGGCGCGCTCGCTCCGCGCCGCGGGCATGTCGGCGGTGGGCGTGTCGATCGACGGCCCCGAAGCGGCCCACGACACGCTCCGTGGCAACAAGGGCAGCCACGCCGCCGCGCTGCGCGCGCTCGACGCGTGTTGGGCGGCGGGCATCGTGGTGTCGGCCAACACGCAGGTGAACAAGCTCAACCTCCACGCCCTCGAGGCCACGTGCCACGAGCTGCGCGCGCACGGCATCCAGGCGTGGAAGGTGCAGGTCACCGTGCCGATGGGGCGCGCCGCCGATCACCCGGAGTGGATCCTCGAGCCGTGGCAGATCGTCACCGTCATCGACACCCTCGCCCAGCTCCAGAAAGAGGCGATGGCCACGCCCGGCGACCGCGGCGTCCCCTTCGCTATCTACCCCGGCAACACGCTCGGCTACTTCGGCCCTCACGAGCTCGCGCTCCGTTCGCGGCCGGGTGGCTACGAGTCGCATTGGATCGGCTGCCGCGCGGGGATCAACGTGATCTCGGTGGAGTCGGACGGCACCGTGAAGGGCTGCCCCTCCCTCCCGACCGCCCCGTACACCGCCGGCAACGTGCACGACCTGAGCCTCGAGGAGATCTGGCAGCACTCGGAGGTGATCCGCTTCGCCCGCGACCGCGAGCTCGAGGAGCTCTGGGGGCACTGCAAGACCTGCTACTACGCCGACACCTGCCGCGGTGGCTGCTCATGGATGGCCCACTGCGCCCTCGGGCGGCGCGGCAACAACCCCTTCTGTTACCACCGGGTCAAGACGCTGGAGAAACGAGGCCTGCGCGAACGCCTGGTGCCGCGCGAGCGCGCCCCCAACCTCCCCTACGACTTCGGCCGCTTCGAGCTGGAGGAGTACGATGTGGCCGAGCCCCCGGCGCCGGCTCGCACCCCGCACCGCCTCCCCATCCTCTGACGCCGCTCGGCGTAGCCGGCGCCGCCCACGCCTCCCACCGCGCCACACCTCACGAGAGAGAGCCTGATGCCACCGCTGATCCCTTGCCCCCACTGTGAACAACACGCGAAGTCGAGCGAGAGCACGTGCCCTCACTGTGGCGCGCCACTCCGCGACACGCGCGGACGCATCGCCCGCACCGCCACCGCCGCCGTGCTCGGGCTCGTCGCCGTGGCCGGCTGCCAGAAGACCGCGGTCCCAGTCGCCGAGTACGGGCCCGCACCCACCGTCACCGACAGCCCCGACCCGAGCCCCAACGCGAGCACCGCCCCGAGCGCGGCCCCCTTGGATGAGCCGGTCGCCGAGTACGGCCCAGCGCCGACCCACGACGAGCCCGTCGACGAGTATGGCCCGCCGCCCACCCTCGACGAGCCCAGGAACGAGCCCGTCGAAGAGTACGGACCTCCACCCACGCTCAACGGGCCCAGCGACTGACCTCCACCGCGGGCCGCGCCGCGCTAGCCCGGCGGCGTTACAATCGTTGGGTGGCGAGGACGTTCGCGCTCGCGACGGCGCTGGGGCTGACCCTCGTGGCCCAAGCGGCGCACGCCACCTACTCCATCGTGGCGCTGGAGCGGGCCACCGGCCGCTTCGGGGTGGCGACCGCGTCCTGTGTGGGGCTCGACACGCTCACGCGGGTGTACGCCGTCACCGGTGACCACGGCGCGCAGGGCCGCGGGGCGGTGCTGACTCAGTCCTACCTCGTCGACGACGACGCGAGCCAGTCGCTCGCGCTCGCGCGCCTCGCTTTGGGGTGGGACGCACAACGCGTGCTCGACGCGATGCTCGAGCCGTCCTTCGACCCGGGCTTCGCGCTGCGGCAGGTCGCGGTGCTCGACGGGGCGGGCGCGGTGGCCACGTTCACGGGCCCCGGCGCGGAGCCTCACGCGGCGTCCCGCGAGGTGTCCGACGAGCGCTTCGCGGTGGCCGTGGCCGGCAACCTCCTCACCGGAGACGAGGTGCTGCGCCGCGCCGCCGAGGGGTTCTTCGACGAGGCGGGCTGCGATCTCGAGGGCCGCCTGATGGCCGCGCTGGTGGCCGCGAGCGCCGATGGTCATGGGGACGCGCGCTGCGTCGTGGACGGCCGCCCCGCAGCGTCGGCGTGGCTCACCGTGCAAGCGGTCGAGGGCGACCCTCTCGAGCTGTTGGTGGAGTCGACCGCGCCCGCGGATCCGGTGGCGGCGCTCGCGAGCGAGGGCGTCGCGTGGCGCGAGGCGCATCCCTGTCCGGCTCCCACCGAGCAGGCGGCGGCCAGCGAGCCCCCAACCGACGGCTCGGGGTGCAGCGTCGGGGGAGCAGCGCCGACGAGCGCGGTGCTGCCGCTCCTCATGCTCGCCGCCCTCTCGCGCTCGCGGCGTCGACGCCGACGATGACGCGCGCAGCGTCCACGGTGCAGCCCTACAAACCTGGCCGCACTGGGGAAGCCCGCCTACGATGCGGTAGACCGATGCCCTTCCAAGCCGGCCAGAAGATCGGCGAGTGGAACCTCGTCTCCGACGTCGATCCGAGCCTCGCGACGCCGCTGTGGATCGGCGACAACGGGAGCCTCGTCGCTTACGTGCGGCGCTACCGGCTCCACAACCTGAAGCTGAGCGAGCGCCTCCAGCAGCTCGCGAAGTGGGCCGCGACCTTCGAGCACAACTGCATCCTCCCCACCCGTGAGGTGCATCAGGTGGTGGGAGGAGCCGCGGTGGTGAGCAGCTACGAGGAGGGGCAGCCGCTCTCTGCGGTGCTCGCCCGAGCCCGCATCGCGCGGAAACCGTTCCCCCCCGAGGTGGCCACCGCCATCGCGCTCGATCTGCTCGAGGGCCTGCACGCCACCGGCGGCCGCCTCGCCCCCGCCTGGGCCCACGGCGGGATCCGCCCCGAGGCGGTGCTCGTGACCCGGGGCGGGCGCGCGCGCATCATGGAGGTGGGGATCACCAGCGAAGTGGCGAGCCACGAGCCGCTGGCGAGCGACAAGAAGTGGGTGGCCTACGGCACCCCCGAGCAGCTGCGCAGCCGACAGCTCACCGAGGCGAGCGACATCTTCACCGTGGCCGCCATCACCTGGGAGATGCTGGTGGCCAAGCCGCTGTTCGAAGCGCGCGACACGCCTCAGCTCAAGAAGCTCATCGCCGCGGCGGAGGTGGAGCGCGCGGATCGAGCGGCCCGCACGAACGTGCCCAAGGCGCTCGCGCTCGTGCTCGAGCAGGCCCTCGAGGCGGAGCCCGACGATCGCTTTCAGACCACCGGCGCGTTCAGCAACGCGCTGCGCTCGGCGGCCCCCGACGTGGCCGATCAGGTCGAGGTGTCGCGCTACCTCGAAGAGGTGCAGCGGGTGGCCCTCGACACGCGGCGCCGTGCGCTCTCCCACGCCCTCGGGCGCGCCGCTCCCACCTCGATGCCCCCGCCCGGGGCGACGCGCTCCAAAGCGCCTCAGCTCCCGAAGATCGCGGCTCCTCCCCGCCTCCCCACCTTCGCGGCCACGCCCACCCCGGGCCCGGCCCGGCCCGCCGGGGCGCCGAAGGTGACGAGCAGCGCGGCAGCGAAGGGCGAAGCGGCGGCCCGAGGGGTCGGCGCCAGAGAGCAAGCAGCGTCGGCCGGCCTCGCGAAGGGAGCCCCCGCGCCGGAGCCGGCGGCGGGCGTCGAGCGGAGCCTCGCCGCGCCATCGCTGCAGGGCGACCTCTCGGTCGAGGTGTCGCTGTCGGGCGCCGAGAAGCCGGCCCCTTCCCTCGGCGACATCCCCGTCGACGAGTCGACCAGCGGCGTCATCGACGCGGCCCCCTCCCTCGGCGACATCCCCGTCGACGAGTCGCTGGCGGGGGAGGAACCACCCCCTTCCCTCGGCGACATCCCCGTCGACGAGTCGACCAGCGGCGTCATCGACGC
>CAYOAL010000002.1:121042-136132 GCA_964401935.1 uncultured Polyangiaceae bacterium
CCCTTCCCTCGGCGACATCCCCGTCGACGAGTCGACCAGCGGCGTCATCGACGCGCCCCCCTCCCTCGGCGACATCCCCGTCGACGAGTCGACCAGCGGCGTCATCGACGCGGCCCCCTCCCTCGGCGACATCCCCGTCGACGAGTCGCTGGCGGGGGAGGACTCACCCGCTGAACGCGCCGCAGACGCCGACCCACCCGCCGCATCGGCTCCCCTCCCCGGCGCTCACGCCGCGGTCGCAGCGCCGAAGCCCAGCCCTCGGCGAGACTCCACGCCCACGCCGATCGCCGCCGCCGACGCGCCGCCGATGGCGCCTTTTGCAGATCTGGATCTCGACGACCCCGATCTCCGCAAGCTGCGCCATCCCCGTCGCTGGCCGTGGTTTCTCCTCGGCGTCTTGGCCGGCGCGGGCGGCGCGCTCGGCGTGGTCTACCGCGCCCCGCACCTGTTGCCGATCCCCCTCCGAGGGCAACCGGCGGCGCAGCCGAGCGCGAGCGCGAGCGCCCGCGCGCCGGAGCCCGAGCCGACACCAAGCGCGGAGCCAAGCGCGTCGAGCTCCGCCGACGCCGCACCGAGCACGACCGGCACCACGGCCCCTGCCCCCGCGCGCGGCCGACGCCAACCCAAGGCCGCCGCCGCCCCTGCCCCGCCCGCTGCGCCGCCGCCGCCGGAGGCCACACCCCAACCGGCACCCCCGCCCTCGCGGCCCAAAGGCGACATCTACGAATAGCGCCCCGCGCGCCGCCTCAACCTCGTGAATGCAGGCCCGGCTCCTCTCAGCGGAGGGTTGTGTCTGTGGCAGCGCTCCTCCGCACGCACCGGGCGCGCGTCCGCGCAAAGGCTGCGGCGGCTTGCGAGGCGGCGACACCAGATCTTGGCGGTCGTGGGCGGTGCGGCTTGGCGGCACCGCTCTTGCTCGGGTGACGGGCGACATTGGCAAGAGCCGTGAGAAGTGCCGGCCGATGTGCCGGGGAAAGGAGCGTCATGTCGCGAATCCTCATCATCTACGCCACCACCGAAGGTCAGACCCAGAAGATCGCCGACTTCATCGCCGACCACGTCCGCGCCCAGAGCGCCGAAGTGGTGGAGCAAAACGTCGCGCAGCTCGAGCGAGGGTTTTCCATGGAGGGTTTCGACGGTGTGATCGTCGGCGGATCCCTCCACCTCGGCAAGGTCCAGAAGTCGCTGCGGCGCTTCGTGAGCGACCACCACGAGACACTCACGACTCTCCCCAACGCCTTCTTCTTGGTGAGTCTCACCGCTGTCTCCGAGCGCCCCGAAGCGACCGCGGAGCTCGAAGCGACGATGAACCACTTCGTGAAGGACACCGGGTGGAAGCCCGATCGTGCGGCCTACTTCGCGGGAGCGCTGAAGTACTCGCAGTACGGGTTCATCACGAGGCTGGTGATGAAGTCTATCGCCAAACGCGAGGGCACCGACACCGACACCAGCCACGACTACGAGTACACGCGCTGGGACTCGGTAGCGGAGTTCGCAGAGGACTTCGTGGGCTCGCTCCCGAAAGCCGCCTGACCTCCTCGAGCTGCGCGCGCAAGTCTCCGGCGTCTCGACGCGCTTGTCGCTTCAGCCACAGTGGCTTCGGGGGTAGAGGGCACGGATGGCAACGATGATCCAGAAGCTCGGCGACGCCGAGATCGCGGCGCGCCTGAAGACCCTCGACGGCTGGACGCTCGAGCACGGCAAGCTCCACCGCGAGCTGAAGTTCGCCGACTTCAGCGAGGCGTTCGGCTTCATGACCCGCGTCGCGCTCGCGGCCGAGGCGATGAACCACCACCCCGAGTGGTTCAACGTGTGGTCGACCGTTCGAATCGATCTCACCACCCACGACGCGGGGGGGATCAGCGAGCGCGACTTCGAGCTCGCCGCGAAGATCGACGCCTTCGCGGAGCGCTGACGCCGGCCCCCGTCGTCTCGCGCCCGGCACACGAACACCCCCCCCTCCGACCGCGACCGTGGCGACATCGCCCGCTGCCGCGGCACGCGAGAGTGCATCCTCAGCGTGAGCGGCGGAGAAGGCTGACCGCTCCTCTCTTCGCTGAAGTCTGCTTCACGCCGAGGGCTCGGCGCGTTTCGCGGCCCAGGAGTCGTATTCGCGCGCGATCTCCGCGCGCAGCTCGCGATCCACGAAGGCGATCTCGCCCCACGCGCCCAAGAGGCACACCCCCACCCCGGTGGCGAGGTAGTAGGCGTGCTTGTCGCGATCGAAGAGGATCTCGCCGGCCTGATACGCGTCGTAGCCGAGGTAGCCGAGGTAACCCACGCCGAAGCCGAGCGTCGCCCCGAGCGCGCCCTTCAGCATGCGCTTCTGATCGAGCGGGTGTTTCGCCGCGACCCCGAAGACGATCCACGTGAAGAGGCCAACGACGAAGCCGCCGAAGCGGAAGAGAAGATCGTGGAGCTCGGACCTCGTCGACCAGCTCACTTGGGTGTGGTCCACCCAGGGCAACACCCACGCCGAGAGGTGCATGAGACCGGCGTAGGCACCCGCGCCGACCAGCATGCGGGGCAGGAGCGCGCCCAGGCCCCGGTCCACCACGGTGGCGCGTGATGCCGCCGCCGCGTAGAAGCGCTCGCGATCCGCGTGGGCTTCCGCCTCGAGGCGGGCCGCCGCCTTCGCGTCCGCGACGGCCTTCTGTCGTCGCGCGTGCGGGGAGGTGCCGTTCGCGCAGCCCGCGCAACGGTTGCCCGAGATCAAGTCGCGATTGACGTTCGTCAAACGCGTCCCGCACAACGTGCACGCAGCCACGGCGACAGACTAGCGCGGCTCGTGGAGGGGCGCATCGCCGAACGGCGCGCGGCCGAACGGCAAGCTGGGTGTGGGGGCCGCTGTGCTCTCCGCGAACGCGACGAGGGGAGCGCTACGCGGAGCTCTGATCGGTCCCGTCGTCATCCGACGCGCGGCGCTCGGGCGACGGCTCGCCGGGTTGCGCCGAGGCTTCCCCTGAGCTCTCGTGGTCGGGCTCGGGGTCGGGCTCGGGCTCGGGCTCGGAGTCGGGCTCGGGCTCGGGGTCCTCGGCGATCGCGCGCGAGGCTTCGTCGGGTTTGCCCGCGCTGCCGCCCACGCCGGCCACCGCGAGCAACCCCTCCCCGAGCCCGGGCACGGAGGCTGCGGATCGAGGCGTGAGGTCGGCGGCGAGCTCGGGAGCCACCTCGTGAACGAGCTGCTCCACCTCGTCGCGCCACTCGGCCGTGATCTTGCTCGCCACATACAGCGCGGGGAACGAGAGGAAGAGGCCGACGAAGCCGAGGGTCTGCTCGAAGAGGAGCAAGCTCACCACGAGCACGAGCCCGGGCAGCTTCACGTGCTGCGCGGCCAGGCGGGGGCTGATGTAGTAGCTCTCGATCTTGTGGAGCACGAAGGTGGTGACGAGGAACACGCCCACCGCCCACCAGCCATCCACGGTGTAGGCGACGTAGCAGAGCACGGCGCCGGAGATGACGTTGCCCACGACGGGCACGAGCCCGGTGACGAGGATGAGGAGGAACAACGTCGGGATGTGAGGGAGCCCGAGGACGATGAGCACCGGCAGCGTGATGACGGCGTTGACCGCGGCCACCACGACCTGCATGCGCACGGTGATGGCGATGGCGTCCCCCACGTAGCCGAACCAGCGGGCGAGCGTGCCGGGGACGGAGCCAGGGACGATGGTGTCGTACCAGACATGGATCTGATCGCGCTCGAACAGGTAGATGATCGCGAGCAAGAGGCCGATCAGCATGAACAGGATGATGTGGGCGGTGCCGGTGGCGTACGACACCGCCGTGCCCGCGTGGTCCTTCACCACCTGGGTGAGGTTCTCGCCCTCGAGCCCGAGCATCGCCCGCGCCTTCTCGACCGAGGGGTGGTCGAACATCGCGTGGATGTAGCGCTCGCCGTTGTCGCGCAGCTCGTCGACGACGGGCATGAGCTCCCGCACCCCGGCGAAGACGCCGAGCCCCACCAGCGCCACCAACACGGTGAGCACCGACGCGATGGCGCCGGTGCGATGCAGGGGAGTGCGCGCGTCGAGCTGATCCGCGAGCCACCCCAGGCTGCGCTCGAAGACGACGAAGCAGATGAACACCGGCGCGAGGCCCCGAAAGTAATAGAGGAGCCCGAGGAACATCGCGACCACGATCAGCCGGCGCCAACGGAGGTCGCCCGGTAGCGGAATCGTCTTGGATTGCACCGCCTCGGATCCGACCATACACCCCGCTCATGGGCCAACTGGTGACGCCGCGAGCACGACGACAAGTGCGGGCCACTCTCCTCGCGCTGCACGTGCTCGCCATCGTGCTCCTCAGCTTTCCGGGCTCGGAGAAGCTCGGCGATCCGAGAGCCTGGAAGGAGCGACGCACACAAGCGCAGCTCGCGCTCTGGGGCGAGCGGCTCCGCGGGTGGGGAGTGTCGCTGTCGAACGAAGCGCTCGAGGCCGAACTCTGGCAGCTCGCCCAGGGATATCTGCGCGCGCGCGCGGCGGCGACCGAGCCGTTCACCCACTACGCTCACTTCGCGCCCCAGAGCTGGGGGATGTTCAAGGCTCCCCCCCTCGCCCCGAGCGCCATCGCCGTCGACGTCCGCACCGGCGCCGGTTGGCGCACCGTGCACGAGAGCCGCTCGACGGAGGCCACCTACCTCGCCTCGTCGCTCGACAACAACCGCTTCCGCAAGCAGGTGGGGCGCGCCGGTCGCGATCCGCAGCTGTTTGGTCGCTTGGCGACGTGGCTGGCGCGGCAGGCGTTGGCCGACTTCCCGGACGCGACGGCGGTGCGCGTGCGCCTCTTGCGCCTCCAGAGCCTGCCCCCGGCCCGGCGACGCGCCGGCGAGGTGCCTCCGAGCCGCACCGAGAGGCAGCGCGTGTTCCGAAGAGGCGAGCTCGGGTGAGGCGACTGTCGCGGTGTTGGCGCGGCTGGGTGGCGCTCACCTCGAGGAAGGAGCGCGGGATCACGCTCGCCGCGTTTCGCATCGCGGTGGCGCTGGTGATGTTCACCACGCTCGTCACCGTGGTGCGAAGCGGCGTCGTCGACGCGCTGTGGGTGGGCCCGGAGCACGGCGGCCTGCGCCCCATCACCTCCCAGTTCGTGTTGCTGTCGTGGCTCGGCGGCGCGAAGCCGTCGGTGGTGTGGCCCCTCACGGTGGCCGCCCTTGTGTTCTCCCTGGCGCTCGGCCTGGGCCTCGGCGGACGCTTCACGGTGCTCGCCGCCGCGGTCACCTACCGCAGCGTGAGCAGCATCAACGGGGGCAGCGGCGGCTACGACAACATGCTCGGCAACGCCCTGTGGCTCCTCTTCTTGGGGCAGAGCACCGCGACGCTCTCGCTCGACTGTCGCCTCCGCGACGGGCGTTGGCAGAGCGAGCGCCGCATCGCGGCCTGGCCACGCCTCTTGGTGATAGGCCAGCTCGTGCTCGTCTACACCGCCACCGGGCTCCAGAAGACGAGCGCGAGCTGGACCTTCGCCGACGGCTACTCGGCGCTCTATTGGTTTCTGCAAGACCCCACCTGGATCCGCTTCGACATGGGGTGGCTCGCCCACGTGTACCCGCTCACCCAGGCCCTCACGTTCGCGGTGTGGCACTTCGAGGTGGGGGCGGCGTTGTTGCTCTTGATCTTCTACTTCCGCGCCACCCGCGCGCGACCGGGGAGACTGCGCGCCCTGTTCAACCGCCGCGATCTGCGGATCCCGTGGGCGCTCACCGGGGTGAGCATGCACCTCGGCATCGCGGCGCTCATGGACATGGGGCCGTTCTCTTGGATCAGCCTCGCCTACTACCTGTGCCTGTGGCGGCCCGAAGAGCTCGAGCAAATGGCGCGGACGCTGCGCCTCAGCCGTGGGCCGCGGTGTTCGCTATCGCGTCGATGATCTGCGGCCACGCCCCCCGAGGGAGGTCGTGCCCCATCCCCCGCACGAGATGGAACGCGGCGCCGGGGATCGCCTTGGCGGTGGCGCGGCCTCCCGCCGGCGAGATGAGCGGATCGACCGAGCCATGGAGCACCAGCGTCGGCGCGCGCACCGCACCGAGCCTTCGGGAGCGGCTGCCGCTCGCGAGGATGGCGAGCAGGTGCCGGAGGATGCCGGCCGGGTAGAAGCAGCGATCATACGCTCGAAGAGCTCGCTCGCGGGTGCCCGCGATGTCGAGATCGAAGCCGCGGCTCCCCACCACCCGATAGAAGGTCTCGGCGCGCTCCATCGCCTCCTCGCGGCTCCGTGGTGGCTTGTCGAAGAGGGCGCGCGCCGCGCGTGGGCGCGGGGTGAGCATGAAGCGGCGATCGCCAGGGTGGGACATGATGCTCGTCATGGTCCGCAGGCGCGCGCGGTGCTCGAGGGCGAAGGTCTGCGCGATCATGCCCCCCATCGAGGCGCCGACGACGTGGGCCGCGGGTAGGCCCAGGTGATCGAGGAGACCCGCGAGATCGTTGCCCATGTCGCTCAACGTGTAGGGCGCGTCGATGGGGAGTCCCACCGTGTATCGGAGGAGCGCCTCGCGGAGGTGCACGCGGCGGCGACCGGTGGCGACGTCGCACTTGGTCGAGAGCCCGACGTCGCGGTTGTCGAAGCGGATGACGCGGAACCCGCGGGCGGCGAGGGCGTCACAAAAATCCTCGTGCCAGTAGATCATCTGGGCCCCGAGCCCCATCACGAGGACGAGCGGCTCCCCGTCACCCCGCTCGTCGTACTCGAGCTCGATGTCACCTACACGTGCCCGCACCGAGGCGTTCTACCCGCGCCCGTCGCCGAACCCCAACACTCTTCCGGCGCCCATGTTACATTTCGCTGGGCTCCTGTCTCGTGTGTCTCGTGCTCCCGCGCGAGGCTCATGCTCCAACTTGAAGGGGGGAGCCCATCGTCGATGTCGGAACCTCAGGTCAACGTCGGTCAGCTCCCAGCTCCGCCGGGTGCGGTGTTGCTCGGCAAGTATCGCGTCGACCGCGCGATCGGGGCAGGCGGGATGGGCGTCGTGGCGCTCGGGTGGCACCTCGACTTCGACGAGCGGATCGCGATCAAGTTTCTGTTGCCCGCGCTCGCAGACAACGCCGAGGCGGTGGGCCGCTTCGAGCGCGAGGCGCGCGTGCTCTTCAAGATCAAGAGCGAGAACGTGTGCCGCGTCATCGACGTGGGCAAGCTCGAGAGCGGCGTGCCGTTCATGATCATGGAGTACCTCGACGGGCACGACCTCGCGACCGCGCTCGAGAGCGGTGAGCCGCTGCCCATCGACCGCGCCATCGAGTACGGGATGCAGGCCTGCCAGGCGCTCGCCCACGCTCACGTTCGCGGCATCGTGCACCGCGACATCAAGCCCGAGAACCTCTTCGTCGCCCGCGATCCGAGCGGCGAGCACGTGCTCAAGCTGCTCGACTTCGGGCTCTCCAAAGAGCAGGAGAGCGACGAAGGCGGGCGCAAGCGCAAGCTCACCGCCCAAGAGCAGGTGATGGGCACGCCCCACTACATGTCGCCCGAGCAGTGGCTGGCCTCCACCGCGGTGGGTCCCGCGACCGATCAGTGGGCCCTCGCCGCCATCGTGTTCGAGCTCGTGACGGGGAAGCCGCCCTTCGATGGCCCCCAGATCGGCAACGTCTGCTCGGCCATCATCAACGCCCCCACCCCCTCCGCGAAGCGAGCGCGGCCCGATGCGCCGGCGGGGCTCGACGCGGTGCTCCAGAAGGCGCTCGAGAAGAACCCCGGCGACCGCTACGAGAACATCGGAGCGTTCGCGGTGGCGCTCGCTGCCTTCGCCGCGCCCGGCGTCGCCGTGAAGGCCGAGCGCACGCTCAAGATGTTGCAGCAGTCCGACGTGGAGCAGGCCGACATCAGCGCCGACTGGCCCCGCCTGCGCTCGCCGCCAGCGGCGTCCGACATGGCCGCCACCATGAGGACTCCCCCCAAGCTCGACGGCCTCGAGCGCGAGCGGACCGACACCTCCACGTCGTGGCAGAGCTGGCACCGACAGCGAAGCTCCACCATCGCCGCGGTAGGGCTCGGCGCGCTGGCGATGGTGGCGGTGACCGCCGTGGCCTTCTACGTGCTCACCGAGGGCCCGAGCGGGGCGACCCCTGCCGACACGGCGAGCGCCACGACCGTGACCCGAGAGCCCACCAGCGAGGGCCCCGACCACGCCGGCGAGCCCTCCCACCCCACCGTCGTCGAGGCGCCCGCCCCCGACAGCTCGCACGCGGCCCTCGGTGCTCCCGCGCCTTCGAGCACGAGCGCCGCCACCACGCCGAAGCCGACCCGCTCGACGGGCGCACGACCCAAACCCTCACCGCAGAAACCCAAACCCAACGGAGAGTCTCTCTTCGACGAACGAAAATGAGCTCCATCCACCGCCAGCGCGTTGCCCCGCTCGTCGTCTCCCTCGCGCTCGCGCTCGCCCTCGCGATCGGGGCGCCAACGTCGTGGGCCGATGAGCCCGACGAAGCGACGAGGGCCGAGGACGAAGAGGCGAGCGACGAGGAGCGGGGAGGCGCCAACCCCGCGGATCGGGCCGCCGCCGAGTCGCTCTTCAAGGTGGGTGAGGGTTTGTTCGGCCTCGGACAGCTCGCGGAGGCCTGCGAGAAGCTGCAGGGGAGCGTGGACGCGCACTTCACGCTCCCGGCCGCGCTCCTGCTCGCCGAGTGTCAGGAGCAGCGCGGCCTCATCGCGTCGGCGTGGGCGACCTACCGCGAGGCCGCGGCGAGGATGCGGAAGCTCGACGATCCTCGCGCGGAGGCGACAGCGGCGCGCGCCGACGAGCTCTTCACCAAGGTACCGCGGCTCACCCTGCTCGCCTCCTCGAAGATCCCGAACCTCGAGATCGTGCGCGGCGAAACCCACTTCGGAGAGGGCGTGCTCGGGGTGGCCCTCGCCGTCGATCCCGGCACCCACCGCATCGAGGCGCGCGCTCCTGGCTTTCTGCCTTGGTCGACGGAGGTGACCCTGCGGGCCAGCGAGCGCAAGACGCTCACCATCCCGGCGCTGGTGCCGACGAGCGAGTCCACGCCCGCCCGAAGCCCGCAAGCCACGAGCCGCATGGACACCCACGGGCCGCTCTGGACGGCGGGGTTCGTCACCGGTGGGCTCGGCCTGGCCACCATCGCCGCGGGGGCGCTGACCGGGGGCTTCGCCGCGGCCGAGGTCCGAGCCGCCGAGGATGACCCCGCGCTCTGCGGCCCCGACCGCCGCTGCACCGCGAGTGGCCTCGAGGCCATCGAGCGCGCCGACCGCCTCGCGATCGCGTCCACGGTGCTCCTCGGCGTGGGCGGAGCGGCCTTGCTGGGCGGCTTCGTGATGGTGCTCCTCGACGAGCCGGCGGCGACGGAGGCGGCGTGGCTGAGCCCTTGGGTGTCGCCCGAGGGCTCGGGCCTCACGTTCACGGGGAGCTTTTGACGGGGGGGACGGTGATGATGCACAAGCGGCTCTTCTTTCTCTCGACGACCTCGCTCGCGGCGCTCCTCGGCTGCTCGGAGCTGCTCGGCATCGATGGCTTCTCCGGCGAAGGCGGCAGCGCGAAGGTGGATGACCGCGACGTCGGAGGGGGTGGGGGCGCGGGCGGCGACACCACCGGTGGCGGCGGCGCCGTGACGGCCTCCGAGGTGTGGGCCCTCGCGTTCGGCTCCGCGCAGGCGCTCGACGCGGGGCGCGCCATCGCCGTCGGCGGGGAGGACGAGGTGGTGGTGGCCGGCACCATCGGCAAGCCGGTCGACTTTGGTGGCGGGAACGTCGGCGCCAGCTCCGAGCAGCTCTTCGTGAGCCGCTTCGGCGCGAGCGGCGAGCACGTGGCGAGCCACGCCTCGAGCGGCACCGCGACGGTTGCGCTCGCAGGCGCCGCCTTGGACCCGGCCGGCAACGTCGTGGTCGCGGGCACGTTCACGAACGGCTCGCTGAAGGTTGCCGCCAACGCGGCCGAGCTCACGCCCCCGCTGCCGAACGCGGCCGACGTGTTCGTGGCCAAGCTCGACGCCACCGGCGCGGCCCAGTGGTCGCTACAGCTCGCGGCCGACAACGTACCCTCCGTGCAGGGGATCGCGGTGGACGCGAGTGACGGGGCGGTGGTGATCGCGGGAGGTCTCCGCGGCACGCTCGACTTGGGGAGCCAGGTGCTCAGCGCCGAGGGCGGTGACGACGCCTTCGTGGCGCGCTTCCGCAGCACCGGCCAGCTCGAGTGGGCCGCGCGCTTCGGCGACGGGAACTCGCAGGTCGCGCAGGCGGTGGCGATCACCCCGTCCGGCACGATCTGGCTGGGGGGCGCGTTCCAAGGCGGCATCCAGCTCGGCGACGACGTGCACGGCAGCGTCGGCCAGAGCGATCTGTTCCTGGCGCGTCTCTCGCCGGCGGGCGCGGTGCAAGCGAGCGCGCGCTTCGGCGATGGGGCCGCGCATCGTGTCGGCGCGATCACCGCCGACGACGACGGGCTCGTGGTGGTGGGGAGCTACGCCGGCAACACCTCGTTCGGGGGCGAGGCGATGCGCAGCACCGAGGGGCTCCTCGGCGCCAGCGACGACATCTTCGTGGTGTCGCTCGGCGCCGACACGAGCCACCGCTTCAGCCAGTCGTTCGGGAGCACGGGTCCCGACGCCGGCCACGCCGTGGCGCGTGACGCCGCGGGCAACATCCTCTGGGGAGGGAGCTTCGCCGGCCCCGTAGCAGGGCTCGCCGGTGCCCAGAGCTGCGCGGGAGAGTCCGACGCGCTCGTCGTCAAGCTCAGCCCCGCTGGCGCGGTGGTGTGGAGCCTGGGGTTCGGTCGCCAGGAGCACGATCTCGTCCAGGGCGTCGCCATCGACGGCGACGACGCCGTGCTCGTCACCGGACAGTTCGTCGACGCGTTCTCCCTCGGCGACAAGGTGGTGATCGGCAAGGGTCTCGAAGACATCTTCGTCGCGAAGCTCACGCCGTGAGTTTCTTGGAGGTGCCGCCGCACCCCAGGCCACCGTAGTGGCCCCCCCGCCGGGCGGGCGCGCTACGAGGCTCGTGTCACCGGCAAGCCGAGAGCCCCCCACTCGAGGATGCCCCCGCGCATGCTCGCCACCGCGTCGATGCCCGCCTTCTCGCATACGGTGGCGGCGATCGCGGAGCGAGCACCGGCCGGGCACACCAGAATCACCGGCCGCTCTCGGGGGATGTCGCCCACGCGGTCGCGGAGGGCGCTCAGGGGGACGACCCTCGCGTTGGGGACGAGGCCCATCGGGCTCGCCTTCACCTCCTCCTCCTCGCGCACGTCGATCACGGTCAGCTCCCCGAGATGTTTGTGCACCCACTCCGGCTCGATCTGCCACACTCCGGCGAAGGTGCGGATCACCGGCCCCCACGACGGCGCCTGGGGACGCGCGGCCTCGGGGCCGGGCTTCCCACACGCGAGGTTCGCAGGCACCGCCTCTGCCATGCGCTTGGGATGAGGGAGCCCGAGGTTCTGCATGTAGCCCACGAAGTCTTGCTCGCGCACGCCGTCACCGAGCCGTGGGTTGTGGGCGCGCTCTTCGGCCACGGTGGTCATGTTGCGGCCCGCATAGTCGTGGCCGGGGTAGAGGGAACAGCTCGCCGGCAACGACAGGATCTTCTCGCGCACGGAGCGGAAGAGCTGCGCCGGATCGCCCTCCTGGAAATCGGTGCGCCCCGCGCCGCGGATGAGCAGCGCGTCGCCGGTGAACGCCATGCTCCGATCCGGCGTCACGAAGGTGACGCAGCCGGCGGTGTGGCCCGGCGTGCTCCTCACCTCGAGCTCCACGCCGCCGCAGGTGACGGTGTCGCCGTCGCCCACATAGCGGTCCGCACCCTCCGCCCCCGCAGCGGAGGGAAACACGATCCCACTCGCCACCGCCTCTCGCAAGAGCCACGCCCCCGTCACGTGATCCGCGTGCACGTGGGTCTCGAGCGTGTACCGCAGGGTGAGCCCGAGCTCGCGGAGCAGGGCCAGATCGCGGAGGTGCTGCTCGAAGACGGTGTCGATGAGGAGCGCCTGTTTCGTGTCCTCATCGGCCAGAAGATAGGTGAACGTGGAGGTCGCGGCGTCGTACAGCTGTCGAAAAATCACGCCGTGAGGATAGTCGTCCGCGGCCGGGGTGCGTAGCCGCTTGTCCGCCACTCCCGTCCCATCGCCTCACACCACCTTGATTGCGAACGCACGCGACGTTACGACTTGCGCGTGAGCGAGCCGCGACGATTGTGGACCGCCATCGGGGCGTTCTTGTTCGTCATCGTCGGCTTCATGGCCGGCGCTGGCGGCTCGGCGTGGCTCACGCGCGATCACCGGGCCGAGCCCTGGCGCAAGCTGCGGGTGGAGCAGGAGGGGCACAACGGGGCGAGCACGCGAACCCGCGTGGTGTTCGAGAACCCCAAGCTCCCGCTCCAAGCCATCGAGCTGTTCCGCAGCCCGGAGGGTCGTGCGACGCGCGCCCTGGTCGCCCTGCGCGACGGGCAAGAGCTGGCGGTGGAGTTCGAGGAGGGGCGCCCGTCGGCGGTGGAGGCGGCAGACGGCAAGAAGGCGCTGTTCAGCTTCAAGGGCCAGAAGGCGCGGGTGGCGTTCTTCGACTCGGCAGGCAAACAGGCCGGCGACCGGGTGGTGGTGGTGCCCGTCGAGCTCTTGGGCGCGCTCAAGCTCGCCCGCCAAGAGGTCGACGGCCAGGTCCCCTCTCGAGCGCTCGGCTCCGTGCTCACAACGGTAGCGGGCGTCCTCTGTGGGGAGGCCTGGGCTCAGGAGAACACCAACGGCGACGAAGGCGGCGACGAGGAGGAGGACGAGGTCGTCGACGTGGTGCGGGAAGTCGAGCTATCGCTCGACGTCACGATGCCGGGGGCCAAGAGCGACGCCAAGGGGAAGGCCCAGGTGGAGGCCAACTGTCCGCCCTTCACCTGCCTCGCGACCACCGCCGACGTCGGCACCCCGGGCGCGTCGAAGGTGCGGCTCACGGTCGCCGGCAGCAAGAAGAAGAGCGAGCTCGACTCGCCCGACGAGGGCGGCGCGCTCGAGTCGTTCCGCAAAGACGCCAGCAAAGAGCGCGAGACCGCCGGTCGTGTGCTCCCCGACATCTCGGCGACGGTGGCCGCGGTGACGGTGGCCACGCTCGCTTGCCGCAGCCTCAAGCTCGACTGGGGGCTGTGCGTCGACGGCTTGACGAAGGCCACCGCCAGCGGCGCCATCCACAGCGTCGCCACCCACGACGTCGACATGGCCCGCCACATCATCGACAAGCGCGCCAAGGAGCTCTTCTTTCAGGAGCAAGCGCGAGAGGCGCTCGACGCACCCGCCACGTTCGAGGTGTGCGTCTTCCGCAACGGCTACGCGCGGGCGTGCACGAAGCTCACCGGGAGCCCCTTCGGCGAGCAGCCGATGGACCTCGGCCCCGCCCGCCTCGAGCTTCGACGCGGCATCGGGGGGACGCTGATCGGCAGCCACCTCGTCACCCAGTCCGACGGCTCGGACTGCAAGTTCTCTCCCGCGCCCAAGGCCGCCGGCTCCCTGAGCATGAGCTTCGACAGCGACAAAGGCGAGCTCACCGCGACGCTCAAGGCCGACGAGAAGGGCACCCGCGCCAACCTCGGCTGCAGCATGGGGAGCGCCAACATGCGCTGGACCAACACCTACACCATCACCGCGAGCCAGACCTTCACCAAGGAGCAGCTCAACGCAGGCGGGAAGCTCGCGCTCAAGCTCATCGGCACGATGAAGGGGGTGAGCAGCTACAGCTTCAGCAACTGCCGCTCCGGCGGCGGCGTGAGCGCGAACTGCCCCGGCGGCAAGCGCGAGGCCTACTCCTACGCCACCGAGCTGTCGGGGGAGCTCGATCTCGACACGCAGAACGGTAGCGGTCGCATCACGGTGAGTCAGGCTCCGCTCGCCACCCGCGGCACCTGGCAGATCCCTGCAGCGGGGCCCAGCCCGTGACCCCCGACGGGACCGGCCCCAACCTGGTGCCGCCGCCGCCGACCCGCGCGGCGCTGAAGCGACACCGCCCTCGCCGCGGCACCGATCGCCGGGTGTGGCTGTGGCCTTTGTGCCTCGGCGCGGGGATTGGGCTCGGCGTGCTCGGCTACCAGTTCGTGCCCAACGTCGACTTCTATTTCGACTACTGGGTCGCGCTCCTCGCGAGCTGAGGGTCGTCGCCGCACGGCGCCGCTCACTCCCACGACAAGGCGGCCTCGATAGCGACCGGAGCCATCGTCGCGGCGGCGCTCGCGACTCCCATCCAGGCGTGGCAGCTCGCCCCGTCGGAGCACACCGCCGACACGATGGCGGGGGCGGCGACGCCGGCCACGAGGCGCGTGATGCCGCTCACCACGCCCAATGCCGTGTTGTCGTGGAGCCCGTGGAGCGTCGCGCTGGCGAGGGCCGAGCCCAGCAAGAGATACCCGCTGCCGATCCCCGCTCCGATCTGCTCGTCGCCGTCCAGGCTCGTCGTGCCGTACACCGCCAGCCCATAGAGCCCCCCGCTCACCATGCCCGCGAGCAGGGTCCAGTGCCCGTACCAACGGCCCCCGAGGTCGGCGCTCGCGTCGGGGCTCGGGGTGAGGGCCTCGCGCGGCGGCGCCGGCACGGTCACGTGCGAGCTCCACGCGTGGGGCGCTTCGTCCACCACGAGCGGGGCGCCCACCGACGCATCCGCTTCGGCGCTCGGCTCCGCTGGGAGCGCCTCCGCGGCGCTCGGCGCTTCGGAGAGCGGCTCCGCGGCGCTCGGCTCGACGGCGATGGGCTCATCGGCGGCGGCGGGTGCCACGCCGGCGAGGAGGGCAGCGGTGAGCGCGAAGGCCTGGAGACGAGACACGAGCGAGAACGAGCGAGCGCCCGAAGCCTTACAGGGGTCGACGCCGCGAGAGGCGCTCCAGGAGCCTCGCGGGAGCGGAATGTGACCTCTGTGCTTGCCCTGCGCCCGAAAGAGGTCATAAGAAGGACCCATGCGGCGGGGGCTGTCACTGTTGTCGTTGGCGTCGTCGATCGCCGCGCTCACGCTGAGCGCACCGGGGATCGATCTGGCCTGGGCGAGCAAGCCCGACGGCGAGAGAGACGCTCCCTCCAAGGACGACGGGGCCAAGGACGACGGGGCCAAGCGCGACGGGGCCAAGGACGACGGGGCCAAGCGCGACGGGGCCAAGGACGACGGGGCCAAGCGCGACGGGGCCAAG
>CAYOAL010000002.1:136232-180044 GCA_964401935.1 uncultured Polyangiaceae bacterium
CGACGGGGCCAAGCGCGACGGGGCCAAGCGCGACGGGGCCAAGCGCGACGGGGCCAAGCGCGACGGGGCCAAGCGCGGCAAGTCGGACGAGCCCAAGCTCCGCCCCGGCGAGCGCATCCACGAGGTGGCCGAGGGGCAGTCGCTCGGCCGGATCGCGAAGCGCTACAAGGTAACCGTCGACGCGCTGCGCGAGCGCAATCGCCTCGAGGCGGGCGGCCGCAAGATCCAGCCCGGCGACAAGCTCGTGATCCCCGCGCCCCCCAAGGCCAAGCGCGCCCCGAGCCCGAGCCCCAAGGAAGGGGCGAAGCCCGGCCCCGGGGAGCAGGCGCACGAGGTCGTCTCGGGCGACTCGTTGGGACGCATCGCGCGCCGCTACGCCACCACCGTGAACGCGCTCCGCGACAGGAACGGGCTCGAGAAGGGCGGTCGCAAGATCCAGCCCGGCGACGTGTTGATCATCCCGAAGCCCGCAAAGAGAACCGAAGCGCCGGCCCAGAGCAAGCGCGCCGCCGCTCCCAAGCGTGGCAACGTGCGCTGCCCCGGCGACATGGTGAGCGTGTTCGGCAACTTCTGCATCGATCGCTACGAGGCCTACGTGGCGATCATCCTCGAGGGGGGCAAGCTCAAGGTTCACTCCCCGTACGAGCCGGTGGGGAAGAAGACCAACATCAAGGCGCTCAACCGCCGCGGGCGCGTGCCCCAAGCGCACATCAGCCGCGATCAGGCCGAGCTCGCGTGCAAGAACGCGGGCAAGCGCCTCTGCACCGACGACGAGTGGATCACCGCCTGCAAGGGCAAGAGCCCCACCACCTGGCCCTACGGGGAAGACCACAAGCCCAAGCGCTGCAACGACGCCGGGGTGAGCTCCTTTCAGAAGTACTACGGCCCCGAGGGTGGCGGTCCGGCTCCCCAGAGCGCCTACACCTGGGAGAACCTCAACGACTCGCGGCTCAACCAGGCCGCCGGCACGCTCGCGCCTTCAGGGAAGTTCTCCACCTGCCAGAACTCCTTCAAGATCCACGACATGGTCGGCAACCTCCACGAGTGGACGGCGGCCCCAACCGGCACCTTCCGCGGCGGCTACTACCTCGACGTGAAGCAGCACGGCCACGGCTGCAACTACAAGACCACCGCCCACAACGCGAAATACCACGACTACTCGACGGGCTTTCGCTGCTGCAAAGGCTGAGCGCGAGCGCCCACGCGCCCGTCAGTCGCAGCGAGCTGCCAGATCTCTCCTCTGGCTACTCCTCGGGCCACGCCTCGGCTCCCATCAGGCGCTCTGCCTCTTCGAGCATCGCGTCCTCGTCGCCGGAGTATGCGCGGACGATAGCGAGGTCTATCTCGCGACGCTGCGGCGCCCGCAGGTAGAGGTCGAGCGCAGCTCGGATGAACGCAGAACGGCCCAGCCGTTTGGCTTCGGGCCGAGTCTCGCGCGGTGTGTTAGGTGGCGCCGCGCAGGGGGGCGGGCGTGCCGAGAGGCACCTCCACCATCAGCTCGTCGGCGAGGGCGGCCGCGTCGGGGACGTCGACCACGTCGTGCTCGAGCACGCCTTTCCACAACACCCCGCCCTGCGCGTCGAAGAGGAAGCCGATGAAGGTGAGCTTGCTCTCCACGCAGTCGACGTCGCCGCGGTCGTCCTCGTAGACCGGGCGCCCCCAGCGCCAGGGGCCGGGCTTGGTGCCACAGGTCATCTCCGACAGGACGATCGGGACGAACACCGCCGCCGCCCCCGACATCTGTGCGAGCTCGGCGAGGATGGGAGGCGGCTTGGGGTTGTGCCAGTCGGTGGGATCGAGCGCCTGCGCCGAGGTGAGCTCGACGCAGTGCGAGCTCGGCAAGGAGGGCGCAGTGGCGCCTGCCCGCGCGACGCGGAGATCGAGCTTGATCACCGCCTCGCTCCCGAAGCCCGTCGCGCGGCGCACGAGCTGCCCCCCCGCCGCGACCACCGCCTGCGACAGACACGGCACCGCGCTCGTGAGCAGCGTGGGCGACAGGGGCGGGCTCTCGGCGAACACCGGGTTGCGATGACTGGAGGTCCCCGCACACCCGACGAGCGGCGCCCCCAGCGCGAGCAAACACCAAAAACGTCGATTCAAAGCCCCTCCGTGCCACACCACATTATCATGACCCCAGCGGAGGCCATCGCGTGAGAACCTGGAGCCGCGATTCTTGAGCGCACGACCGAGAGGCCCCGCCGCGACGCTCGCGGGCTGGGGGGCGCTCGCGACGCTGTGCGGGGCGGTGCTCCTCCCGGGCAACGCCCGAGCCGACGACGACAACGCGACGGCGTACGCGAAGAGCGCGCTCGACGCGGCCGAGAGCATGTACCTCGAGACCGACTTCGAGGGCGCCGAGGAGCTGCTCGGGGCGGCCGCCGCGCGCTGCGCCGAAGAGGGTTGCGAGGCCGCGGTGCACGCACGGGTGCACGTGTTCCGGGCGGAGGTGCTCGTGAGCGGCATCAAGGATCGACCGGCCGCGAAGCGCGCCATGCGCGCCGCCCTCGAGGTCGCGCCCACGTTGAAGCTCGACCCCAACCTCGACTCGCAGGCGCTCATCCAGCTCTACGGGCAAGCGAAGGCGGAGCTCGAGCGCGAGGGACCGAAGGCGCGCAAGCCGCGCCGGCCGCGCAGCGCCGAGCCGCCAGACGACGACGACGACGCGGCCGTCGACATCCGACGCAACTGGATCCGCGCCACGTTCATGGTGGATCTCGCCCTCCTCCTCGCCGAAGATGGCGTGTGCGGCCAGGGCGACGCCGACCGAGGGTGGGTGTGCACGCGCCTCGACGACAGCCGCTACCAAGGGATCCCCGCCACGGGCCAGCAGAACGCGACCGAGCCCAGCCTGCAGCTGAGCACGCTCCGCGCCGCCCTCGGCTACGAGCGCCTGCTCGGCGACAACTTCACCCTCGGACTGCGGCTCGGGGTGGCCTTTCGCCCCGTCGTGAGGGGCAGCGACGAGGGCTTCGTGCCGTTTCACGGGGAAGGACGTGTCGCGTACTGGTTCGGCAGCCAGCCGTTCGCGAGCGTGGTGCGGCCCAACTTGTTCGCGGCGCTCGGGTTTGGCCCCGTGATCACGCCGTTTGAGCTCACGGTGGTGGAGGACGGGAACGCCTGTGGCGCCGTCGATCCGATCTCGGGCGACTGCACGGTGCCCACCGATCCGAACCGAGAGAGCCCCGAGCCGCGGGTGCAGCGCCTCGCGGCCAACAAGACGTCCGGGCAAGGCTTCGGCAGCCTCGGCCTCGGGCTGTCGTTCTCCCCCACCCCGCTGTTGATGCTCGACCTCGCGGTGCGGGCGACCGCGACGTTTCCGGTGTTCTCCCCCGTGTTCTCCCCCGAGGCTGGCCTCAGCTTCGGGTTCTGAGCCGCGCGCGCGTCGCGCCAGCTCGGCACGCGCTCCGAAGATGGGCTACCGTACGCGGCGGTGAGGGGTGCCGACCAAAGCGACGTCGTGTCGGAGGGGAGCGCGGGCGAAGCGTCCCCCGAGGCGCCGTCCTCCACGCCGCCGGACACCGCGCCCGAGCCGCCCGAGAAGCTCGACGAAGCCCCCGCGACGCAGCCGGCCCACGGGGGGGTGCCCTGCGGGCGGAACGCAGCGAGCCCCTGGTCGATCCCGCTCGCGGGGTGGAGCGACGTCCTCTGGCGGGCGCGCAAAGAGCTGAACGACGATCACGTCGTCGTGGTCGCGGCGGGGGTGGCGTTCTTCGGGCTCTTTGCGCTCGTCCCCGCCATCGGCGTCGTGGTGTCGGTGTACGGGCTCCTGGCCGATCCCCGAGACGCCGCCGAGCACCTCGAGGCGTTCAGCGAGGTGATGCCGGCCGCCGGCGCCAGCCTCGTGCGCTCCACCCTCGCCGCCGCCATCGAAAACTCGAAGAGCTCGCTCAGCGTACGCGCCATCGTCGGCATCGCGCTCGCGCTCTGGAGCTCGAGCCGCGGCATGCGCTCGCTCCTGCGCGCGCTCACCATCGCCTACGACGAAGACCCGAGCCGCGGATGGGTGCACGAGCGCGCCCTCTCGTACGGGTTCACCGCCGGCGCGATCACGGTCATGGCCCTCACCATCGGCATCGTGGTGGCGGTGCCGCCCGGGCTCGTCTACCTCGGCGTCACGGGCACCGCCGGAGCCGCCGTCCGCTGGCTGCGGTGGCCGCTGTTCATGCTGCTGTCGTGTGGCTCGCTCGCCACGCTCTATCGCTACGGCCCCTCCCGCAAGCCGCCCAAGTGGCGCTGGACGATCGTGGGCTCGCTCGTGGCCACCGGCTTGTGGCTGCTCGGCTCGAGCGTGCTTTCAATCTACGTGCGCCACATCGAGTATCTCGACGCGAGCTACGGCCCGCTCGGGGCCTTCATGGTGCTCATGCTGTGGTGTTTCATCAGCTCGTTCGCGATCTTGCTCGGCGCCGAGCTCAACGCGGAGCTCGAGCACCAGACGGAGATCGACACCACCACCGGACCGGCGCGGCCCAGGGGCGAGCGCGGCGCCTTCGTGGCGGACAACGTCGGGCGCTGTCGGCCACGCTTGTCCACGATGGTCAAGGAGCAGCTGTCCCGCGCGCGCGCGGTCGCGAAGCCGTTGGTCGAGCGACAACGGAAGCGACGCGCTGCGCGCCGGCGCCCGCAGCGTTGAATCACGTCGCCTCGCTGCCAGCTCAGCTCGGGCGCTGGCTCGGCGCCGGCTTCTTGCGCTTGGCGAGCAGCTCGATGAGGTCCATCTTGGTGATGATCCCGAGCACCTTGCGCTCGGCGTTGGCCACGATGGCCACCTCGCCGCGCTCGAAGATCCGTGGCAGCTCCCCCGCGCTCGCGTTGAGCCCCACCGTCGACACCCGCCGCTCCATCACCTCGGCGATCCGCGTCGCCGGCTCCACCCGACCGCTCACCAGCCCTTGCAACAGATCGTACTCGGTGAGAATGCCCGCGAGCGCCCCGTCGTCGAGCACCGGCATCTGGCTGATCCCGTTCTCTTTGAAGCGCACCATGGCGTTCTCGACGCTCTCGTCGATCTGCATCGAGATCACCTCGCCCTTGTTCATGGCGATCAGCGCGTCGCCGATGGTGCCGAGCTCGAAGTCGCTCTCGAGGAACTGGTGCTGGCGCATCCACGCGTCGCTCACGAACTTCGTGAGGTAGTTGCGGATCGAGTCGGGGAGGATGACCACCACCCGCTGTCCGGGTTTCATCCGCATGGCCACCTGTCGCGCCGCCCACACCGCCGCCCCCGAAGAGCCCCCCACGAGGAGCCCCTCCTGGCGGATGAGCTGGCGCGCGGTCACGAACGAGTCGCGATCGTTGGTCTTGACCCACTCGTCCACGAGGCCGGTGTCGAGCACGTCGGGGATGAAGTCGTAGCCGATGCCCTCCACCTTGTAGGAGCGGATGTCGCCGGGGCCGGCGAGGATCGAGCCTTCGGGATCCACCCCCACAACCCTCACGTGGGGGAGCTCGCGCTTGATCACGCGGGCCACTCCGGTGACGGTGCCGCCGGTCCCGGCGCTGATCACCACCGCGTCGAGCTTGCCACCACACTGATCGATGATCTCGCGCCCGGTCCCTTCTTCGTGGGCGAGGGGGTTCGACGGGTTGCCATACTGATCGAGGATGTGGGCGTTGGGGATCACCTCACGGAGGCGACGAGCGACGCTGATGTGGCTCTCGGGGGAGTCCCAGGCCGCCTCGGTGGGCGTTCGGATGATCTCGGCGCCGAGCGCCTCGAGCACCACCTGCTTCTCCTGGCTCATCTTCTCGGGCATCGTGATGATCACGCGATACCCGCGCACGGCGGCGGCCAGGGCGAGCCCGATGCCGGTGTTGCCGCTCGTCGGCTCGATGAGGGTGTCGCCCGGCTTGATGCGTCCCTCGCGCTCGGCGTCGAGGAGCATGCGCACGCCGATGCGGTCCTTCACCGAGCCACCGGGGTTGAGGAACTCGCACTTGGCGAGCAGCTCGCACGGGAGATCGCTGGCGACGCGGTGCAGCCGCACCATCGGCGTCCAGCCCACCGCGTCCATGATGGTGTCGAGAATCCCTGCCCGTGCGTTCAAGCCCTCGTTGCTCATGACGCCGGGAGCCTACACCGATGTGCGCCGGTCGCAACACTGCGGTCGCAGGGGCGCTCCGCGTGACGGCGCGGGTCCTCGCCGCGAGCCGGCGTCGTGTTGGGGATCATCGTGTCCCCCGGCGTCGCTACCCAGAAATCCGCGCCCGGCGCCGCCACGCGAGCCCGAGCCCGAGGAGGAGGGGTGTCCACCGCCAGGGACCGCCTTGACCGCGCGAGGGCCGCACGCTGCAGCCGCTGCTCCCCCCGTCGTCGTGGCCATCCCCTGCACCGCCCCCCGAGGTGGGACCGGCCCCGGCCTCGAGGTCACCCCCTGCCCCGCTGCCCGTGGAGGAGCCGCCGGTCCCGACCGTCGCGCCGCCGCTGCCCGCGGAGGAGCCCCCGACCCCGGCCGAGCCACCCGCGCCGCCAGCGCCCGCGCCGCCAGGACCACCCGCGCCGCCAGCGCCCGCGCCGGTGGTGGTGGCGTCACCCCCGTGGCCACCAGCACCGCCCGCCTCGCCGCCGCCCGCGCTCGCCGCGCCCGCTCCGCCGCCCCCCGCGCTCGCCGCGCCCGCTCCGCCGCCCCCCGCGCTCGAGGTCGTCGTGCTCCCCCCCGCTCCGGCGAGGCCCCCGCCACCGGCACCGGATGGCCCCGCGCCACCCACGCCGCCCGCTCCTGCACCACCGGTCCCGGTGAGGCTGCGGTCTTCGTAGCGCTCGCTGCTCGTGAGGCCTGCGTAGCCCGCCACCGCGAGCACGGAGCCCGAGGGGAGGCGCGTCGCGGTGAAGTTGGTGCGGGCCACGTTCATCGTCGCCGTCGACGACCAGGTGCCGGTGCTCGGGTTGTAGAGCTCGGCGCTCGCGAACTTGTTGCTCGACGCGTCGTTGCCGCCCATGACCAGCACCTCGCCGGTGCTCAGCAGCGCCGCCTGGTGGCCAGTGCGGGCCAGCGACATCGAGCCGGTGAGCGTGAACGTGCCGGTGCTCTCGTCGTACAGCTCGCAGAACGCGGTGCCGCCCCCCGCGATGAGGATGCGCCCGTCGAGCAGTCGCGTGGCGGTGTGGTTGCCGTGGTAGGCGGCGAGGTTGGGGGTGGGCGTCCACGTGTGGGAGACGGGGTCGTAGCGCTCGGCGGTGTTGCCGTTGCCGAAGATCGACGCCCCCACCACGAGCACCGCGCCGTTCGACAGCAGCGTCATGGTGTGCCCGACCCTCAGCTTGCCCATCGCGCCCGCGCTGAGCCACGCGTTGGCCACCGGGTCGTAGCGCACCGCCGCCCCCGTGTACGTTGACGACAGCGGGTTGAGCCCTCCCGTCACGAGCACCTGCCCGCTCGGCAGGCGCAGCGCGTGGTGATGGCTGCGCGCGCTTGTGGCGGCCGCGGCCGACCACGTGTTGGTGCCTTCATCGAACAGCTCCGCCGAGGTGGGCGCGTAGCTCCCCCCTACCACCAAGAGCCTCCCGTCGGCGAGCACGGTAGCGCTGTGCCCCGAGCGACCTTGTGCGCTTGGCGCCGTGAACGACCAGGTGTCGGTGCTCGGGTCGTACCGCTCGTGGAACGTGGCCGGGCTCGCGCCTCCCACCACCATCACCGCACCGCCAGCGAGGAGCGAGGCGGTGTGGCCGTGCCGCCCCGCGTTCAGCGCGTCCGCCGGCGACCACACGGCGAGCGCGCTCTCGGCCGCTCCGATGGGCTCGGAGCGCGGAGGGTTGGAGCAGCCAGCGGCGGTGACGGACAGGAGGGCGGCGAGCGCAAAACAACGAGTTCGATACATTGGGGCCTCTCGTGCCTCGGACGCGCCCCGGCGCGACAAGTCGCACGAAATCGCGTGCAGCGCGGCGCTCCCGAGGTCCCACGGCGACGGCGTCCTTTCGGCCGCGCCTCGATTGTGTTCACCTCGTGCGCAGGTGTTGTTCTCCTCCCGCCCCCGTTGGGGGTCGTCATGAGCGAGTCCGTCCCTCCGCTCGATGGCGATCGCGCCTCCCTGGATCTGCTGGGGTCGAGCCTCCACCCTCCCCTCTCGGTGCCAGTGGAGGTGGCCGACGACGACGCGACGCGGGGTGGGCACGGCTTCGGGACGATGCCGGTGTTCCTCGCCGCCATCAGCACCATCCTCGGCGCGATCATGTTCCTGCGCTTCGGCTACGCGGTAGCCCACGTGGGGCTCCTCGGGGCGCTGGGCATCGTCGTGCTCGGCCACCTCGTCACCGTGCCGACAGCGCTGGCCCTCTCCGAGATCGCGACGAACCGCAGGGTGGAGGGCGGCGGCGAATACTTCATCATCTCGCGCTCGTTCGGCACCACCATCGGCAGCGCGATCGGGGTGTCGCTCTACCTCTCGCAGGCGGTGAGCGTGGCGTTCTACATGATCGCCTTCGCGGAGGCGTTCCAGCCCTTGGTGCCGGTGATCGAGCCCTTCATTCAGCGCTACGTCCCGTTGGCGTTCGATCCTCGCATGATCTCGGTGCCCGCGACGGTGCTCCTGGTGTTGCTCATGCTCACCAAAGGCGCAGATCTCGGCGTCAAGGCGCTGGTGATCGTGGTGATGACGCTGGCCGTTTCGTTGGTGCTGTTCTTCCTCGGCCACCCGGTGGAAGGCTTCACCCCCGACCGCCTGCCCCTCACCGACACGGTGGAGAGCCCCGACGCGTTCTTCGTCGTGTTCGCGATCTGCTTCCCGGCGTTCACCGGCATGACGGCGGGCGTCGGACTGTCGGGCGATCTGAAAAACCCGCGCCGCAGCATCCCCCTCGGCACCCTGTCGGCGACGATCCTCGGCATGGTGGCCTACGTCGCCATCGTCATCAAGCTGGCGGTGTCGGCCTCGCCGGACACCCTCGCCGGCGATCAGCTCGTCATGTCGCGCATCGCGATGTGGGGCCCCATCGTGCCTATCGGGCTCGGCTGCGCCACCTTGTCGAGCGCGATCGGCTCCATCCTCATCGCGCCACGCACCTTGCAGGCGCTCGCGCGCGACCGCTGTTTCCCCTCGGAGCGCGCCAACGCCACGCTCTCCTCGGGGCGGGGCGCCGCCAACGAGCCGCGCAGCGCCACGCTCGTCACCGCGGTGCTCGCGATCACGGTGGTGGCCCTCGGCAACGTCGACTTCGTAGCTCGCATCATCTCCATGTTCTTCATGGTCACCTATGGCGCGATCTGCACCGTGAGCTTCCTCGAGCACTTCTCCGCCAACCCGAGCTATCGGCCGAGCTTTCGCTCGAAGTGGTACGTGAGCCTCTCCGGGGCGCTCGTGTGCGTGCTGATGATGTTTCAGATGGACCCGGTCTACGCCGTCGTGTCCATCCTCGCCATGGTGGGCCTCTACCGCCTCGCTCGGCTCGGTCAAGGCGGCGGCCGCGACGACGTGGCCGCCATCTTCCAAGGCGTGATGAATCAGCTCACGCGTTACATGCAGATCCGTCTGCAGCAGAACCGTCGCCACGGCGACGACGTGAGCGGCGGGTGGCGACCGAGCGTGCTGATGGTGAACGGCCGCACCTTCGACCGGCGGTCCCCGCTCGCGTTCCTGAGCTGGCTGTGCCACCGCTATGGTTTCGGCACGTATCTGCACTACATCCAGGGCATGCTCGACTCCGAGCACTTCCTCGAGAGTCAGAAGATGAAGCGGGAGCTGGTGACCACCTCCACGAGCTTCCCCGGCGTGTTCTTCGAGACCATCGTGAGCCCCTCGCTGCGCTCGGCGCTGGGGCAGAGTCTGCAGGTCCCCGGCGTGTCGGGCATGGAGAACAACAGCATCTTGTTCGAGTTCTCCACCCACGATCCGCCCGCGGTGGCCGACGAGGTGGTAGAGAGCGCCGCCTTCTGCTCGCGGACGAAAAAGAACCTGCTCGTGTTGCGCCACGGCGATCACTACTTCGGCGCCCGCCGGCAGGTGCACATCTGGCTCACGCGCGACGACCACGAGAACGCCACCCTGATGATGCTGCTCGCGTACATCCTGCTCGGCCACCCCGACTGGAGAGACGCCGAGATCAGCATCTTCGCCGCGCTCCCCCGCGACCAGCTGCGCACCGAGCGAGAGCGACTGCTCGGCATGATCTCCGCCGGACGCATCCCGGTCTCCGCGCGCAACGTGCGTTTCCTCGCGGTGGACGACCCCGACGCCTTCCGGCGCCGGGTGGACGTGATGAGCGCCCCCGCGGATCTGGTGATCATGGGCTTCACGCTCGAGCGCCTGGCCGACAAAGGCGCGGAGACCTTCACGCGCCACCCCGCCCTCCGCGACGTGCTCTTCGTGTCCGCGGCCGAGACCATCGTCATCGAGTGAGCGGTGGCGACGATTGACTCGCGGCGAGCCGAGCGCGACAGTGGTCATCGGTGTCGATCCGAGGAGCCCGAACACGATGAAGGCGCGCGTCGAGTGGCGGGGTGAGGTGTGCTTCGGCGCTGAGTCGGAGTCGGGGCACACACTCACGATGGACGGACCGGCCGACTCCGGTGGCGAGAACCGCGGGCCGCGCCCCATGGAGATGGTGCTCCTCGGGGTCGGGGGCTGCGCGTCCTACGACGTGGTGCACATCCTCCGGCGGGGCCGCGTGGAGGTGACGAGCTGCGTGGCGGAGCTCGAGGCCGAGCGCGCGCCCGAGCCGCCCCGCGTGTTCACCCGCATCAAGATGCACTTCGTGGTGTCGGGGCCGGGGCTCTCCGACAAGAAGGTGGCCCGCGCGGTGAAGCTCTCGGCGGAGAAGTACTGCTCTGCGTCCATCATGCTCGCCCGCGGCGGAGTGATCATCGAACACAGCTACGAGGCGATCGACACCGAGCAGCGCGCGACGGAGTAGCCATGCAGGTCATCGAAGACGTTCGCGACCTCGTGGGGCGCACCCCCATGATGCGCTTCACCCGCCTCATCCCAGGCTGCCCCGCCACCCTCCTCGGCAAGCTCGAGCTGGCCAACCCGATGTCCGTGAAAGACCGGCCCGTGCGTCACATGCTCCAGCGCGCGCTCGAGGACGGACGCCTCCGCCCGGGCGCCGAGCTGGTGGAGGCGAGCAGCGGCAACACCGCCATCGCCATCGCCATGCTCGGGGCCGCGCTCGGCTATCCCGTGCGCATCTACATGAGCGAGCTGTGCAGCGTCGAGAGGCTGCAAATCCTCAACGCGTTCGGCGCGCTGGTGGTGCTCACCCCCGGCGCCGAGCACACCTTCGGGGCGCGCGCTCGAGCCATCGCCTACTGTGAAGACCGCGGCGACGCCGCCTTCTTTATCAACCAGCACGCCAACCCCGACAACGGCGACGCCCACGAGCTCACCACCGGACCCGAGATCTGGGAGCAGACCGACGGCGAGCTCCACACGATGGTGATCGGCCTCGGCACCGGCGGCACCTTCGAGGGGCTCTCCCGCTACTTCCGCGCCCAGCGCCCCGACGTTCGGATCGTGGCGTTCGAGCCCGCCTCGAGCCCGGTGTACAGCGGCGGGGCGATGGGCAAACACCGCCTCATCGGCGTCGGCCCCGGCTTCGTGACCGACAACTTCGAGCGTGGGCGCGATCGCATGGACGAGCTCATGCTCGTGACCGACGAGGACGCGTTCGCGATGACCAAGCGCCTCGCTCGAACCGAGGGGGTCCTCGCCGGCGTCACCTCGGGGGCCGCCCTCTGGGTCGCCGAGCAGCTCGCGCAACGCCCCGAGTACGCCGGCAAGTCGATCTGCTGCATCATCTGCGACAGCGGCGAGCGCTACCTCTCGGTAGACGGCCTCTTCCCCCCCGACAACGTCATCCGCCAAGACTGCTAACCCCCCTGAGACCCGGGGGTGATCGCTCCCGCGCAGCCGTGAGCGCTGGTTGGCTCAGCGTGCGTGGGCGGGGGTGGGCAATGGGTACACGCGTGTCCTTCGCTGCCCGGCCGGCCCGGCCAAGAGCGGCCAGTACACCGACAGGAGTGTCCGCGGGGGGCAGTCGGCCATGGTGACCACCACCCTGCGCTCCTCGTCGACGCGGCAGGGGAGCGGCTGCTCGAGCCCCATCCCGAGGTCGGTCGCGGTGGCGAAGGCGGTGTGGGCGGCCTGCCCGAGGCCCTCCACCACCAGCTCCGACGCGCGACACGGGTATCGGTTCATCAACGCCAGCGAGGCGAAGGGGGCGTGTTTGTCGGCGTCGGAGTGGTGCAGCCCGTTGAGGGCACGAACCAGGCCCCCGATCACGCGAAACCGCGTGGTGGCCTCCAGCCCGAGGTGCAGGAGCATGGGCAGCGGATGGCGGCCAGGCGCCTCCTTGGCCCCCTCGAGCACGACGAGCTCGGCGCCGAGCTCCCCGATCACGGTCTCCGCGTAGTCTTTGAGCTGAACGCCCGGCGACAGCGTCACGCGGCGGTCGCACGTGTAGCTCCAGCGGGTGCCGTCGCCAGGAGTCGCGGTGAGGCGATAACGGACGTGGTTCTCGGACAGCCGCGGCTCTCCCGCGTCGTGAGCGTGAGGGTCGACGGGCTCGCCCAGCCACTGCGCTCGGCTGCGGCTCGCGCGCACCAGCGGGCGGCGCTGGGGGCGCCCGGCGCTCCGCCCCTTGTAGCCAAACGACACCGTGTCCGCGGTCAGGCGGTCGCGGTCGAGCTCGAGCACGTTGAACGAAGGCCAGAGGCGCGCCGACTCCCGATCCCGCACCGGCACCCAAGGCTGGGCGACACCCGCGCTCCCCGCCGACACGATGAGCACGTCGCCGTGGCCACGGATGGTGGCGTCGAGCAGGCGCGCGGTCGCGTAGTGTTTGTGACCGTGCAAGACGAGCACCGCTCGCCCGAGCGTGTGGAGCGTGGAGATCGCGGTGCCGGCCCCGAGCGCGGTCATCGTCAGCTCCTCGCGATCCGCGTGAGAGAACAGCCACGGCAGCACACGCTCGAGACCGAAGCGGGCCGCGAGCGACTGGCCGGTCGCGTCGATCGGCGTGAGATCGGTGATGGGCGTGGGCACCAGGTGGTGGTGGAGCAGGAGCACCACCGGCCAGTCCGGTTCGCGAGCGCCGATCACCGCCGCCGCCTGCAGGAGATCCTGCTGCCGAATCATCCCCCCTGCGCTCATGAGCCCGCGGGTGAGGAACGTCGAGTCGTACGCCACGAGCCAGAGCGGCAGGCCGTGTTCCTCGGGCGGGATCACGTCGGCGAGGAACGGGAGCGCACAGCCGTGCACCCAGGCCCTGCCCATGAGCGCGCCGCGCAGCTCCGCGAAGAGGTCGTGGCGGTGGGGACCGAACAGCCCCAGCCGCCGGCGATCGTGGTTGCCCGGCACGATGACGCTGGGAACACCACCCCCCATCGCCGCGATGATGTCGTCGTGCAGCTTGGCAAACGCGCGCGTCGCGGTCACCGGATCGAGGCCCGCGTCATCGAACACGTCACCGGTGATCACACACAGGTCGAAGCGCCCCCGCGCCGCCCGCTCCCGCTCGAGCGCCACGAGCAGCGCCTCGAAGATGCGCCCCTGCTCGGTCGAGCCGGGCACGAAGTGCAGATCCGAGAGCTGACCGATCCGCGCCATGTCACACCCCTCCCCCACCGAGCGCGCCCGGCCCACGCCCAACCCCGCCCCAGGCGCCCAACCCTCCGCACGGCGCCGCTCGGGCGAAGCGTCGAACGGACCGTGAAGCGGCAAATCTCGCTGGGGGCACTCTAGGGCGGCAGCATGAGCCACGTCGATGTCGACACCATGGCGCTCCCGCAACGACCTCGAAACATCCCCGCTGCTCGCCCAAGCCAGGGCTCGCGGGTTCGCCGAGCGCCCACAGCCTGTTGCGCGACATTCTCGTCGTGCCGTTGCCAAGGGGCGACGTTCGATTATCCTGACGGCGCCACACGGGGTGGCTCCAAACGCGGAGTGGGGCATGGCGAATCCCTATGCACCGCCGACCGAGACGGTCGGGACAGGGACAGGCTGGGCGGGCACGAGCGACGACTACGAGTTCGATATCACCGAGGAGCAGATCATCGCGAAGGCGGGGCGCCGAGCGCGCCTGTGGGGGATCATCTCCATCGTCATCGGCGCTCTCTACCTCGTTGGCGCAGCGGCCCTCCTCATCGGCTCGAGCATGTTGGTGAGCATGCTGGGGCCGCGGCTCGGCATGGCCGGAGGAGCCATCATCGGAGGGGCCATGATCGTCGTGTTGCTCGGCGGCGTCGTGTTCGTCATTGTGGGTAAGCTCTACATCGACGCTGGCGCGGCGCTCGAGCGAGTGGTCACCTCGTCGGGCCGCGACATCGAGCACGCCATGGACGCGCTGCGAGGACTCGGCACCGCGTTTCAGGTGGAGGCGCTCATGACCGCAGCGGTGATGGTCGTCGGCCTGGTGCTCGGACTCCTCGGCGCGAGCAGCGACATGGGGGCGATCCAATGAGGGGCCAAAACTACGAGTTCTCGCACCGCGAGAACAGCGTCGTCGGGCGCACCGCGCTTTGGGCCACACTCCTCGGCGTCGTGCTGCTCGTCGAGGCAGCCCTCAAGCTCCTCGACATCGCGACCAACCCCCTCGGCACGCTGGTCACCATCGTCGTCTCGGGCATCATCGGCGCATCGTTCGTGCTCGGGGGCACCGCCCTCAAGAAGGTGGTGAGCACCGAAGGCGACGACATCGTGCACCTGCTCGACGCCCTCACACAGCTCACCCGCGCCTTCACCATCCGCATCGTGGTCATGCTCATCGCCGCAGTGTTCGCATTGTTCGCGCTGTTCGTCTTCGGCGCCATGGCCGGCTTCTAACCCCCCGCTGGGTGCTGCTCGTGGGGTGCCCTCTCGGGGGGGCTGGGCCGAGGGAGTGTCGCCGCTCGTCAGCGCTCGGCCCAGGCGAGGTGCTCTTTGAGGGCCAAGACTGCCGAGCGCCGCTCCGCGCTGCTCCGCCGTGGAGCCATCACCCCAGCTGATGAACATCGCGCGTACGCGCCGGGTCGGGGGCGGTCGCCCGGAGCGCCGGCAGCTCCGCCGCAGCGCGAAGCCAGCCCTCGAGCGCGGCGCGACCCCGCACACGGGCGGCGAGCTCCGAGCGGTTCTCGCTCCACGTCCAGCGCTGCCAGAAGGGCACGGCGGTGAAAGCCAGCAAGCTCGGCGCATGCGAAGTCGCGCGCACCGTTTCCTCGAGGTGGTCGAGATCTTCGTCGATGCGCGCGGCCGACGTGGCGGGTCTGCGCCCCGCGAGGCCGTCGGCGAAGGTCTGCCACACCGCCTCCAGCCGCCGGATGGCGATGCGGTGATGGGCGCGGCGCTCGGCCTCCGCGGGATAGGCGTCGCGCCACCCCAGCGTCTCCGCGAAGTAGTCCGCGATCACCGCCGCCTCGTAGAGCTTCACGACGCCCACCGTCACCAGCGGCACGCGCCCGCTCGGCGACAACGCGCGGAGCGCTGCCACCTCCTCTGCCGGCTCGACCAGCTGGATCCGATATGGCTGCTCGAGATGGTGGAGGACGGCCTCCACCCGGTGGGCAAACGGGCAGCCGTAGTCTGAGTAGAGCGTGATCACGCAGCTCGGGTTGGGTGAAGGACGGCCTCGACCCGGTGGGCGAACGGGCAGCCGTAGTCTGAGTAGAGCGTGATCACGCAGCTCGGGTTAGCTCGTCGGCGTAGAAGGACGCGAGGCGCTCGAGCGCGTCGGTGCAATCCCCCTCGAACGACGAGCCGTGCATCACCGCGAGCCGCGCGGGCTCGAGCTCGGCGAGGCGCCGGATCGTTCGAGCGGTCTCCGGCGACAGGGCCGTCGGGTGAAACATGCGCTCGGCTTCGATCGCCGCCGGCAGGATGTCGCGGTCGGTGAGCGGTTCCCCGTTGCCGCCCTGGGTGAAGAGGTCGCCGCACAAAAGCGTGCGCGATGTCTCCTCGAAGACCAAGCACGCCTCCCAGTTGTGTGGCACGTGCGGTGTCGCGAGCAGGCGCACGCGCTTGCCACCCAGATCCATCACCTCGCCATCGTCGAGCCCTCGTGGCGTCCGGTCGCACAGATCCTCGAGAGACGTCATGCACGCCACGCGGCCGTGCGCCACTTGCGCGCGCGGGGCGAGGGCGAGCAAGTCGTTCATCGCTCCACACTCGTCGGCCTCCACGTGACCGAACATCACCCAGCGCAGATCCTCGATGGGCAGGATGGAGGCGATGGCCTCGCGGATGAGCGGAAACATTCGGCGTGGCCCGGTGTGGAAGAGCAACGGCTCGTCCGCGGCGATGAGGAACTGATTGAACGTGAAGCCCGCGGGCGGCGCTTCCTCCACGCAGGTGGAGAGCCGGTAAATGCCGGGGGCGATCTCGTGAGTCGTGGTCTTCATGGTTTCACCTCGTCTTGGTTCACGCGCTCTTCGCGTGGGGAAGGGTCTCGGAGAAGTAGCGCGCGCGCATGCGCTCGCAGTAGGCTGAGAGGTTCGGCAGCGACGCGGCGTGGTTGAAGAGCGGATTGTCTCCTTCTACGTAGACGCTCGCCCCCAGGAACCCGAACGCGCACGCGTCGAGGCTCGAAGGCTCCTCGCCGAGGAAGAACGGCTTCTGGCCGAGGAACGCGGAGGCCGCGTCTAGATCTGCCACGCCCATGGTGATGATCTCCTCCTCCGTGTGGCGACCGAGGCCACGAGCGTGCAGCTGCTTCTTCAGCGCCGACGCGAACACCCGCGGCACGATGCTGCGCACGATGGGCGGCAGCGTCGCCGCGAACAGCGCGACACGCTCGGCCCCACCGCGCCCCAGGAACAGCTGATGCTCGAACGCCTGGTGATAGTGCTCCTCGAACATGCGCCGAAAAGCGAGGGCGAGCGCGCGCTCCTCCACGCCGAGGTGCGCGTCCAGATCGACGCCATACGTGCGCTGCAGGTACGCGATGATCAGCTCCGTGTCGCCCATACGCGTCGCGCCGTCTTCGATCCACGGCGTCTTCTTCTTGGGGCCCTTGGCGACGTTGTTCTCGACGATGACCTCGTGAGGGAGGCCAGCCATACGCAGCCAAGTCTCGAGCTTGAGTGGGAAGGGCGCGGCGGACGAAAACGGCACCCCCCAACCAGTCCCCACGACAAACAGCCTGATCGGTCGCGGTGGTTCTGTGGCCTTCATCACGGATGACGATAGCCAATAAAACCTACCTGTGGTAGAAAAAAATTACCGATGGTCAATAAATTGAAACCAGATCAAGGATCGCGCGATGATGCCAGCCAAGATCGGCGCATCGCCCGCCGCGATCGACGGCGGAGGCAGTCGCGCGAGGAGATCCTCGATGCCGCCGAGCGCGTGCTCACCCGAGACGGTGTCACCGCGCTCACCGTCGATTCCGTCGCTCAGGAGGTCGCGCTGACCAAAGCCGCGCTCTACTACTACTTCTCCTCCAAGGATCAGCTGCTCTTCGAGACCGTGTTCCGCCACCTGGTCGCCGAGGCGGAGGCCATCCGCGACGCCGTCGCGCGGGCCGAGAACGGCGCCGAAGCTCTCCGCGCGCTCGTGCGCACGCCCATCGAGTTTTACCGCGACAAGCTGGACACCTTCCGCCTCATCTACATGCACAACCAGGTGGCGGCGAACCAGACGCCCAAGCCGTCGCCCGAGATGCTCGAGCGCATCCGCCCCCTCAACGGCTGGCTCTACGGCCGCGCCCAGGAGCTCCTCGAGCGCGACCGCGAGGACGGGATCTTGCCGAGCGAGGCCAACCCTCGGCGCCTCGCCTTCGTCGCCCACATGGCGGCCATCGGCATCCTCACCATGAAAGGCATGGTCGAAGCCGACGGAGATCCACTCGTCCACAGCGACGAGCACCTCATTCGCGAGCTCGAGCGCTCGTTCACCAAAGCGGCGGGCCGATGACCCCGCACGCCATGCGGGTGCAGGCGCGTCGAAGCGGCGCGTGGGCGCGGGGATGGCTAGGCTATGCCCTGCTGCGCGCGCCGAAATGAGGCGTCGTGGTGTGGCGCTAAGCGGGGAGACGAAACCTCCGCGCTGTGCGAGCGTAGGGGAGCCCATGAAGCTCGTTCGTCGGCAGTTTCTCGAGGGCTCGCTGTTCTCGGGGGCGTCGTTGCTCCTCGGCTGCGCCGAGCTCGAGCCGCTGGAGGCTCCGAGCGACGGCGGGATGGGGGGCGGCGGAGACGGCGGCGCTGGAGGCGGGCCACCCACGAGCTGCGACGACGCGCTCGCGGGCGCCGCGCTGCTTGGCCACGCCGCGTTCGCGGTGCCGGTCACCTTGCCCCTCGACGAGAAGGTGGGCACCGGCCTCGAAGGACGCCTCTACACCGATCTCTCCGAGCTGTCGGAGGACACGCTCGTCATCGACAACGACCGCTTCTACATCCGGACCGCCGCCTCGGAGCTGCTCGACACCGACGACTGGCAGGTGCGGCTCGACGGGCTGGTCGCCGCTCCCCGCGTGCTCACGATGGACGAGCTGTTGCCCCTCGCCGTGCCCCAGGGAGTGCACCTCCTCGAGTGCTCGGGGAACAGCGACCGCGGCGGCTTCGGCTTGATGAGCGCGGCGGCGTGGAGCGGCGTGCCGCTCGCCGAGGTGCTCGCGATGGTGGAGCCGCGCTCGGCCGCGACGCGGGTGCGGATCGGCGGCTTCGACACCTACCCTTCGGTGGATCCGAGCTCGATCTCCACCCCTGGCGCGAGCTGGGTGTTCACCTTCGCCGAGCTCGAGCGCGCGTTCCTCGCCACCGAAATGAACGGGGTGGCGTTGCCGCGCGATCACGGCTTCCCGGTGCGCCTCTTGAACCCCGGCTGGTTTGGCTGCTGCAACATCAAGTGGGTCAACTCCATCGTGTTCGTCGATGACGACGAGCCGGCCACCTCCCAGATGCAAGAGTTCGCCTCCCGCACGCTCCAGCCGGGGATCCCGGCGCTCGCGCGCGACTACCTGCCAGCGACGATCGATCAGACCGCGGTCCCCCTGCGGGTGGAGAAGTGGCGTCGCGACGGCAAGCTCGTGTACCGCGTCGTGGGGGTGATGTGGGGCGGCTACGCGCTCACCGACCGGCTCGCCATCTCGATCGACGGGGGACCGCTCGAGCGGGTGACGGTGTGCCCCGCGCACACGACCAACGCGACCTGGACGCTCTGGAAGCATCTCTTTCGGCCAAGCGCGCCCGGGACCTACGAGCTCACGCTGAAGATCGACGATCCCGACGTGCCACAACGCCGCCTCGAGAGCGGACGTTATCGCCGCGAGGTCGTCATCGACGAGGTCTGAAGGAGTCTCATACGGGTGCAGGCGCGTCGAAGCGACGCGTGGGCGCGGGGATGGCTGGGTTTTCCCCTACTGCGCGCGCCGAAATGAGGCGTCGTGGTGTTGCGCGACGGTACGCGTCGACGTGCTGCTGCACGCGCTCCCGTTGGTCACACTCGCTCACCAGGCGTTCCAGCGCTCCGTCATACCCCCCCGGATCAAGCTGCCGCTGGCGGCGTGTCGAGCGTCAGCCGGTGGTGAGCATGCCGGCCGCGATCCCCGTCACGGTCTCGCGAAAGAGGCGCTCCTCGTCGGGGGTCCACTCCGGCGCGGCGAGGAGCTCGATCTGCAAGAGGTTCAGCGGGTGAATCATCGGCGCGCGGTAGTGGATCGACTCCGCGAGCCAGGGTCGATCCGAGAGGAGGATCTCACCGCCGGCGGCTCGGCACGCAAGATCCATCGCCGCCTCGTAGTCGCGCGCGAGCTCCTCCACGCTCACCGCGCCATCGGGAGCGAGCGTGCGGTGGTAGCGCTCCCAGAGCGGCGGCGAGGTCTTGGCGAGGGTGAACGAGAGGAGCCGGGCGTAGCTGCGAAAGAGGGGATCGTCGCGGCGTGCCTCGGCGAGCCGCTCCTCGATGGCAGGGTCGTCTCGAAGCGCGCGCCAGGCGCGACCGATGCCCAGCCACGCGTGCAACAGGAGGCGTGTCTGCGTCCAACAAAGCACCCAGGGGATGGCGCGGAGCGACTCGAGGCTTGCGTCGCCGCTGCGCTTCGTCGGGCGCGAGCCCACGGTGAGCGCGCTGAGCCGCGGGTAGGGGGTGGCGCTCCGCAAGAGGGTGAGGAACTCCGGGGAGGCGACGGTGGCGGCAAACGCTGCTTGGGAGGCCTCGCCGAGCTCGCTCGCGAGTGTCCCCACGCCCTGGTAAGCCGGCGGCTCGTGCTGCACGGTGGCCACCTTGGCGACGAGGCTTCGGAGGAGCTCCGGCGTCGCGAGCGTGCGCTCCACCATCTCGCCCTGCAGCGTGTACTTGTAGGGTGACCGCGCCGCCGGCGGCCAGGTCGCGGCGAGATCCTCGATTCGGCCGCCACCGCGACCCACGCTTCCCCCGTGGCCGTGAAAGAACACCGCGGTGAGGCCCGCCCCCTCCGCCCACTGTCCGATGCGGCGCATGGCCCGGTGCACGCCGACCCGACTCGCGAGCATGCCCATACGTTTGGCAGTGTCGGAATATCCCAGCATCACCTCCACGAAACCGCGCTCGGCGAGCGACTCGCGAAAGCCGTCGCTCGCCATCGCGCCGGAGAGGATGTCGGTCGCGCGCTCGAGCACCTCGGGGAGCTCGAACAGCGGTACGACGGGGATCGCCGACCGGCCGAGCGTCGCGACCACCAGCGCGTGGGCCGCGAGCAGATCCTCGGCCTCGCTGGTCATGCTCACCACCACGCTGCGGGCGTAGTCTTCGATCCGCTCGCCACCGATGGCGTGGAGGCGCCGGAGCATGGCCGCGATGGGATCGCCGTCACCAAAGTGGCCGCGCTCCTCACGGAGCTCGAGGGGCACCACCAGCGCCGGAAAAATTCGCAGCAGCGACGAAAAGCGCCGCAGCTCGGGCTGTAGCGCGCCGAGCAGGGCACGGTAGGCGACCTGGAGCTCGTCGAGGTGTCGGTGGAGCGCGCCGATGCGTTGCCCGTCGCCGTCGGTCACGGTGCGCAGCTGAGCGAGCCGTTGCTCGACGACGGCGAGGCCGGAGGACACCCTCTCGACCGCGCCGAGCGCCACGTCTTCACGGAGGCGCGGCATCAGGGCGCGCTCCACGAACTCGAGGAGGCGCGCGCGCGACAGCTGGAGCGACGCGACGCTCTGTTCCGGCCCCACCCCCGGGTGGCCGTCCTTGTCACCCCCCACCCAGGTGCGAATCCGCACCTCGTGGCCGGCCTCCTCGAGCGCCACGAGCTCGGCCACGATCGGATCGGTCAGGAGCGAGAAGAGGTGTGCAGCCTCGTCTTCCACGGTGGGTTTGTGCGCGGGGTGGGTGCCCACCCGCCAGGCCAAGTGCAAGAGGTGAGCGAGCTCGGCACGATCGATCGGCAGGCCCCGCGCGAGGCTCTCGACCAGCGAGTCTTGAACGCGCCGCAACAAGCGGATGTTCTCGGGAGAGCGTGCCTCGGTGGGGTGGGCGGTGAGCACGAAGGTGAGGCGCGCGCGGGCGCCGTCGTCCGTGGGGACACGCTGCCGCAAGCGGTGGGTGCGGTAGGCGTTCTCGCAGACGTTCACCACCTCGAGGTAGATCGTGTAGGCGCGGGCGAACCGAATGCGCTCCTCGAGCGACAGCGCGGCGAGCCCACGCTCCGCCCGCGACAAAGCGTCGGCCTGGGCGGCCGCGCTCGCCGCGTCGCGAAACAGCACCATGTCGCGCCGCACCGCCTCCACCGCGGCGTAGAGGAGCTCTCCCTCGGCCTCACGCACCACGTCGCCGACGATCGCGCCCACGAGGCCCACGGTGCCCGTGAGCCCGGGGGGGAGATGCTCCGGTCTCTTGTCCTCGCCCATACCCACCGTCTTAGTGGGGTTCGAGTCGGGTCGCCAACAAGGGGGCTCGGTCTGGTCCCCCGAGCGCGCTACGACGCGTCCTCGCGCATGCCCCAGAGCAGGTGGCTGATGACGGGGCGGCGCGTCTCGCCGGTGGTCACCATCAGGAGCTTGGTGATCTTGAGGTTCTCCATGTCGGTGAACAGGAGGATGAGCATCTCGCGGAGCAGGTGGGTGTCGAGCGTGACGTAGTTGTCGGTGCCTACCGCGAGCTTCACGCCCTTCTTCTCCCACCACGAGAAGGGGTGGTCTTTGTAGTTGGGGAAGCTCTCGGTGAGCTTCACGTTCGAGGAAGGCAGCGCGACCAGACCCACGCCCTTGTGGATCATGCGGTTGAGCACGTCGTGCTGGTAGTGCTCCACCTCCCGCGCCGCGTGAAACTTCGTCTTGATGAAGGTGCGGCGCGCTCTGGCGTGGAGGGGCCTGCCGGAGAAGAGATCGGCGAGCACCCCCGGGTGGTCGCGCCAGTCCATCTCCTCGAGCTCGAGGCCCTCGCGGGAGGTGCGCTCGACGGCGACGCCGGCCCCGTTCTTCTCGAGTACCTGCTCGAACAGCACGTGAAAGTAGAAGTTGGGGTTCACCCCGAGGGCGACGCCGTGCTCGAGGGCGTCGATGTGCCAGATGTTCATCGCGTTGTCGATCGCCTGCACCCCGCGGCGGAGCGTGCGCCAGGTCTCGCCGTGGTGGCTGCGGATGGAGAAGCCGGCGAACTGAAGCTTACGAAAGCCGAGGCGCATCTCCTCGAAGTGCCGCTTGCGGTAGAGCTCGCGCTCGTCACCCACGCTGTCCACGTCGGTCACCGAGTCGCGCAGGAACGGGTGCCGGTCGAGCATGGCGAGGAGGGTGTCGACCTGGTGGAGAAAATCGTCGCGCTTGGACGCGAAGCGCGTGTCGTCGAAGAAGAACGCCTCCTTGCGGAAGCTGGGGGAGAGGATGAAGTCGAACCGCGGCTCTTCGCCGCGAAACTTGGCGAAGCCCTCGTGAAGGCCGAGCACCACGTCTTCGGGGCTCACCGCGTCGCCGGGCAAGGCGTCCGCGGGGTTGCTGGTGGCCCGCGAGAGCGAAAACTTGAGGCGGATCCGGCCTACGTTGAAATCGCGGAAGGTGGTCTTCGCGAGGTGGTAGGCGGCGTCGGCGTGGGCCTGCCGATCCACCAAGATGAGCTTCGGGAGCGTGAGCACTTGCAGGTAGCGCGCGAAGCTCTCCCCTTCGCGCATGCGCAAGAGCTCGTCGACGTGGGCCTCGGAGCGGACGGGCAGCGCGTCGGCGCCATACACCGCCACGATCTTCGCCTTCACCGCGCTCGCGTGAGGGCCCGCGAGCACCGCCTCGAGGCGCGGGTAGACGAAGCCGGCGTCGAGGGAGCCGGTGAGGTGGGTGTGCTCCTCCCGAAATGGGAGCGGAAATGTCTTCAGGAAGTGCGCGAGCGCGAGCGCCACCGGGTGCGCGAGGAGGGTCTCGATGTCTACCGCGGAGCGGCAGTGATCGAAGAGCAGATCACGAAACTCTTGCACCTGAGCGAGCGCCTCCGGCCGCTGCTTGAACAGCACCGAGTGGCTCGCGAGCTCGAGGGTGTCGAGCAGCGAGACGCCATTCGTCTCGCTGATCAGCTTGATCAGGTTCTTTCCCAGCTCGCCGTGACTCACGCCCGGGGGAGCCTACCAGGTTGACTACGCCGCGGGGTCGCCGCGCGTGCCAAGTCGCAAGTCGCGTCAGACCTTGCGTCGTCGCAGTCGATTGCTCTTCGGCAGCGGCGCCCTGGGGTGTGAAACGTTGCCCTTGCGCGCGCCGGGTACGGCCGGACTCGGCGCCGCGGGGGTCTCCTCGCCGTCGCTCGCGGCCGCTTGCGCCGCAGCCGCCTCCGCGTCCGCCGCCCGTTGCGCCGCACGCGCGGCCTCGTCCTTCGCGAGGCAGCACTTCTTGTACTTCTTGTTCGACCCACACGGGCACGGATCGTTGCGTCCAGTCTTCATGCTGTCGTCTCCTCGAGGTGGGCACCACGCCGTGGGGCACCACGATGGGGGTGGGATGGTCGGGGGATAGCCGCGCAGGGCGCGCGGGGTACTCGCTCAGAGCGCCTCGGCGAAGGCCTTGCCAAACTCCGTTGGGGTGGGGCGGCTCGTCGGCTTCTTGGCGGTGGCGGCGCGGAGCAGCTTGGCGATCTCGGCGGGGAAGGCGCGCAGGCGCTCACGGTCGCCGAACGGGTCACGCTTCATGTGGGCCACGATGCGGTCGCGGTGGTTGGTGATGTCGTCGAAGAAGGCGCGGCCGGTGGTGACGTTGTAGATGGTCGCCGCGAGCGCGTAGACGTCGGCGCGTGGATCGAGCTCCACCGGATCGAGCACCTGCTCGGGCGCGATGTAGCCAGCGGTGCCCGCCACGAAGCGCCCCGCCGAGTCGGCCGGCACCTTGATCGCGCGCACCATGCCGAAGTCGATCACCACCGTGGCCAACGGCGGCGTGGTGGCAGGATCGCGGTGTTTACCGGGATCGAAGCGCTCCCCCCCGGCGAGCGGGAGGCGCAACCACAGGTTGGCCGGCTTGATGTCGCGATGCACCAGCCCCGCCCCGTGGAGCGCGGCGAGGCCCGCGCAGGCCTCGAGCACCACCCGTCGCAGCTCGAAGAGCGTCATGCGTCGCGCCGTCGAGTACTGCTTCAGATCGGCGCCGATGAGATACTCGAGCACGAGGAACGGCAGGTCGTTCGACACGCCGCGCTCGATGATGTTGGCCACGTTGGGGTGGTAGAGGCCGGCGAGGGCCGCCGCCTCCTCCACGAACGACTCGAGGATCTGTTTGCGCTCGACGTCGTTGGCGCTGGCCAGAGCGTCGGCCTTGGGGATCTTGAGCACGAAGTAGCGATCCGCCCCCGGCTTCCGCACCAGCCACACCGAGCCGATCCCGCCCTCCCCGAGCGGCTTGATGAGCTCGTAGCCGTGGATCACCTTGACCTCCTCGGCCTCCTTCTTCTTGGGCGGCGGTGGCGTGCGGCGGATGGCGGCCTGCACCGACGCCTCGACGAGCGCGGAGGCGACCGGACCGAGCGACGCCAACCAGACCTCGATCATGGCGATGTCGCGGCTGCGAATGGAGCGCGCCACGAGGGCGGCCACGCGCGGCGCGTTGGCGGTGCTCCGCTGGCTGAGCGAGTCGTCCCCCTCGCCGTCGTCGGGCGGGTGGAGCGCCTTGACCGGATCCGCGAGCGCGGCTTGCATGCGGTTGCCGGCGAGGACGAGCTCCACGCACAAGGGCTCGAGGCCGTCCCGCAGCCCCGCCGCCTTGCGAAAGGAGGAGAGCGCCTTGGCGAGGTTCGCGAGCGCGTGCGCGAGCTCGGTGCCGTCCGCCTTCAGCGCGGCGAGCGCCTTCTGCCCGTCGGCAGCCCACCCCCCGTCGGGCGCCCCCGACGACACCGCCGTGCGGAGGGCTTCGGCCTGGTTGCAGCACAGGAGCAAGGCGCCCTTTCCCATCATCGGCAGGGCGGTGCCCAGCTTCTGCAGCATCGCCGGGCGATCGATGACCAGCGCCCACCACGCCGCGAAGGGTCCGAGCCACTCCACGTCGTCCACGAGCCCGAGCGTGGTGCCTCGGGTGGTGTCGACCAGGCGCCAGAAGATGGTGCTGAGCGCGTTCTCGAGGGCGGGGGGGAGCTCGCGCTTTCCCTCGGCGAGGCCTTCGAGCTTGCGTAGCCACAGGCAGGTGTCGTGCGCCGTCTGCCCGCCGCCAGGCCCGAGATCGGTGTCGGTGCCGCACGCGTCGAGCGCATAGCCACCGAGCTTCACCGCGAGCACCTCGAGCGGGACGTCGGCCGCGAGCTCGACGCCTTCGTCTTGGCGGCGCTCCTTCACCAGATCGAGGATCTCCGCCGGGGCTCCGGCGAGGAGCTTCCACGTCTCCGTCATGTCGGGCTCGTCCACCACGTCACCGTCGGCGCTGGTGGCGAGGAGCGGCCCCCACAGCTGGAGCGCGAAGGCCCGCGCGCACCCCTCGAGCGCGTTGATGGCCGCCGCCCGATGACGTGGGCGCCCCTGGCCCACCGCGATGCGCCGCGCCTCCTGGAAGGTGGAGGCGAGCGCGCCTGCGAAGCGCGCGGCGCGTGCGTCGGCCTCCTCGTCGTCGTACTGCGCAGCGATGCGCATGAGGTTGTCGAGCCCGAGCTCGAGATCGAGGGGGTCACGCTCCGCCCCGTCGATCACGTCGGTGACCGCGACGACCTCGATCCAGCGTCGCAGGTCGTCGAAGGAGCCGCTCTGCGGACGCCGCGCCATGTCGCGCAGCGCGCGCAGGGGCTCTTCCACTTCGTGATCGTAGTGGCCGCGCCGCCACAGCGCAGCGAGACCGCGAGCGAGCGCGCGCGCCGCCACCGCGCCCCCGTCGCCGACGAGGATGCGCTCTGCGAGGCGATTCCAGATGTCGCGGCGCTCGTGGAACAGGTACGGCGTCGCCGCCGCCACCGCCGCCAGCACCCACGAATCTTCGTCTCTCGAGCGCACGATCGCGGAGAGCTGACTGCCGAGGAAGTCGAGGCGCTCTTTGGGGAGCGACGCAAAGGCGGTGATGGCGCGCTGTCGCAACACCGGCTGCTCCCCCATCAGCCAGTCGAGGAGCATGCCTTCGAGGTGCTCGAGCTGGCCGGTGAGCCGCCCGAGAGCGCGCGCCGCGTGCACCCACACGAGCGGCTCGGGATGCAGCACCAGCGGCTGGAGCACCTCCAGCGTTCGGTTCACGGTCTCGGGGGAGATCACCAGGTGCATCCCGCAGACGCTCACCTCGAGGGCCCGCGCCGCGAGCACCCGCCCCCGCAGCGTGCCGAGCGCAGGAGTCCGGACCAGCGCCTTGAACGTCGACGGGGCCCCGAAGATCCAACGCCCGAGCTCGGGGATCTGGAGGGCGCTCGCCCCCGCCTCCCAGATGAGGATCTCCAAGCGCGCGCGCGCCTCCGCGTTCGCCGGCGAGAGGAGCTTGTCGCCGTCCCCGAGCAGCGGCGCGCAGCCGAGCGCGTCGAAGAGCGGTCCCCCCACCACGCGCTCGCTGGCCACCCCCGACACCCACGCGGCGAGCTCGTCGTGCTCGGCGGCCCGCGCCAGGAGCGGGGCCATCCACGCGTCGCGGCGCCACGCGCTCGCCGAGCACCAGGCCAGCAGGAGCTCACCGACGGGGCCGGTCACCAACTCCGCCAGCGCCGCGTGGCCCTCCTCGCTGTGGGTGAGGACGGGCAGCTCGAGCGCCACCCGATCGGTGGCCGCGAGCAGCGCGGGCGGGAGCTCCACCGCGAAGCGCTCCCCGAGCCGCCAGCGCGTGCGCATCGCCTCTTCGAGCTCGGGGTGGTCGCCGAGCGCCGTCGTCAGCGCCGTGAAGGCCTCTTGTAGCTCGGTGGAGATCATCGCAAGCGTCGCAGTTTACCTCGGCGCCGAGCTCTTGCTGACAATTCGATGGCGGTCACGCGTCGTCGTCGAGCGGCGCAGTCTCGACCGAGGCCTCATCGATGAAGATCTCGCTCGGCGCGCTCTCCGGCGGCTCGCCAGGGAACACCCAGAGGGCAGCGGGAGGCAGGTGAACCTCCACCGCGTCGCCGCCCCTCAGTCGCTGCGAAGCGAGCACGTGATCCCGCGCCCCGAGCGAGGTGGCGAGCACGACGTCGGCGCCGTCGAGGGCCACGCGGGCACGGGAGCGAGCGCGATCCTCGGCGATCCCGACGACCCGTCCAGCGAAGCAGTTGTGCTCGAGCCCGAGCGCCTCGGCCTCCCCTCCCCGCATCACCAGCACGTCGTCCGGAGACACCGTGAGCCACGAGGCCACTCCGGGGGCCGCCGGCGCCGGCTCCACCAGGAGCTCCAGGCCGCCCACACGGCACCGGGCGCCGTCGATGGAGTCGATGGGGTAGAGGTTCTCGCGCTGCAAAAAACGCGCGACCTCGAGGTTCGCGGGGCGCTGGAAGAGCGCCTGGGGCTCGCCGAGCTGCACGATGCGGCCCGCCATGAGCACGGCCACGCGGTCGCCCACCACCCACGCCTCGCCTTGGCTGTGGGTGATGTACACGGTGGTGAGCCCGAGCTCCCGCTGCAGCTCGCGCAGCTGCAGCAACAGCTGCCGGCGGATGTGCGCGTCGAGGGCCGAGAAGCTCTCGTCGAGGAACACGACGTTGGGGTCGGCGATGAGCGCGCGCGCGAGCGCCACCCGCTGCTGCTCCCCGCCAGAGAGGGAGCGCACGCGCTTGCGGTCGAGGAGGTGGCCGATGTGCATGCGCTCCGCGATGCGCGCGAGATCTCGCTCGGCGTTCTCCATGGTCCCACGCACGCGGCGGCCAAAGAGGATGTTGTCGCGCACCGAGAGGTGAGGAAAGAGCGCGACGTCTTGGGGCATGTACGCGATGCGGCGCTCCTCGGGAGGCAGCGCGGTGACGTCGCGCCCGCCGATGTGGATGCGTCCTCCCACCATCGGCTTGAGCCCGAGCATGGCCTCGAGGAGCACACTCTTGCCCGCCCCCGACGGACCGAGGATCACCATCAGCTCGCCTTCGGCCACCTCCAGCGAGAGCGACTGCGTGCGGAAGGCCCCGAGCCGCACGTCGAGGTCTTCGACGCGGATCACGTCTCGCCCCGCGTGGCGGCCACCCGCACCAGCACGAGCACGACGAGCGCGATCAGCGTGAGCAACACGGCCAGCCCGAGCGCCTTGCCGATGCGCACGCTGGCGAGGTTGTTGTAGATCGCCACCGGGATCGTCTCGGTCTTGAAGCGCACCGAGCCGGCGACGGTGACGGTGGCCCCGAAGTCGCCGAGGGCGCGGCTCCAGCCGAGCACGAAGGCGGCAAACAGGCTGGTCTTGCACATCGGCAGCGTCACCCGCCGAAAAGCGCCGAAGGGGGTGCAACCGAGAAACCTGGCCACTTGCTCGTAGCGCGGATCGAGGTCGTCGAAGGCCGCCTTGAGGACACGAATCTGGAGCGCGAGCGCGAGGATGAACTGCGCCGCGATGATCCCCGGCACCTCGAACACGAAGCGCAACAGGTGCTCCTCGACCCACTCGCCGGGCGCCGACCGGAACACCAAGATGAGGGCGATGCCGATCACGATCGGCGACAGGACGATGGGGACGTCGAGGAGCGCGTCGAGCAGGATGCGCCCCCGAAAGCGCCAGCGGGCGAGGGCGTAAGAGGCAGGGATGGCCACCACGAGCGCGAGGAGGGCGGCGACGGTCGAGGTCCACAGGCTCAGCTTCACCGCGGCCTGGATGTCGGCCTCGCCGAGCGCACCGAAGGGCCGCATGTGGCCACCGCGTTGGTACGTCACCTGAACGAGCAGGATCGACACGACCACCGCGACCGCCGCGCCGAGACCGACGAGCAGGTAGATGGAGAAGGACAACCGCCCGCGCACGGGGCCGTTTTACATCTTCCAACCCGCGGGGAGCGACCATTCCCCGCCCACCGGCGTCGATTCCGTGGCGTACTTTCGGGCCTCTTCCACCGTGGTCAGGTAGTGCCACTTCTTGTAGTGGGCGCGCCCCTCGTCGCTCGTGAGGTAAGCGATGAACGCCTCGGCGAGCTCCCGCTGTTTCGAGGTGGTGGTCACCGCGGCCGGGATGTAGCCGATGCGCGTCACCTTGTCGGGGGGCAGGCGCACGGTCTCGATGTTGTCGGGATCCCAGTGCTCGAACACCTCCCAGCCGAGCACGGCGTCTACCGATTTGAGCGAGACGAGCTGCGCGGTCTTCTCACACGACTCGGCGTGGGTGACGATGTTGGGCTTCACCTTGTCGGCGAGGCCCATCGACTCCAGCACCTCCACCCCGTAGAGCCCCACGCAGACCGTGTCGGGGCGGGCGATCCCGAGCCGGAGCCCGGGTTTGGCGAGGTCGTCCACCGACTTGATGCCGTGGGGGTTGCCGCGCACCACGTTGATGGCGGGGATGAGGTAGACCACGCGGCGCTCGGTCTCGGGGATCACGAGCTCTTCGCGCTTGGCGAGCTCCATGTAGTCCGAGGAGCCTGGGAAATAGATGTCGCCGCGCCCCGAGAGCTTGAGCTCCGAGAGCATCTTCCCCGAGCCGCCGTAGTTCACCTCGAGCTTGGCCCCCGTCTTGTCCTGGAAGGCAGCGACCGCGTCCTCGGTGGGGGGCTTGGAGGCCGAACCGACGAACAAAGAGAGGGTCTGGCCCCGGAAGGGCCCCGAGGCCTGACCGGTGGGCTCGCCCGAGTCGGACTTCGAGCACGCCAAGGTCAGGAGGCACACGAGGCCAACGACTACGGGATGGTGGAGCGCCCACATGACGGCCCTTAGGCTAGATCGGCGCGAGGCCGGGAATTGGGGCAGAGTTGTAACAGCTGCCACAACGGCCGGTGGCGCCGAGCACGCGTGAGCTGCGCGGGACACTCGGCGCGCGACCGGGGACCCGAGCGCATCGGGTACCGAGGCCCCGTGGATTACCTCCTCACGGGCTTGGTGCACACGCCGCCGATGTGACACCCTCCCTCCGTGACTCCGACTCAGGTGAGGCTCCGCGCGCTCCCGTCGCGCGCGTCGACGGTATGGCTGGCCACCGCGCTGCTCGGGCTCGCCCTTGGCTGCTCGAGCGAGGAGGCCCTCGAGGGCGACCCGCGCTGTGAGAACCTCGCCGAGGCGCACTGCGTGTTCCCCTTCCCGTCCAACCGCTTCTTGGCGACCGACGGCGACACCCCCTCCGTCCGCTTCGGCGGCGCGCTCCCCGCGAACATCGACGGTGAGCCCTTCGCGGACGAAGTGTTCGCGAGCTACGACGGCTGGCCCACCACCACCCCGATCCACCTGCGGCTCCCCGGGGCCACCCTCGCTGGCGCCGCCTCGTGGGACGACATCGGGGCGAGCGTGCTCGACGACAGCAAGACCCTCATCCTCGACGCGGAGACCGGCGAGCGGCGCGCTCACTGGGCGGAGCTCGATCACTTCAGCGAGGACGGCGACGCGCCGGTGATCGTGTTGCGGCTCGCCCGCGCGCTCGACTACGAGCGACGCTACGTGGTCGTGGTCCGTGGTCTCACCGACGCGACGGGGGCCCCCGTGGCCGCGCCTCGCGGCTTCGCGGCGCTGCGTGACGGCACCCCTTCCCCGGTGGTAGGCCTCGAGGAGCGGCGCGCACACTTCGACGCCGCCGTGTTCCCGGTGGCCGAGGCCGCGGGCGTGAAGCGCAGCGAGCTCCAGCTCGCGTGGGACTTCACGACCAGCTCCGAGGCCAACGTCACCCGGTCGCTCGTGGCCATGCGCGATCGCATGCTCGCGATCGTCGGCGAGGAGGGGCCGGCCTACGTGGTCGACGAGGTGGAGGTGTTCGACGAGGCCGACGAGCCCGACATCGCGTTCAAGGTGATCGGCACCGCCGAGGTGCCGAGCTTCCTCCTCCCTCCCGACGAACGGGGCATTCGCCTCCTGCGGCGCGACGCCGATGGGCTGCCGGTGGCCGAGGGCACCGAGAGCGTGGTGTTCGAGCTTCAGTTCCCGCGGAGCGCGCTCGCAGGGGGCGAGCCGGCGGCGGTGGTGCAGTACGGCCACGGCTTCCTCGGCAGCCGCAACGAGGCCGACAATCGCTGGCTGCGGGAGATGGCCAACGAGCGCAACTTCGTGATCGCGGCCATCGACATGCAGGGCATGAACACGGTGGCGGGGGCGCTCTGGTACATCCTGATCGGGCAGAGCCTCTCGTCGTTCCCCGATCTGAGCGAGGAGCCGCACCAAGGCGTCGTGAACCACGTCGCCATCCTGCGGATGCTCAAGGGGGCCTTCGCGACCGACGACGACCCCCGCTTCACCGCCGCGGGCGCGCCGCTCTACGACCCGGCCCGCATGTACTACCACGGCAACAGCCAGGGCGGGACGACCGGCAACGTCACCATGAGCCTGCACGTCGACGCCACGCGGGGGGTTCTCGGCGTGCCCGGCGGCGCCTTCTCGTTCTTGCTCAACCGCGCCAACCAATGGGTGGGCATCGCCAACACCGTCATCGCCCCCCGCTACGCCACCACCCTCGACTTCGTGGCCATCTCCGGGATCATCCAGCTCGGCTGGGATCGGTTCGAGGGCTTCAACTACATCCGGCGCGCAGGCGACACCCCGTTCCCCGGCTCGCCGACACATCAGATCCTGTTCCACGTGGCGAAGGAAGACGCCCAGGTGAACAACCAGGTGTCCGAGGCCCTCGGCCGCAGCGTCGACGCCGCGCTCATCGGCCCTTCGGTGCGCCCCGTGTACGGCCTCGAAGAGGTGACCGGTCCGGTCACCCTGCCCTTCGTGTACGCGGAGTACGACTTCGGCGTGCCCGACAACCCGCGACCCAATGCCCCCGCGAACCCCGACACCGACACCCACGGCTTGTTGCGCAAGCAGCCCGAGGCGCAGGAGCAGATGTGGCACTTCTTCACCACCGGCGAGGTGGCGCACTTCTGCGACGGCCCCTGCGACCCCGACTGAAGCGGCCCCATCCACCGCCCCCAAATCTTGATATCGGCACCAATCAAGACTCGGGGCCCACGCCACCGAGCGGGGCACGCTCCCGCTGCGCTCCCTCTCGGCCTCCCCGTATCCTCGCGATCCACGAGCAGAGCGCCCAAGTCCGCGCCGAGCCGTTCGACGCGATCGAGCTCGAGCTCGCCGTGCTGTGGGCGGACGTCGTCCTCTGAGGGCGTGCCTCGACGGCGGGGCCGCTACTTGAAGAGCACCTGCATGGGCTGGCGGTCTTCGTAGAGCTTGAAGAACGCGTTGGCGATGTCGGCCGGATCGAGGTTGGCGTGACCGCTGTCGAAGGCGGTGCCCTTGACCATGCCGAGCACAGTGACCTCGCCCACGAAGATCCCCTGGCCGGCGAGCTTTTTGTGGAGCAGGCGGGTGGCTTTGTGTTGGGCCGCCTTGCCAATGGCGAGGCCCATGGAGTGAAAGTCGATGGCCATCTTCTCCACGGTCTCGTCGTAGAAGGCGAAGCCTCCGCCGGTGACGAGGATGGCTCCTTCCCCTGCTTGCATCTTGGGCACGACGCACTGGGTGGCGGCGACGAGACCGTTGACGGCGACCGACAGCACGGTCGAGAGCTCGCCGTCGGGCGCGGTGAGCAGATCGCCGGCGCCCCCGGTGTAGACGTTCCAGTGCAGGGCGGTGGCCGGGCCCAGCGCGCTCTCGATGTCGGCGAAGAGCGCCTTGATTTGGGTGGCGTCGCCGAGATCGCACGGGAAGGCCTTGGCGACGATGCCTTCGTCGCGGAGGCGCCCGGCGGCCGCCTCGAGCTTGTCCTTGCTGCGGGCCACGATGGCCACCTGGAAGCCGCTCTGGCCAAACTTGCGGGCCACCGCATCGGAGATGCCCGGCCCGTGCCCACACACGACGATCGTCTTGTTCATCGCAGGGGGACGTAGCACGGGGCCCAGCGCGCGCCACGGAAGCTTTCCCAGGCGTGTTTCGGCTCTTGTCGGCGCGGTGCGACGAACGGGCCCGCTTCAAGGGAGCGGCTCGGGGCTTCCGTAGCTCACCGCGTCGCCGCCGATGGTGGCGTGCTCGAGCGCGATCCGCGCCGGCGCCGGCACACCGCGCTCGAACCGGAGCTCGTCGAGGAGCCCGTCGAACCCATCCTCGCCCGCGAAACCGGCCCCCACGCGCAGCGCCCCTTGGTGTTGCTCCGTGCTCGCGACGATGGGCACCGCCACCTGCTCCACGCCGTCGAGGTAGCTCGTGAGCAAGCCGCCCTGGCGGTCCATCACCGCCACGGTGTGATGCCACGCGTCGTCGCCCTCGCCCCCGGGCATGCCGTATTGCGCGTAGGCATAGGTGGGCGCGCCGCTGCAACAGTTGGTGACACCGACGAGGCTGCGAAACTGGAGCGGGGGGCCGAGGAGGGTCATGCCCCAACCGAGGCAGCAGCCCTCCACGCCCATCAGCACGCCGAGGGGGCTGTCCGCGGCGGTGCGCTTCCACCACACGCCAACGGTGAGGGCGCCGTCGGGAGGCACCTGGAAGGCGGCGTCGCTCCCCAGATCGATGTGAGGGTCGGCCACCGCGCTGCCGTCGAACACATAGCCCTGGCCGATGCGGGCGTCGGCCACGTTCGCCGCGTCCATCATCACCGGAGCGCCGTGCCGTCCGTTGGGCGAGGCGTCGCGCACCGTCGCGCCAGGCAGCGGATCGGCGAGGTGATACACCCCTTCGTAGGCCGACCAGACGGAGCTCGAGGGGAGCGCAGCGGGCGCGTCGGCCTCACCCACGTGCATCCACAGCACGACCTCGGCGCCGGCGGGGACGTCGGGGACGCGCACCCACAGCACCGAGGTGCCGCTCGGGGTCCAGCGCTCGATCTCGTGCGCGAGCAAGGTGGCGCCATCGGCGGCGTAGAAGCGCACCGCCTCGCCGTCGGGGCCGGCCGCTGCGTAGTCGATCCGGTTGGGATCGAGCGTCACCAACAGCGGGAAGTCGTCGACCGGCGCGCTGGCCGACGAAGCATCGATGGTGATCCGCGTGCGGTGTGGAGCGACGTCGCCGCCGCTCCCGCCGCTCCCGCCCGAGCCGCCCGCGCCTCCGCCCCCGCCGCCGAGCGCCCCCCCGGCGCCTGGCTGCACCACCTCGCCGAGCTCGAACACGCAGCCGTTCGCCGCCGCGCCGGCGCTGAGCCCACCACCGACCACGCCCCCGGTGACGAGCGCAGCGAGCGCCTTGCTCCCGAGCTGTCGTCTGATCGCCGATCTCATGACCGCACGCGTACTCTATCACTGGTGCTCCCCACGCCGGCGCTCACAACCACCGCCGGGGTGCGTCGAACACAAGCGCGGTTCGCGCCGTTCACTTGCGACGCGCCCGCCGACCTTGGAAGTAGTCGACGGAGTTCATCAGCACCTCCACCACCCCCGCCTGACCAGCGGCCGCGGCCACGAGGAGCGCGGTCTGTCCCCAGGTGGCGGGCGGCCCGACGAAAGCGTCCGCCGCGAGCGGGCGGTTCACCTCGCCCGGTGAGTAGCCGTATTCGGACACGAGCACCTGCGCGAGCTCGCGATGCCCGAAGTGGGCAGCGAGGTGGAGCGGGCGCTCGGGGGAGCCCGCGCCCTGCACGACGGGCGTGAGGCGATACTCCATGTCGAGCCGGCGACGCACCGTGGCGAGGTCGCCGAGCGCCGCCGCTTCGTTGAGATCGAGCTCGGGCCGCGCCGCCTCTCCGCGGCCACCCGCGTTCGCGGGAGCTCCGGCGGGGGCGGCGGCGTCCCCGCCGAGGCGGGCCGAGACGCGTTGGGTGAGCCCGGTGCTGCGCTCGTAGCGTCCCGGGACGGTAACGGTGGGCGCCGCGCCGAGGCGGACGAGCAGCGCGCGCGTCGGCTCGTCGGCCACGCCCCACGCGGTGCGGCCCCAGCGATCGGCCACGTTGGGCTCGGCCCCGGCGGCGAGGAGGCGGGCCGCGGTCGCCTCCACGCGGGAGGGAGACGGGCGGGGCTCGGCGCTGCTCGCCGGCCCCGTCGCCTCGGCCAGCGACCACAGCGCGTCGCGATCGAGCTTGCCGCGGACGGGCGCACCGCGCTCGAGCAACACCTCGAGGCAAGCCGGATCGGCGCTCCGAGCCGCCGCCACCACGGCGTCCACCGAGCCATGGGCGCCCGCGTCGAACAGGGCCGCGATGAGCGCGGGCGCGTTCTCGCCGCTCGAGGCCGCCAACACGAGGGCGTCGGCCCCCCAACGATCGACGGCGGTCACGAGCCCCGGCTCCAACTCGAGGGCGCCGGTCACCCCCTCGAGATCCCCCACGCGAGCGGCGGCGAGCAAGCGCGCGCCGGCCGGCGTGGGCAGCTTCCGCGACCAACGCGTCGGATCCGGGGGTTGCACGAAGCGGAGGTGTTCCTCGAGCCGATAAACGATCGCGGCGTGCCCCGCCTCCCGCGCGGCGGCCAGGGCAGGGCCCACGTCGAGCAGGTGCATCGGCTCGGCCTCCTCGAGGTGGGCGCGGAGCCACGCCGCCACCGAGCCTCCATCGGGGCGGAGCACGTGACCCCGCTGCAGCAGAAACCGCACCATCGCCCGCGGCCCCCCGATCTGGGTCACGAGCCGACGAACGTCGGGATCCTCGAGCGCCGCGAGCGCCCGCTCCGCGCCGGCGCGGTCTCCCGCCCGACACGCCTCGCCCAACGATGGCACCGCGCTGCGCACCACGAAGCACCCTAGCCCCTCGTCCCGCAAGTTCGTAGCCGGTTCCGCGTCACGCCCAGAACACACGCCCGGCGGGCTCTCGCCGGTTTGGAGCGACTGTCACGCCGCCATGGTAGGCTCCGCCGGCATGCCGCGGGATGGGTTCAAGTGGAGTTTCGTCGGTGCGTTGGTGGCGCTCGTGCTCTCGGTGGCGGTGGCGGGGCAGGCCGCGCCGACGGCCAAGATCATACGGATCGATCCACGGCCCACCGTCGATGGCACGGATCTGAAGCTGCGGATGGTGGTCGATCTCGGCGAGCCGCGCTCGCCCAGCAAGGATCTGGAGGCGTGCGGCCCGCCGTCGAAGGCGCCGGAGTATCTCGGCTGCGCCAGCGACGCACACCAGAAGCCCAACGCGTTCTACGCCCCGATCCCGTTCCCGCCCCATGACAAGCTCGGGGCTCCGCCCGACCCCAGCGCCGAGGCGGACGCGGTAGCGCTCACCGTGCACCTCGAGAGCGGCGAGCGCCCCGCCGAGCTCGTGAGCCGCCAGAGCTGGGGGAAGCTCGCCGCCACCGATCCCAACATCGGCACCTCGTTCCTCATCCTGATCGACGCCTCCCAGACGATGAAGGGTCGCGTGGAGCAGGCCAAGGCCATCGCTCGCGCGCTGGTGGCCAAGCGCGGCAAGAACGACATCGTCAATATCAAATGGTTCGACGACGCGTCGTGGTTCTCCGGCTCGGGCTGGACGAGCGACCCCGCCGCGGCCAACGCCGCCATCGACCGCATCGTGGGGGCGACCGCCGCCCCCGGCCGCTCGCGCCCGCTCTTCGATCTCATCAAGAGCTCCGCTCTCGAGGGCTTCGGAGAGCTCGGCAACCGCGATCAGAAGGGCAAGACGCCGCTGCACCACGCCCTCGTGGTGCTCTCGAACGGCTGGGCCGGCACCGATTTCGGCGGCTCGCCCCCCGCCCTCGCCCAGCAGCTCGGCAAGCTCTTCGCCGACGGCATCCTCGACGAGAACAACCACGCCGCGCCCCGCATCCCCGTGCCGATCATCAGCGTGTGGTTCCCCGCCGCCGGCATCGAGGAGGCCTATGAGAACGCGCGACAGTTCATGAAGAACATGGCCGTCCCCAACGTGGGCGGCTCGTTCTACATCGTGTCGAACGACGCCGAGGGGCGAGGCGCCGCGATCGCCGCGGCCACCCGCAAGCGCTTCGACGACATGCACGTGCTCGAGTGGCGGGTGCCGTGCCTCGCCGCGAGCACCGGCCACAGCATGAAGCTCCTCTTCACCGATCAAGACAAGCCGATCCTCGGCGATGGCTGGAACGACGTGCCGCTGGCGGTGGACCCACGGGAGTGGCCGCTCGCGGTGAAAGCGGAGCCCACCGCGCGCTCGGCCGATCGCCGGCCTGCCGAGCCCAACGGCACCATCTCCATCTTCGGCGACTTCTGCTGGGGCAACGACTTCTCGCGGGCCGAGGTGTACCTCGTGCCGAAGGGCGACAAGATCCCCAAGGGCGGCAACGACGCCGAGGCCAAGAAGGCGCGCGACGAGCTCACCGCGCGCGGGCTGCGGGCCACCCCCATCCGCGCGGGCGACACCTACGTGGAGGTGCGGCTCCCCGACAACGAGGCGTTCGTCGGCGACGAGAAGGCACGCCTCATCGTGGTGGACGGGAGGACCGGACGGAGCAGCCCCACGCAGGACGACAAGGTGCTCGCGGTGAAGGCCCAGGGGAAGCCGGTCAAGCTCCGCTGGATCTTCGAGATCGTCTTCGCCGTGCTGGTGCTCCTGCTCCTCGTGGGCAACCTCCTCCGCGGCGGCGGCGGGGCCGCAGCGCGACGCCGCACGTCGGCCCTCCCCGCCCCTGTGGTGGCGGGAGCGCTCGGCGATCGGCCGAGCGCGGTGGCGCCGGCCCCGAGCAACCCAACCCCGAGCGTGCCGTCGGCCGCGAAGCAGGCGCCCCCGGCCGCCACCGTCATGTTCAACGCCGCACCGCCGGCGGGGGGCGTGCGCGGGGCGCGCCTCCGGGCACCGAACGGCGGCGTGTTCCAGGTGGGCACCGGGCGAGAGTTTCGCATCGGGCGCGACCCATCGATCTGCGACTTCCCGGTGCAGGACCCGCAGATGTCGGCCGCGCACGCGCGCTTCAAGATCGAAGGAGGCCGGCTGCTCGTGGTCGACGAGGCGTCCGAGAACGGCACCTTCGTCAACGGCGGCAGAGTGACCCCCGGCACGTGGTCGCCCGTGCACCACGGCGCGGTGGTGCGGGTGGGCAGCGTCGATCTGATGGTCGAGCTCGAGTAGATCGCCAGCTCGCGCGGAGAGGCAGGCGCTCCGCGAGCGCAGCCCGAGCGCCTCGGCCACGTGGGGGCGCCGGCCCGTGGGTCGACGAGCTCCCCGCCATCGCCCCGTGTTCGCGTCCCGTCGTTCCCGGTTGACTAGGTGCGACACTCGGTTACATTTATATACATGCAAGCCAGCTCGGCGGCGGGAGAGGTCGTCACGGACACCGTGCAGCGCTGCGAGGGCGCCGGCGTGACCCTCACGTGGCTGCGCCGCCGCGACCAGCGCGAGGGCGCCAAGCACTGGCTCGAGCTCAAGCCCCAGAGCGACGGCGAGCCGGCGGAGCTCCGAGGCCCGTACCGCCGCGCCGAGGCGGAGGCCCGCTACGACGCGATGGCGGCGGCCCTGTTGACGGCGGCGCGGCAGCAACGCGCCCGCCTGCGCGCTATCATGGAGCGGCGGTCTCGGGCCACCGCGCCTCCGAGCGGGCGCACGAGCTGACGGTGCGGGTGACTCGACCCGTGCACCCAGAGGCCGGCTGTGATAAAAGCGTAACTCAGCCCTGAGTCACGCTCCGCCACCCCGACCCACCGATCATGACGCTGCCGCGCCTCCGCCTTGGGCTCCTCCTCCCCTTCCTCTTCCTCCTCGTCGCGTGCAGCGACGACGGGAGCGACGAGACCAAAGAACCCGACGGGCCCGAGCCTCCGGGAGGCTTCATCGCCCACTACTTCTCCGACTGGGAGCCGCCCTTCATGCACTACGCGGTGGGCTCACGTTGGACGAAGCTCCCAGGCCGGGAGATGGCGCCGGAAGGCGAGGGCTGGTTCGTGCACGTCCACGAAGCCCCGGTGTGGAGCGTGGAGTTTGCGTTCACCGACGGCGCGGACACGTGGGACAACAACGGCGGCCAGAACTACGTCACCGAGCTTCGTGAGTTTTGGGTGAAAGACGGGGAGATCCTCGCCGCCCCCCCCGGCGGCTTCTGTGACGAGCTCGAGTGCGGCGCCGGCACCTGCAACGAGGCGGAGCGGCGGTGCGACTGCGACGACGGCTACCGCTGGGATCAGAACGCCCAGACCTGCGTGGAGGACAAATGCGCGGGAGTGACCTGTGACCTCGGCGAGGTGTGCGACCCCGACGACGGCATGTGTCTCGAGGCCTGCACCCCCGACCGCACGGTGGGCGACTTCACCTTCTGCACCACCACCACCTCCGCCTCCTACGCGGTGATCGTGCGCTACGACGGGAGCGGAGACATCGACACCGGCCAGAGCCAGGTGTTGCTGAACGGCGCCGAGGTCGACGTGAGCGGCGCCTACGTGGCCGCCGACAAGACGTTCTACCTCACCTCCCCCACCCTCGATGCGAGCAAGTACAGCTATGTGTTCCGCCTACGGAACGACAGCGGCAGCGCCATCCGGCCGCTGTTCGTGCCGCTGTGGATCGGCGACGGCATCCGCTACGCCGACTTCACCTGGAAAGACTCGATCCTCTACCAGATCATGACGGATCGGTTCCTCAACGGGGACACGAGCAACGACCTCGACAACAGCCAGGGCACCCTCGCCGAGGTGACGGATCCGAAGAGCCAGTGGCAGGGGGGCGACTTCCGGGGGATCATCCAGAAGATCGAGGACGGCTTCTTCGAGTCGATGGGGATCAACACGCTGTGGATCAGCTCCCCGCTCCTCAACTCGCACAACTCGCAGCCCGCCGTTGGGTTGAGCGATCCGCGCCGCTTCTCGAGCTACCACAGCTACCACCCGGTGGTGACGGGCTACACCCACGAGGACGACCTCGGCTACGCCACCCCGATCGAGACCGCCTTCGGCACCGCCGCCGAGCTCCACGAGCTCGTCAACAAGGCCCACCGGCGGGGGATCCGCGTCATCCCCGATTTCGTGATCAACCACGTGCACAAGGAGGCGCAGCTCTACACCCAGCACCCGGGCTGGTTCTTCGGCTACAACCCCTGCGACGGGAACTGGGACGCGCACCGCGTCGACTGTTGGTTCACCACCGACATGCCCGACTTCAACTATGCGGACAACGCCGACGCCCGCATGGCGATCATCGATCATGCGCTGTGGTTGATCCAGGAGTTCAACTTCGACGGCTTCCGCGCCGACGCGCTCAAACACATGAGCGACGACATCGTCATCGAGCTGAAGACGGCGATCGTGGCCGAGATCGAGACGATGGTGGACAACCACGCGGTCACCGACGAGCCGACCGTGTTCTACATGGTGGGTGAGTCGCTCGGGGGCTGGGCCCGTTACCACGTGCGCGCCGACATGGTGCAGGGCCAGGTCGACGAGGAGTATTACAACCACGCCAAGGGCGCGCTGCTCAGCTTCAGCATGAGCCTGCGCAACCTCGCCGACTTTGCGGTGTACAACGACACCGCCTACCTCACCCCGCAGCCGATCTTCGGGCAGTCGGGCGGCTACCCGGGGGCGGTGATGGGCAACTTCTTCGGCAACCACGATCAGTGGCGCGCGCTCACCGAGGCGGGCGGCGACCACGCGCGGCTGCGGCTCGCGCAGACGTTCTTGTTCACCTCGCCCGGCAACATCCCGATGCTCTACCAAGGCGACGACATCGGCACCTTCGGCGGGCAAGACCCCGACAACCGCGCGATGATGCGCTTCTCGGGCCTCTCGGCGGAGGAGACCGCTTCCCTCGCCAACGCGCAGAAGGCGGGCAAAGCCCGAGAAGACTTCGTGGCGCTGCGCCGCGGCACGCGCAGCCACGTGGTGCTGGAAGACTGGTTCTGGGTGTACAAGGTGAGCTACCAGGGCGAGGACGTGTACGTGGCCATCAACCGCGACGGCCCGAAGAGCTACGCGCCGCCCGCGGGCTACACCGACGTGCTCGGGAACTGTTCGGGTGGCAACGTGCCGAGCCTCCGCTCGTGCATCTTCGTCCCCGGCGGCTGACCGCCCTTCCCCTACCGCGGGCACGCGGTGCGGCGTCGGCGCGGTGACGCGCGCCACGGTTGTGGCCGCCTGGGGTTGCCCGCACCGTGACATTCGGTATGCTCGCCGCCCCATGATGGAGCGACACCTGTGCCTGGTTGTGTTCTTGGCCGCGGCGGCTGCCGCCTGTGAGTCGACGCCCGCCCCGAGCGGCGCCTCGAGCGGCGCGACCGCCACCGCGACCCCCGCGCCGAGCGCGTCCGGAGGGCCGGCGGCGTCGGGCTCGAGCGCGGCCGCGAGCCTCCCGCCCGCTCCCGCGCTCCCCGAGGATCCGCCGTTCTTTCTGCCCATCCCCTCGCCCGAAGAGAACAAGCTCACCGCGGAGAAGGTGGAGCTCGGCAAGATGCTCTTCTTCGACAAGCGCATGGGCCAGGACGACAAGTGGTCGTGTGAGAGCTGCCACTACGCCGACAAGGGCTGGGCCGACGGCGAGAAGCTCTCGGTCAAGGCCGACGGGAAGGCGAACACGCGCCACTCGCCCACGCTCTTCAACGTGGCCTACGCCCGCGAGTGGTACTGGGACGGTCGCATGAAGACCCTCGAGGCGCAGATCCTCGCCGCGTGGAAGGGGCAGATGGGCGCAGATCCCGCCGCCGTCGCGACGAAGCTGGAGGCCATCCCGGCCTACGCTTCGCGCTTTCGCCGCGCGTTCGGCGGTGAGGCCAACGAGGAGCGCATCGTGCACGCGCTCGCGAGCTTCGTGCGCACCCTCCGCGCCGGCCCGACCCCTTGGGATCTCTACGAGAACGGCGACAAGACGGCGGTAGGTGAGGACGCGGTGCGCGGTTTCGACGTGTTCACCAAGAAGGCCAACTGCTCGCTCTGCCACACGCCGCCGCTCTACGCCGATTTCCAGTACCGCAACGTCGGGATCGGCTTCCAAGCGGGCGCCACCGAGCCCGATCTCGGGCGCGGCGCGATCACCAAGGACGAGAAGGACAACGGGAAGTTCAAGACCCCGAGCCTGCGCGGGGCGGCCCTGCACCCGCCCTATTTCCACGACGGCAGCGCGGCCACGCTCGAGGAGGCCGTCGACTACATGCTGTCCGGCGGCCACCAGAACCCGCAGCTCGACCAACAGATGAAGAAGATCGAGCTGAGCGCAGACGAGAGAAAGGATCTCATCGCGTTCATCGTGGCGCTCAGCCCGAAGGACTACAAGCTCGACACGCCCGAGCTGCCGTAGCGCTCACTCCACCGCTCTCCGGGGGAGGACTTCGCGTTTCGTCGCTGTCGCGCCTCACGCGCTCGTCGCCACGCTATGATGGTGACGAATGGCGTCGAGAACAGCTCTGGTCCTCTCGGGGGGTGGCTCGCGAGGAGCCTATGAAGCCGGCGTCGTGCGAGGCATCGTGGACGTGTTGGGGCTCACCCCCGCGAAGGCGGCGCCGTTCCGCATCTTCGTCGGCACCTCGGTGGGAGCCATCAACAACGCCTATCTCGCCTCGCACGCCGACCGCGGCGACCTGGCCGTGGAGGGCTTGTGCGATCTTTGGGCTGCGCTCGATCTGCGCCAGCACCTCGACGTAAACCTCCGCGGCATCGCGCGCCTCGTGCGGCCTCCCGCGGGCAAGGGCCCGCGCACGGAGCGAAACCTCGGCGGCTCCATCCTCGATCCGCGAGAGCTCGAGCGCACCGTGCGCGAAGGGATCGACTGGAACCGACTCCACGCCAACACGGCCGCCGATCGGTTGCGGGCCCTGGTGGTGGCCGCGCTGCGCGTGTCGGACGGCCGCACCACCATGTTCGCCGAGCTCGCGGAGGGGGTGACCTTCGTGCCCTCCCCCGACCCCTACCGACACACCTCGCCCGAACCGGTGACCGCCGATCACGTGTTGGCCTCCGCGGCCATCCCCCTCGTGTTCCCCGCCCGCCGCATCGGCAACGCCTTCTATTGCGACGGCGGGCTCCGCTTCAACACTCCCCTCGCCCCCGCGATCCGCACCGGCGCCGATCACATCGTGGTGGTCTCGCTCCGCCACACCACGCGACCGACCGAGCGGGTGGTCGATCACACCATCGACTACCCGAGCCCGATGTTCTTGCTCGGCAAGCTACTCGACGCGCTCTTGCTCGATCCCATCCGCTACGACCTCTCGATCCTCCGCCGCTTCAACGAGCTCGCGCGGGTGCTCGAAGACACGCTCACCCAAGAGGAGAAGCAGCGGATCGACGACGTGCTGGTCGCATCGCGGGGCCTCCCCTATCGCGAGCTGAAGACCCTCGTGTTCGAACCGTCGGAAGACATCGGTCAGCTCGCGGGCGAGCACGTGGAGAACAACCTCCAGCGCTGGAACCTGCCGGTCCGCTCGCGCTGGCTCCTCTCGACGATCACCCGCAGCCAGGTGGGCCAGGAGGCCGACGCCGCGTCGTTCATCCTCTTCGACGGCGACTTCGCCCGCCGCATCACCACGTTGGGCTACGAGGACGCGGTGGCCCGCGCCGACGAGATCCGCGCGTTCTTCCCCGCGCGCTGAAGAGCCGACCGGAAAAGACCGGGGCTCTCGCAAAGCGCGCTTGGGTGTTGGGGCCCCAAGCGCAACGCGGTGGGAGGGGGGCCCCGCGCGCAGCGTGGGGGGAGGGTGCGGCAGCACCCTCCAGAAACTGAAGGTCCGACCGACATTGCCTCGCGGGGCTCCTCGAGGCGCGGTCCGGCG
>CAYOAL010000003.1:0-159448 GCA_964401935.1 uncultured Polyangiaceae bacterium
GCGCCCACGTTCGCGGCGCCCACGTTCGCGGCGCCCACGTTCGCGGCGCCCACGTTCGCGGCGCCCACGTTCGCGGCGCCCACGTCCTCGGCGCCTTCGTCCTCGGCGCCTTCGTCCTCGGCGGCGTGATCCTCTCGCTCGGCGCGTGCTTCATCCCCGAGCAGAAGAAGACCGGTGGCACCACCCCAGCGGGCGATCCGTGCACGGCCTGCGCCGCCGCCGAGTGCGAACAGGCCTACGGCGCCTGCCTCGACAGCTCGGCCTGCGCTCGGCTCCTCACCTGCGTCTTCGGCTGCGAGCCCTCCGACGACGCGTGCCTTGGTGCCTGCCTTCAGAGCGACCAGGCTCCCCTCGGCCTCGACCGCGCGCTCGAGCTCGCGACCTGCACCACCGCCGCGTGCCCCGGCATCTGCCCAGCCCTGCCGGGGACCCAAGCCCAGGGGGGCGCAGGGCAGGGCGGCGCAGGGCAAGGAGGCGCAGGGCAAGGCGGCGCCGCGCAGGGCGGTGCGGGCGGCTCAGGTGGCCAGGCCGGTGCGGCTGGTGGCGGCGGCGCCTGACCCTCGGGCCTCCACGGGCCCGCATGTGTCGCCCTGCGGGCCTCCCTCCGCCGTGTCCGAGCACACGCACAACCGCTTGCAATCTCGCCCGATTCGACTAGTTTCCGTTCTCCCGAAACCTCGGTTTCGGGCGGCTCGGGGCGTAGCGCAGTCTGGTTAGCGCACTTGACTGGGGGTCAAGGGGTCGGAAGTTCGAATCTTCTCGCCCCGACCGAGTTGGAAAGGCGGTTCAAAGCAGGACCGCCTTTTCTTTTGGTGGTGCCTCGGCGGCGAGAAGCTTCTCACTTCCTCGGAAGTGTGCTCGGCGCTTCGCGCCTGCGCGGCCTCGCAAGTCGCAGCAAGCTGCGACACTTTGCTCGGCACGAATCTTCTCGCCCCGACCGAGAAACCCGCCGTGAAAACGGCGGGTTTCATTTTTCCATGGGTCGCCGAGGACACTCGACCGTGGCCAAGCGGTGATCGACACGGTCGGTCGCTGGTCAGTGTTTTTCTTCCTCTGACCGCCACGCGGCGTTTCTTCGATCGCAGGCAGAACATCGCGATCCTTGGGGCGATTCGCCGCGCGCTTCATCCGGGCGATGGCGGCGAGGCTGGCGGCTCGAACGCCGTCCACGCTGGCGTGCACAGCGTCGACGAGCAGCGTCTCATAGGTTTCACCGCCAGCATCCTTCAGCACGTCGAGTCGCCCGTAGCGGGTCCGCAGCAGCATCGGTCCGGGGAACGTCGTGATGCGGGTGAGATCCGGCACGATGCGCTGGTTGGACAGCATTGCGAACTCCGCTTCCATCTCGGCGAGAGCTGCTTCGAGAGCGCCTCCGACGGCAGTCTGTCCGCTCGGCACGGTTACGCGCCGACCTTCGGCCCAACGACGGCGCGCATCTCTGCGAGGTAGTCGTCGCCGGGCAGCGCGCGGCGCATCGCCGCGAGCGCCTCCGCGTCGGGTCCGGCGGGGTAGCGCAGGCGTGTGCTTCCATCCGTCGCCGCGAGCCACACCGCGCGGGCCACGTCGAGCTCGGTGGTGCTGGCGGCGCCGGCGAGCCCACCGAGGAGCTGCTGCGCGTATGGGGCGTACGGTTCGGGCACCAGCTCGGCCATGCGCTCCGCGCTGTTCGCGGAGAAGCTCGTCGTCGGTCCGTAACCGGGCTCGACGAGCTTCGCGCTCACGCCAAAGTACGACAGCTCATAGGAGAGCGCTTCGGTGAAGCCCTCGACCGCGAGCTTGCTCGCGGTGTACGCGCTCACGAGCGGCATCGGCGCGATGCCCACGCTCGACGTCACGTTGACGATCGTCCCCCCGCGGCGCTCGCGAAAGTGCGGAATGATGGCCTGCGTCACCGCCATCACCCCGAAGGTGTTGGTCTCGAACACGTCGCGGATGGCTTGCAGGGGTGTGGCCTCGTGCGCCGAGAACAGCCCGATCCCAGCGTTGTTCACCACGACGTCGAGCCCATCGAACGCAGCGAGCCCCTCCCGGATCGCCTCGGCGATCGAGCCACGGTCGGTCACGTCGAGGCGCAGCCGGCGGAGTCGGTCCGACTCGGGGAGACCCTGCGCTTTCTCCGGTGCGCGCATCGTCGCGAGCACGTTCCAACCCCGTTCGATGAAGTGAGCGGCCGTTCTGCGACCAAAACCAGACGAGCAGCCAGTGATGAGTACGGTCTTCATGGAAGGGAACCTAGAGCCGTCGGTCCAGACGAACTATAATGTTTCCTCTGGAATGCGTTCGCAATCGTCTGAGTCTCGCCCCGCCCTCGACAGATCGGATCCCCTCGCGTCCGTCATCGCGCTGCTACGGCCAGAGACCGTTCTGTCCAAGGTGGTGAGCGGTCGGGGGCGCTGGAGCGTGCGCTACGCGCCCTACGACGACCCGAGCTTCGGGCTCATCCTTCACGGATCGTGCTTTCTCGACCTCGAGGGCGTGGGTCCGGTCGAGCTCTGCGAGGGAGACTTCGTCCTTCTCCCGGCCACCCCCGGCTTCACTCTCGCGAGCGATCTCGCGCTGACGCCCAGCGCCGTCGTCGCCTCCCACGCCGAAGAAGTGCGTCACGGCAGCGAGGGCGGCCCCCCCACCCTGCGCATGCTGGGTGGCTACTTCCGCTTCGACCGCGCGAACGCGCAGCTCCTCGTTCGCTTGTTGCCCTCGCGCATCCTCATCCGTGGCGCTGACGTCGGAGCCGCGCGACTGCGCCGAATCGTGGAGCTCATCGGCGATGAGACCGGCGAGCACCGCCCCGGTCGCGACCTCATCCTCGAGCGCCTCGTGGAAGTGCTCCTCGTGGAGGCGCTGCGGTTTCGCTCCGCCGGACTCGCGACGGGAGAGCGGGGACTCCTCGCCGGCCTCGGCGACGCGTCGCTCGCCCGAGCCCTGCGATGCATCCATGACGATGTGGCGTATCGATGGACGGTTGCCGAGCTCGCACGCGCCGCGGGCATGTCCCGCGCCGTGTTCGCCGAGCGCTTCACCCGCAAGGTGGGCATGCCGCCGCTGCAGTACCTCCTCGAGTGGCGCATCGCGCTCGCGAAAGACCTCCTCCGGCGCGAGCGCGCTCCCCTCGCGGAGGTCGCCGAGAAGATTGGGTACCAATCCGCGAGCGCTTTCAGCACCGCGTTCAGTCGCCACGCCGGTTGCCCCCCCAGCGTCTTCGCTCGCTCCGGGTGAGCACCTGGGCCGAAGCACCACCAGGTGCGCTCGTCGGCATTTGTGGACGGCGCTTCGGTCGGTCAGGTCTCGGGGGGAGGCTCGAGGCCTTGGAGGAAGCGGGCGAGCATCGTGCGCTCCTTGTCGGCGAACCGCACGAGCACCTTCTGATCGGGGCCCTCCCCGTTTTGCTCGAGCACCTCGCCGGTGCCGAACTTGGGGTGCGTGACCTGAAGGCCCGCGCCGCCCCCTTTCGGTTGGAGGCGGCGACCCCGCACGAGCGTGGGCTGCGGGTCGAGGGGAGCGAGGCTGCCGGCGCCGGCGACGACGGCGTCGCGCCACTCACCGGACCGGGCGTCTTGGAGCATCTGCTCGATGAACGCGCCGAGCGACTCGTCGAGCACCTCACCTTCGGCGGGGGCCTCGGTGTCGACGCCGTCGTCGCTGACGAGGATCATGGCTTCGTCCTCCTCGGGATGTTTGGGCACCGTGAGGTAGTGGTAGGGGCCGCCGTGAGCGTCGCCGACGAGCTCACCCACGGGGTCGGAGTACACCACCGAGATGCACACGAAGCCGTCGGCGGCTGGGTGATCGTCGGCCGCGTCGGCGATGGAGTTGACGTCGCCGATGCCCGTCAAGAGCTGCACCACCGGGTCGCGGAGGGCGAGCAGGACGAGGATGTCGTCGTGGAGGCGGGCTCCGATCTCGTCTTCGAGCCGTTCGAGCGCCACCAAGGAAAGCGTTGGCTGCTTCTTGCGCGACCCGCGGAGGCCTTTGATGGTGGTGGCCGCGCACGCGTTCAACGCGCGAAGCAGGCTCGGTGATGCGACAAGCGGTCGCGGCTCGCGTCGTTGGGGGCTCATGGTCGACTCCGGGGGTGAGCTCGATCCGAGCTCGGCCGGCGCCAGGTACCACCTTCTCGACGGCCCGTCATTCTACACGGGAGCGCAAACGGCGCGCCGCGTCAGCGCCCTCGCATGCGGTAGATCTCGGCGAGCTGCTCCGGGCTCTCGATACAGAGGTCGAGGTCTTTCAAGAGGCCATCGGCGAGCGCGTAGATCCAGCCATGGACGGCGACCTTCTGCCCGCGGCGCCACGCGTCCTGGACGATGGTGGTGTGGCACACGTTGCGGACCGACGCGGCCACGTTGAGCTCGCAGAGACGATTCTTGCGCGTCTCGCCGTCGGTCGTGTCGTCGGGGTGGGAAAGCTCGCTGCTCTCGTAGACGTCTTTGATGTGACGCAGCCAGTTGTCGATCAGCCCGAGCGGCTTCCCCTCGAGCGCCGCCGCCACCCCTCCGCAGCCGTAGTGTCCGCACACGATGATGTCGCTCACACGGAGCACCTCGACCGCGTACTGCACCACCGAGAGGCAGTTGAGATCGGTGTGGGTGACCACGTTGGCGATGTTGCGATGAACGAACACGTCCCCCGGCATCACGCCGATGATCTGGTTGGCGGGCACGCGGCTGTCGGCGCAGCCGATCCACAGGTAGGGCGGTGCCTGCCGCCTTGCGAGCTTCGAGAAGAACTCGGGATCTTGCTCGCGGATGCCCTGCGCCCACGCGCGGTTGCCTTCGAAGAGGTGCTTGAGGACTCGCATCGTGACCCCGCATACCACGGGCCTCGGGGGACACCCACCACGCTCGGACGCCGCCGCGGCGAGGCGAAGCGCTGCGGCTCGGTGCGCGCTCAGCTGGAGCCGTCGACGGGTTCCTTGGGGCCGGGCTCTCCGGGGGGCGCCCCCTCGAGCCACTGATCGAGCTCGATCACGTTCCTGTCCGGATCGCGCACGAAGATGGCGCGCATGCCGATGGGCAGGTCCATGCGGCCGCTGAGCGGGTAACCGGCCGCCTCGAGTGCCGCCGCCGCGGCCTCCACGTCGGTGCAGCGGAGGGCGATGTGCGTGAAGCCGGGCAGCTTGTCCGGCACGTCCATGAGCGGGTTGGGGGCGTCGGCCGAAGCTGCGTTGAGCACGAGGTTCACCTCCAACCCGGCGGGGTGCACGAGGATGGCGACCGGCTCCGGCCCGATGGGACCGGCCACCAACCGGAACCCGAGCAGCTCGTAGAAGGCGCGGGAGCGCTCCAGCTCGTGCACGCGAATCCCAACGTGACCGAAGCCCTCGATCTGGATGTCTACCATCCGGCGATGGTTGCGTGCGCTCGGCCGCGGCGTCGACGACAATCACACGGCCGGCGGTCCGCAGCCTGCGCGAGCGCTGGGCACTCCGGGCCGAGCTGGGCGAACCGCACGAGCGGCCCAGCCGCTGCGTCCCGAGTCGCGGAGCGGCGCCTACCGCTCGGTCTGCCGTTGGGGCTCCTCTCGGGGAGCTCCGCGCATGGCTCGTCGGACGTCCTGGGCGGCGCAGCGGCTGGCCTGCCGGTAGTCGAGCCCCTTGCGAAGGTACTGCACGAGCAGCATCGACTTCAGTCGGCGTTGCGCGAGGAAGCCGAAGGTGAGGCATGCCACGATGCAGACGATGCCACTCACTCGGTACCAAGTGCCGCCGGCAGCGGCGCCTTGATACATGAGCGCGGCGGCCAGCACCCACAGGAACGTGGTGACTTGGCAAGCGATGGTGTGCTGATCGTAGGCGTGTTGGATCGCGTCATCGCCTGGAGCCGGTCGGACGTCGACGCGCTCGGGCGCCTTCCGGAAGACCACTTCGGAGGCCGGGTCGTCGCGTTCGTCTCGACGAGGGAGCCAGGCGAACGGCGGGACGCGGCGAGGACGGATTTCGACGTGCGTATCAGGTTGAGGCTTCACGGTTGAACTCCGAGCTGTAGGGGTGACTCGCTGGCGTGGAAGCGACGAAAATGGGATTCACGACGTCGGACGACGCGTCCCGCGAATGCGCGAGCGCGTAGGGACGCCGAGAGGAAGCGCGCTCGCTGCGAGCGCCGCTCGTGTCTTCTTGCGGGTCGTCGTCGTCACGAAGCCGATCCCCCGCGTCGGCCTTGGCGTTCTTGCCGTTCTTGCCGCCCTTGCTGCTCGCTTGATCGAACGCCCAGCGGACCATGGGGGCGACGTCGCCGGCGGCGACCCGCACCTGCACGCCGCGCTTGGTCAGCTCTTCGAGGGCTCGCGCGAGCGCCAGCGCACCCGACGTGTCGATGGTGGTGACGCCCGTCAGATCCAAGTGCACGGTCTCCGAGTCGGACACGTCTCGGACCATGTCCGCGATGCGATCCTGCGCCCCAAAGAAGAGCGGACCCTCGAGGCGCATGGTCCCGCTGCTCCGCGCGGCTGGCTCGTGCAGAGGGTCTCCGTGCTCCTCCACGGCACGGGTGCCGTCCTTCTCCGATGCCTCGAGGTCCACCGCCGGCGCCTCTTGAGGCACCAGCGCGCGGCGTTGTTGATGCGCGAAGTGGAACAGCGCGGCGATGACGCCGACGAGGACGCCGACGACGAAGTCGGCCACCAGGATGCCCATGGCGGTGACGATGAAGATGGCCGCCTCGACGCGCGCCACGCGCCACAGGAAGCCGAGCTGTCGAATCTGGATGAGGCGGTATCCGACGACGAGGAGCACCGCGGCGAGCGCCACGAGCGGCACGTAGGAGACGTATCCACCCAGCACGACCAGCACGAGGCCGAGCACGACGGATTGAACGATGGCGGCGAGGCGCGTGGTCGCCCCGGCTTCGATGGCGGCGGAGGAACGAACCACGGCTGCAGCGACGGGCATCCCGCCAAAGAACGCGCTGCCGAGGTTAGCGATGCCCTGGGCCACGAGCTCCTGATCGCTGCGCGTGCGCTCACCACCGGTCAACGCATCGACCGATACCGCGCAGAGCAGCGAGTCGGTCGACGCGAGGAGCGCCAAGGCGGCTGCGCTCGGCAAGATCGCCATGAGGTCGAGGTTGGCGAGCGTCGGAAGCGCCGGGACCGGGAAACCACCTTCGATGCTCGACACCGTGGGCATGTCGGCGCCAAACAGCACGACGGGGGCGGTGGCGAAGGCGACGCCGATGAGCGGCGCGGGGAGCCGATCGATGTGCCGCGGGAGGAGGACGACGATGCCGATGACCGCGATGCCGACGATGGCGACGACCGGGCTCACGGTGAGCAGCACGCTCGGATCGCGGATCTCCGACAGCAGGCGGACCTCGGGGGACATGCCCAACAGCCTCGGCAGCTGTGAGTCGAAGACGAGCAGCCCGACCGCTGCCAAGAACCCGCCAACCACCGGGACCGGGATGGCGTGGACGACGCGGCCCAGGCGCAGCGCGCCGAAGGCGATCTGCATGAGCCCGGCGAGGAACGTGATGGCGATGAGTCCCTCGAGCCCGTGTTGCGACACGATCGCGAGCGTGATGGGCGCGAGCGCGACCTCGGGACCCGTGATCTGAAACGCGGACGCGCCCAAGAAGGCACCCAGGATGCCCGCTATCGCGCCCGTCGTGAGACCCACCGCTGGAGGCAAGTCACACGCGATCGCGAGCGCGAGGTTCAGCGGGATCGCCACGAGCGCGACGGTGATGCCGGCCGAGATGTTCGCGCCGACTGTGCCGCGAGCGAACATGTCTCGCCACGACGACGTCGTGCGCTCGACGCATAGCCGGAGATAGGCCATCCCCAACACCGACTCCTCGGACTGCCTGGATTGCATGGTCGCCGCCAAAGCAGGGCTCGTGCCACACCGAGCCATGGGCGGAGAGGCGCGCTCTCTGGTGCGGTGGCGGGGTCTCCGGGTCAGACTGTCGGCTCCCGCCAACACCGAAAGACCGACGTGTCGGCATACACCGACGGTGGAGAAGGGCACGCTCCGGTTCCTGCTTCTCGTTTCGCGCCTACGAGGCTATCTCTGTCGTTGTGGAGCCGACTCGGGAGGAACGGATCGTGCACGGGCGCCCCGCGTTCATGCGGCTCTCTACGCACCTCACGATCTCTCACTCGGTCCCGGTCGTCCTTCTCACGCTGGCGCTCGCGTTGACACTCGTCGCGCTGATCCGCATCAGCTCGGTGCTGACGACGTTGCAGGTCACGGAGCTCGAGGTGCTACGGGAGGAGGGCGCGCTTCACGCCGCCACGTGGGAGGTGGACGTGGCGATGCGGCACGGCGAGGCTGGCTGTGGGCGTAACGAAGCTGGAACCGATGTCATCCCAGCGATCGCGGTGAGCGCACGCAACCTTCGCCAGCTCGTGGAGGTCGCGAGCACGGGCAGCATCGAGCGGCTCGCGCGGGAGTATCTGGAGGTGGCGGACAGCCTCACCGCCGAGAACGTGTGTGAGCGCCTGAAGGATGACCTCTTGGGGAGGCGCGCCGCGCTCGACGAGCAGCTCACGACCCAGTGGGTTGCGCGCCTCGACGAGCTCCACGACGCGGTGGCCGCCCGTGAGGCGAACGCTCAACGCATCGCCCTGACCACGACGTGGATCGGGGTCCCCGTGGCCGCCTTGGCGATCCTCCTGGCCACGCTCATCGCCCGCCGGATGGCGCGCATGGTAACGCAACCGCTGGCGAGCCTGGCGCGCATCGCCAAGCAAGTGGGACGAGGCGACTTCCAGAGCTCGATCCCGGTGAGCGGTCCCACCGAGGTGCTCAAGCTCGCGCTCGAGCTCGAGCTCATGCGTGAGCAGCTCAAGCAGCTCGATGTGCTCAAGCAGGGGTTCGTGGCGTCGGTGTCTCACGAGCTGCGCACGCCGCTCGCGAAGATTCGCGAGGCCCTCGCGCTCCTCGAGGATGGGGCGGTCGGCCCCACCGACAGCCGGCAGTTGCGGGTGATTCGCATCGCCCGCTCGGCCTGCGAGAGCGAGATCCGCCTCGTGACCACGCTCCTCGACCTGTCACGCTTGCGCGCGGGGAGCCCGCTTCGGCTCCGGGACGAGGTGCCCATCGATCAGGTGCTGCAGTCTGCCGTGGGGGACGAGAAGGACGACGCCGTCGCACGTGGCGTGGAGATCGTCTTCGAGAAGAGCGGCGCTTCCCCAAACTGTCGCGTCGACCCCATCCTGTTGGAGCGTGTGGTCGCCAACCTCCTTCGAAACGCCGTGGCCGTCTCCCAGCGTGGCCAGAGCGTCGTCTTGGGGCGGGAGGTCGTCGAGGATCTCCCCGACCGGCCCGGCGTGTGGACCTGCATCACGGTCTCGGACGCTGGTCCCGGCGTGCCGAAGGAGGTGCGCGACACGCTGTTCGACGCTTTCGTGACCTACCCGGTGGCCGACATCAAGCAGCTCGGCGTGGGACTCGGCCTGGCGCTTGCCCGGGAAGTCGCCGCCGGTCACGGCGGCGCCTTGGAGCTGGATGAGACGATCGAGGTGGGAGCGCGGTTCGTGCTGTGGCTCCCCATCGACAAGGTCAAAGAGTCGGCCCATCCCGCGGCGGCGCCGCAAGAGGCGCTCGCCCTCGCCGACGAGATTCCCCTGAAGGCGCAGCCGAGCGAGGTGCGCCAGCAAGCCACTCACTCATGACGCAGACGACCCGCCATCCCACGCCCCACGTCCTCGTCATCGACGATGACCACGAGATGTGTGAGCTCTTGGCGCTGAGGCTCGAGCATCACGGCTACCGCGTGACCACCGAGCACAGCCGACGCGGAGCTCTCGAGGTGCTCGAGCGGGAGGTGGTGGACACCGCGCTCGTGGATCTTCGGCTCGAGGGGGAGAGCGGCCTCGATGTCTTGATGGACTTCCAACAGCGATCGATCGACCTCCCCGTCATCATCTTGACCGCTCACGGCACCATCGACGGCGCCGTGGAGGCGATGCAACGGGGCGCGTATGGGTTTCTCACCAAGCCCTTCGACGACCACGAGCTCCTGCAGAAGCTCGAGCACGCCGTGAGTGAGGTGGGTCTCAGGCGTGAGGTGGAGGGCCTGCGGCGGATCGTTGGCCAGCGCTCCGAGGTGAATCGCCTGCTGGGGACGAGCGCACGCATCGAGTCGGTGCGGAGCCTCCTCGGGCGGATCGCGCCATCCAACGCATCGGTGTTGATCATGGGGGAGTCGGGGACGGGAAAGGAGGTCGCGGCACGTTCCATCCATCAGCTGTCGCCGCGTTGCGCCGCTCCGTTCATCGGCGTCAACTGCGGCGCCTTGCCTCCTCAGCTCCTCGAGAGCGAGCTGTTTGGCTACAAGCGCGGTGCCTTCACGGGGGCTGACCGCGACAAAGAGGGCCTCTTCGCTGCCGCCGACGGAGGGACGCTGTTCCTGGACGAGATCGGGGAGGCTCCCCCTGACGTCCAGGTGAAGCTGTTGAGGGTGCTCGAGGAGCGCGCCTTCGTGCCGGTAGGGGCTACGCAGCCGGTCGAGGTCGATGTGCGCATCGTCGCGGCCACGAATCGCGACCTCGCCCTGGAGGTGCAGCAAGGCACGTTCCGTGAAGATCTCTTCTATCGACTCCACGTCGTGCCCATCCGGATGCCCCCTTTGCGCGAGCGGAGGGAGGACATCCCGCTCCTGGCGGAGCTGTTTTTGTCGCGCGCGGCGGCGCAGCACAAGATGCATCAAGCCCACCTGTCACACGATGCGCTGGCCGTGCTCCTCGACCACGACTGGCCGGGCAACATCCGGGAGCTCGCCAACGTCGTCCAGGGAGCGGCGCTGCTCAGCACCGATGGCACCCTGCGAGCGCCTCATGTCAAGGCCGTGCTCCCCCGCTCGCTCACTGCGGCGGAGCCGAGCGGTGATGAGGCCGACGGTCATGTGCCCATCTCATCGGCGGTGGCGCGGGTTCTCGACGCAGGGGCGGCCCTGCCGCCCATGCGCGTGGCGCGAGATGCGTTCGACCGCGCTTACATCGAGGAAGCGTTGCGCCGCACCCATGGGAACGTGAGCGCGGCCGCCAAGCTCTCCGGACGCAACCGAACCGACTTCCACGATCTGGTCCGCCGTCACGCCATCGACGTCTCGAGCTTTCGGGCGTGACCTCGACGTCGCGGGTCGGCGCACCGCGAGGTGCGGCAGCCATCGAGTGAGCTTCCACGTGCGCCCGGGGAGAGTTCCCCATACCCTCCAGCCCCCATGGGTCGCAAGAAGCGTCCGCCCCCACCGCCCCCCGCTTCCCTCGAGCTCTCATCGCCTCAAATGCGCGCGATGGTGGAGCAGGCGATGGAGCGTATCGTGCACTTCGTGGAGACGCTGCCTTCGCAGCCGATGCACGCGGTGACGGGAGGCAAGAAGCTCGCGCGCTCGCTGCGCGAGCCGCTGCCCGAGACGGGAGAGCCCTTCGAGCGGCTCCTCTCGCTGCTCTTCGAGCGCGTCATTCCCCGAAGCCTCAACGCGGCGGCGCCTGGCTACCTCGCCTACGTGCCGGGCGGGGGCCTGTTCCACGCGGCGGTGGCCGACCTCATCGCCGACGCCACCAACCGTTACGTGGGCGTGTGGCAGGCGGCGCCGGCCCTCGTGCAGCTCGAGACGAACGTGCTCGCCTGGTTTGCCGCCATGATCGGCTATCCCGAGGAGGGCGGCGGCGTGCTCACGACGGGAGGCTCGATGGCGGTGCTCATCGCCATCATCACGGCGCGCCGCGAGCGTCTCCCACCCGACTTCTTGCGTGGGGTGGTGTACGTCTCCGACGAGGTCCATCACTCGGCCACGAAGGCGGCGGTGCTCGCTGGGTTCTGGCCGGAGCGCGTTCGGCGCGTCGCCGTCGACGAGCGCTTCCGGATGGACGTCGACGCGCTCGAGCAGGCGATCGGTCGCGATCGCGACGAGGGCCTCACGCCGTTTCTCGTGGTGGCGAGCGGGGGCACCGTCAACACCGGCGCGGTGGACGACCTCCATCGCATCGCCGACGTCGCGTCACGCCACGGGTTGTGGCTCCACGTCGATGCAGCCTACGGCGGCTTCTTTGCGCTCACCGAGCGCGGGAAGGCGGCCCTCTCGGGCATCGAGCGCGCCGACTCGGTGACCCTCGATCCGCACAAGGGCCTGTTCCTGCCCTACGGCACCGGCTGTTTGCTGGTTCGCGAGCGCGCCGCGCTCCGGCGCGCACACGCGATGCACGCGTCGTACTTGCCGCCCATGCAGCAAGACGACGACTTGCTCGACTTCTGCGACATGGGGCCCGAGCTCTCGCGCGACGCGCGCGGCCTCAGGGTGTGGCTCCCGCTCAAGATGCACGGCGCGGCCGCGTTCCGCGAAGCGCTCGACGAGAAGCTCGATCTGGCCCGCCACGCCGCCCACGCGCTCGCGGCCTTGCCGGAGCTCGAGGTGCTCGAGCCGGAGCTGTCGCTCTTCGCCTGGCGCTGGCGCCCTGAGGGGCTCTCCGGCGAGGCGCTCGACGCCGCCAATCGCCGTCTCCTCGCCCACGTCAACGCCGGCCAACGCGTGCTCCTCACCGGTACCAGCTTGGGGGGCGCGTTCTTTCTTCGCACCTGCGTGCTCGCCTTCCGAACCCATCGCGAGCACATCGACGCCCTGCTCGAGGATGTGGGCCACTCCCTCGAGGCGCTGCGCTCGCCGCCTTCGGCGCCCGAGGCTTGACCCGAGCCTGCGACGCGCCGGCGAGAGCGGTCACGGCGTCTCGGAGAGGTCTTGGAGGACGACGTTCCGGGGCACCTTGACGAGCACCCGTCCGCGATCGCGGAACTTGGACACCACGTTCTTGGTCACGCGGAGGGTGCGCGCGTTGTCGGCGTAGTCGGTGAGCCCGAGTGGAACACCGTCGTACGAGAGCTCGGGGTTCGACCAGCGCGGCACGCGGGCGCAGTTGCTGCAGGCGTAGGCCATGATGGTGCTCACGCCCGCGCTGGGCACTTGGAGGCCGTGCGAGTCGGGGAAGTAGCCGGTGATCTGAGCGTTGTCGTGGTCGTGGCTGGCGCCCATGTTGTGGCCGAGCTCGTGCGCGAAGGTGTAGGCGCCCGCCGCGTAGCTGCGCGACACCACCGAGAACGCGAAGGCGTCGAAGACGGACGCGGTCGATGCGACCATCTGGTAGCCGATGCCGGCCGCGCTCGTCACCTTGTCCACGATGAGGACCACGTGATCGGCGCCGTAGAAGTCGCGATCCGCGTGAATGTCGTCCATGTAGCCGTCGGTCTGGCCGCGCAGCCGTCCCAGCGTGTCCGACCAGCTGAACTGGCTCTCCGAGTAGTCGACGAGCCGCTGATGAACCACGTGGACGCGCATGGCGACACCGCTCGCGACGTAGCTCTTGTTGGTCTCGTGCACGGCCAGATCGATCAGCGCGGCCATGCCCGGCTCTCCCCCCGCGTAGTGGAGGGCGTCGCTGGTGTACACCACCATCACGTCGACGGTGGCCGCGCCTTCGTCGAGCGGAGGGGCCTCGGCGACGGCGTCGAGCGCAAGAGGCGCCACGTCGGGCAGCACCGGGGGGTGCTCACCCACGCGCGTCTCGTCGATCTCCGCGACGTAGTGGCCTTCGGGGCCGTGCGCGAGCTGGTACAAGCGGTGACCGGCGCGGATGGTACCCGCGAAGGTGTCGTCGGCGACGGCGAGGGTGACGTGACCGTCCGTGTCGAGGAGCTCGCCCTCCAGCACCCAGCCGCGAGCGGTGCGCTCGACGGCGACCAGCGTGGCTGTCTGCGACACGTCCTCGAACAGGTCGAGCCGGATCGCGTCCCAGCCATCGCCGACGCGCAGCTGGTCGTGGACGGCGACGTCGAAGAGGTTCGTGACCCGCCGCGACCGCACCACCGCCTGGTCGCGGGCCTCGAGCGCCTCGCCACCCGTGAAGAGGGCTTGGGGCGCCGCGTCCTCGGCCGAGCACCCCAGGGCCCCGAGACCCAAGGTTGCCCACATCGTGAGTGCCAGTACACGTCGAATGCTCATGATGTCTCCCACGGCGGCGCAACCTGCCGCTCGAAGGGAGGTACGGACGCGCGCGTCGCGGCTTGAGCAAAACGCGGGCGTTCGGCCGACCTGGGAGGAGCCGCGGCTGCACAGGCGACGAGGAGCGGCGAGGGCGGGCGGCCCGACCACGCACGGTCGGGGCCGCGGCCAGCCACGGGTGTAGAATCGACCCATGGACAAGTCGGACCGTGACATCGTCGTCTCGCGCCGCCGCGCGCTGCTCCTGGTCGCGGCGGCGGCCGGTCTCGGCTGTGACAAGAACGGGTCCGCGCCGCTGCCACACCCGGAGCCCATGGTTTGCCTCTCGGCCCCCATGCCCCGTTGCCCCGACGCGCGGTTCATCGTGTTCTCCGGCGGGGCGACCACGTTGAGTGAGGACGCGCTCGCCACCCTCGACACCCTCGCGTCGCAGGTCGTCTCCGGGCGGAGCGGTGTGCGCCTCAGCGTACGCGTCGTCGACGATGGCCAGGCCGAGGCCGCTGACGCGCTTCACCAGCCGCGGCTCGACGCCGTGCGACAGGCGCTCGTGGAGCGCCGCGCCGCCGACTTCGCGGAGATCCAGCCCATCGAGCCTCAAACGACGCCGATGAGCGCCGAGGAGTGGCTCGCGCTCACCGGCGATGGCAACCCGATCCCGCTGAGCGGGCTAGTGCTCGTCGAGTGCCCCTGATACGAGCCTCGCGCTCGCACCGACGAGCCGCTCGTGCACCGAGGAGACGCTCGCCGCCCCCGGTCAGCGGCGGGGGCGCGAGATGTCGCAGTGGCCGTCGGGGCCGACGATGCAGCGCCCGAGGCGTCTGCAGATCTCGCTCCTCCGGCAGTCGGCGTCGGAGCCGGGGAGGCAGCGGTCACCCTTCTGCTGACAATAGCCGGCGGCGCGACAGGGCTCGCGCTTGTGGCACTCGGGCACGCACTGCGCCACGTTGTCCCAGCCCAGGATGCGCTGGCAGCTCTGGTCTTCCTTGCAGACCAGCGCGGCCTCGCAGTCGTCGTCGCTCGCGATCAGACAGCGCCCCTCGGTGAGCGTGCAGCGTCCGTGCTGGACACAGCTCCGCGACGCTCGGCACAGCTCTTCGCTCCGCGCCACACAGCCCTCGCTGGGATCGTGGGAGCAGAGGCCGTCCATCTCGCACACCACGGACTCGGCGCACTGTTGGTCGAGGGATTCACACCCGCTCACCGCGGCGACGAGCAGGAGCGCCAAGAGCCAGCGTGGCGACGGGGCCACGCCTCTCAAGATCCCCACGCCCTCTCCGTCCCGCACGCGGGATGCTCCCACGGCGCGCAGGTTGGCGCCAGCGAGCCCTCTCCTCGCCGAATCGGCGCTGCGCCCTCGACGCCAGGGCGGTGCTCAGGTGCAGCCACGCCCCACGCACGACTTGTCGCACTCTTTTGCGTTCCCACAGTCCTGCGTGCACTTGCCGCCCGCGCAGTTGAGGTCGCACTCCTCCGCTTCCCCGCAGTGCTGTTGGCAGCTGCCGCCGGTGCACGAGAGCTTGCAGTCACCGCCCTTGCCGCAGCGTTGCTGGCACTTGCCCCCTGAGCAGCCCGCGCGACACTCGACCCCGTCGGGGCAAGTCTGTTGGCAGCTCCCCGCGGTGCAGCTGAGCTTCTCCTTCTTGCGCTGCCTCTCCTTGTCGTCGTCCTTGTCGTCGTCCTTGTCGTCGTCCTTGTCGTCGTCCTTGTCGTCGCCCTTGTCGTCGCCCTTGTCGTCGCTGCGCTTGGCGGCCTTCTTGTCGTCGCCGTCGCCGTCGTCCTTGGTCGACTTGGACTTCGCCCGTCCCTCCTCGCTCGCCTTCCCGGCGTCGTCGTTGTCCTTCTCCTTCTCTTGGGGGCAGGCCACGAGCAGGCAGGCCAACGCCAGGGTCACGATTCGCATGTCCCAACTGTAGCAAAGGTCGTGGCCGTGGAAGCCCGCGGTCGTGCGAGGACGCGAGCGTCGCGCTGGGAGCGTCGAGCAGCATCGTGACGGGACGCGAGCCGCTCGTCGCGACGTTGTGTAGGGTGGTGTTGGTCGCGGCGGTGGGAGGACGAATGAGGCAAGTCAAACGAGCGCGATGGGGCGTGGTGGCGGGGACGCTGGCGGTGCTCGGCGCGTGCGCGGAGCCACCGAGCGGGGCTGGCACGGTCGCCAGCGCGTCCGCGACGGCGTCGGGCACGGCCTCGGCGGCGGCCCCGGAGGCGCTCCCCTCCGACGAAGCTCCGGCCTTGGTGAGGAACCGCAGCGGCTCGTCGATCGCGATCACGGTGGCCGAGGACGCCCTCCTCGTCGCGAGCGAGGATCATCGCGCGCTCTTCCGCGTGGCCCTGCCGCTCTCGTCGACCTCGAAGATCGATCGCATCGAGATGCCGGGAGCGCCCGCGCAGGTGGTGACGATGGCCGACAAAGTGCTGGTGACGGTGCGCGATCCAGGGCTGTTGCTCGAGCTCGCCACCGAGGGCGGTGCGCTCGTCGAGAAGCGCCGGCTGCCGCTCGCCGCCGACGCTTGGGGGCTCGCGGTCACCCCCGACGGCGGCACCGCGGTCGTGACCTCGGCGTGGACCCACACCGTGACGGGAGTCGATCTCGGGGCCATGACGGAGCGCTGGACCGCGGAGGTGGCGCGGGAGCCGCGCGGCGTGCTGGTGCTGCCCGACGGCGAGCGCGCCTACGTGAGCCACCTCGTGGGGAGCGCGCTCACCCGCATCGACGCCATCGCGTCCAGAGAGCCCAGGGTGAAGCCGGTGGAGCTCGCTCCCGCGCGGAGCCGCACACCCGCCGGCAAGCAGCCGAGCGCGTCGCTCGGCTACTCGCTCGTCGCCGATCCCCAAGGCAAGCGCGTGTTCGCGCCGCGGCACGCGCTCGGAGCCGTCGGGGCGTGGTTCAGCCCGAGCTGGTGGGGCGCCACCACGGTGGACGTGCTGCTGACGGCCACCGACGAGAGCCTCGCGCCGAGGAAGAACGGCCTGGAGGCGGTGCTCTCGGCCAAGACGACGCATCCGGAGAAGGGCCTCTCGTACCTGACGAGCGGTCGAGACGCCAGCGCGGACTCCCTCTACGCGCCGGTGCCGATGGCCGACTGGGATCTCGCCACGCAGCCGCGCGCCGCCGTGTATCGGGAGCGCACCCACACGCTGCTCGTGGCGTCCGAAGGGCGAGATTTGGTGGTCGAGCTCGACGCGCGCACGGTCGAGCCGATCTTCCATCCCCTGATGAAGTTCCCCGTCTACACCATGGAGAACAAGGGCCTCGACATGCAGAAGACCGGCGGGGCGCCCCAGGGGATCGTCCTCGACGCTGCCGAGCGCCACGCCTTCGTGTTCTCGCGCTCCACCTACGACGTGAGCATGCTCGCGCTGCACGACGACCCTCACGGCACCACTGGGGAGGCCTCGATGCGGCCTCCCATGCTTACGCTCACCCTCGCCACCGACCCGCTCCTCGAAGGCGCGGAGACGGGCGCGAAGCGTCGCGTGCGCGAGATCGCCTCCTGGGGGCGCCGCTTCTTCTACGCCGCCTCCAAGGCCGAGATCAGCGGCGGCATGGCCTGCTCCGGCTGCCACCCCGAGGGTCGTGACGACGGCTTCACCTGGCAGCACCACACCGGCCAGTATCGCGAGAGCCTCATCGCCGGCACCGAAGCGCTGGACGCGATGGAGCCGTTCGGTTCCACGAAGAAGGCGTCGCCTGGCACGCCGCGGCAAACGCCGATGCTCGCGGGGCGGGTGAAGGCGGTCGGACCCTACGGCTGGCGAGGCGAGAGCGACACGCTCGAGGCGCGCGTGGTGGCGGGGTTCGAGCTCCACTTCGGCTCGAAGGACGCCAAGGGTCACGCCCAGGCGCTCGCCGACTTCCTGCGTTTCGGGCTCACCCCACCCCCGAGGACCACGCGGGCCCTCACTGCCCAGGAAGAGCAGGGGCGCGCGGTGTTCACCAGCGACGCGACCGGCTGCGTCGCCTGCCACGATCCCGCCTCGGGCTACACCGACCGCAAGCCCGTCGCCGTCCGAGTGCCGCCGCGCGCCGGCTTCGCCGACGAGGAAGGCGCGAAGTTCAAGACGCCGTCTCTTTTGTGGGTGGTGGGCACGCCACCCTACTACCACAACGGCAGCGTACCCACGCTCGAGGCGCTCGTGAACGGCAACGACGACCGCATGGGCAAGACGAACCACCTCTCTGCCGCCGACAAAGCAGCGCTCGTCGCCTTCCTGAGGACCCTCTGATGCTCGACACGAACCGTCCTTCCAACGCATCACGCGCCGCCGGCCGTGGCGTCCTCGTGATCGCCATGGTCGCCTTCGTCGCGCCCGGCCTCTACCTCCTCGGCGCGCACGCGCAGGAGCCCACCCCGAGCGCCACGTCCTCGGCCGCGGCGTCTCCCTCGGCGAGCGCCACGGTGACCCCGTCGGCCGCGCCTGCGAACGCGCCACCGGTGGATCCGAGCACCCTGCGCTCGCTCGAGAAGCAGCCACCGCCCCAAGAGAAGTCGGAGCGTCCCTCCGCCCCCGAGTGGCAGGGGGGCGAGCGGGTAGCGCTCACCGGCGGCCTCCCCACCCCGTGCGAAGCTCGGCTCGTGCGGGAGTGGTTGCAGATCCACTGCAAAGCGAGCGGCGCCTCGGTGGCCGTCGTCTCCGGCTCGCGCGAAGACGTGAAGGCCACCCTCATCCCCTTCGCCCTGCGTGACGGCACCCACGAGCAGGTCGTCGGCGCGAGCATCGTGGAGCTCCCCATTCGACGTGGCGATCGACGCATCCTTCAGGCGAGCGCGACCAGCTTCAGCGACTATGGCGGCGGCGTGTGGCCGACGAAGCTCTTCATGTTGTCGGTGCTGTGGCTCGAAGACGAGCCCGCCCCTTGGGTGAGAGTGTCCACGGCATCACAGTGACGCCGCGACACGACCGGGACCGACTCCCGAGGACGAAAACGACCAGGCGCTCAGGGTAGCGGCGCTCCGCTCCCCGGCAGCACGAGGTCGGTCAGCACCGGCTTGTGGTCGCTCGCGCGGTCGTTGGGGAGCACGGCGTAGGCGCCCGCGCGGGCAGTCGAGCACCCCGTCGTCGCCGGGCTGAAGCAGCATCCAGTCGATCCGCATGTTCACCACCACGGCCGCCGAGAAGGTGGCGGTGTCGTCGCCGTGGGAGCAGTCGATGAACGCGTCGCCGGGGCCCCGGTCGCGCATGCGCTCGTCGAGGTAGCTCCGGAAGCGGCGGCCCTCGAACGGCGAGATGGTGTTCAGATCGCCGGCCACCACGGTGGCCTCACCGGGCACCACGAGCGCGTCGACGACCGCCTCGAACTGGCGCTTGCGGACGTCGCTGTTGGCCTTGTTCTCGAGGTGGAGCGCCACCACCGGCACCTCCAGGGTTCCGCGCTCGGTGGGCACCTCCACCACCGCACGAAGGGCGCTCCGTTGACCGCAGCGCGGCTCGCCCTTGCTGTTCGCCCAGTCGTAGCCGCCGTGCTGCTCGAAGATCGGGGTGTCGATCCTGGTCGCGGTGCGGATGGGATACCGCGACACGATCGCGTCTCCGCTGCTGCCACGGCGATCCGCCCGGAGCTCCACGAACTCCGTCGCGGTCACATAGCTGTAGCCGAGGGCGCGCGCGATCTCCCGGGCCACCACCACCCCGCCGCTCGGCGTGCCGTAGAGATCGGTCTCGTTCAACACCCAGACGTCGGCGTTGACGCGCTTCATGAGACGGATGGCCTTGTCGAGCGACTGGCCTCGCTCCACGTTCCATTCCACGACCCGCAGGCCATCGATGGGTGCGGTCGGCGCCACCTCCTCGGCGGGCACGCGCCACACGTCGCGGTCTTCGGCCACGGCGAACGTGCCTCCCTCCACGTAGCCATGGGGCGGGTGGAAGTAGCCCTCGGCGTCGGGACCGAGGCTCGGGAGCGGCACGTCGCCCGTGGCGACGAGCCCCGTCGCCGGCGCGTCCATGGGCTCGCCACGAGGCACACGCTCGAGGCATTGCCGTTGCGCCTCGGTGAGGTGCTGAGCATCGCCCACCCCGACGTCGTCTACGGTGCATCCCACTGCCAACACCGCGAGGAGCGCCCCACCCAGTCTGGCAAAGGTAGTAGTCTTCATGACATTGCCTCACATGCAAGGGCGATGCCACCCCCAGGGGACATCGGCGATGGCGAGATCATGAGCGCTCGCGCGCCAGACTGGGCAGTGGGAGATCCGCGTGGTGGGCATGAACGTCGCAAACCGGCGCGCCACCGGGTTACGCCAAAGCGACACGGGCCGAGGCGCGGCTCGCGCAGACAGACCGCCGTGTTCCGCCCGATGCGGCTCAGCCCCATCGAGAGCCCGATGCTCGTCGTGGTCTTCCCCTCCGGGCCGCGACGCTCAGTACTGCAAGCCGACTCGCACGACCTCGGTCGTCGCGAGCAGCGTGCCATCGCGCGTCTGGCCGCCGGCGACCAGGAACGTTCCTCTCTCGAGCTCGACAACGCACGAGTTCAACGCCACCTGCAAGCTCACCTCGCTCACCTTGGCGGAGTCTCGATCCAGCAGCAGCGCGGCTGGCCGTGACTCTCGCTCAAACGTGTCGGAGCCACCGATCCAAAGCGAATGGCGATCGTCGATCGCGAACGGACCGGCGCTCCCTGCCCGAGGCGAGGGGAGGGGCGTACACGGCTCCCAGGAACCGCTGCCGGGGGAGTGCACCGCGACATCGCGCTCGACCTCTTCGTCGTACCCCCCGGCCACGAGCAGACGGCCCCCGTTGAGCACGGCCAGCAGCGGCTCGGCCCGGGCGAAGGCCATCGTTGGAAGGAGCTCCACCGCACCGGTGAGGTTGCCCTCGGCGTCGTACGCGAAGGTGTAGCGCCGCTCGCGCGCTCCCGTCCACCCTCGGTCGGAGCTCGCGCCGTCGGATCTCGCGCCAGGTGGCGCCGCGCGACCGCCGCGGCCGCGGACGGCTGCGAGACCGACGGATCTCAGGAGTGCCGCCGGATGAGCCCGGTCAGCCGCGCGCAGAGCCTGTCGGCGAGTGTGAGCGCTGCCACCAGCTGCTCCTCGGTGACGAACCGGTAGCGCCGCATGCGCTGCTCAGGTGTTTCGCTCGCGGTGGATGGCCTCTCTTAGGTGGCGGTGGAGGTCGGCGTTGCCGATGAGGCGGCGTGTCCAGGCGCGCTTGATGCGCATCACCGCGGCGCGAGGGATGCCTAGGTTGGCGACGGCCTCCTCGACGCGACCGCGCTCGATCGCGACCTCGAGCGCCTCGAAGGTGCTCACGTCGATGGGGCCGCGCACGTTCTCGAGGGCCAGGAGGTAGGCCTCGTCGAAGCGCTCCATCGGCGCGCTGTCGGAGCGCTGGATCGCGGCCGCGATCGCGTCGCTGGAGGCGCGGAACGCCTCGCGCCACACGTCGTCGTCGAGGCGCTCCTCCGCGAGGAGCGCCTGGCGCTGACTCGGGAGGCTGTCGATGCGTGCCGTGAGCCGAGCACACAGCTCGAGCGTCACGTCGGAGACGGCGCGCGGCGCCGGAACGGCGGCTTGGTTGGGCTCGGTGCTGTGGGTGGTGCTGGGAGCGACAGCGTCGACGCGTGGTGGCGGCGTCAGGGTGTCGCGAATGGGATTGGGGGGACGCACCGGGGAGGGGGTGGGCGTGGCCCTCATCCAGTCGCTGAGGGAGCGCGGCGGCAGGTCGTGGGCCGGCGCCGAGACCGATGGTGGGGGGACCGACGGCACCGAGACCGAGACCGATGGCGGGGGGACCGACGACGCGTGGACCGACGACGCGTGGACGGACGACGGGGGGACGGACGACGGGGGGACGGACGACGAGACGACCGACGCCGAGGGGCGCTCGAGCGCAGGTGGGGAGGGCGGCGCCATCGCGGGGGGCGACGGCACGAAGGGCAGCGACAGGGATGGGGGCAGCACGATGGCGCCGGTTTGGTGCACGAGGTCGCGCGCTTCCCGTGCGACCGCGGCGGCCGCGGACGGCGGCGGGACCGACTCACCGCGGCGGAACGGCATCACCGACGAGGGCGGGGGATCGAAGGTGTCGACGGTCTCGTGCAGGGGACCCCCGGGGTCGTCGACCAACGTGTCGGGGCCGGGCCAGGGGGGAGTGAGCGAGAACGGCACCGTCCGCTCTCCTCTTCTCCCCTTGTGCTCATCCGCGGGGGGGTTGGACTTGTCGTGCATGGGAACGCGTTGTGCAACGCGCTTGCCAACCGATGCGCGCCGGGGGGGCCGCGTGATCGCGGCTCAGGGCCGGCCCTGCGCGCCCGTAATCGCGCGAGGAGAGGCTGTCACTTCCTCCTCGATCTCCCTCGACGCGCCGCGGCGAACGGCGGGGCGTTGTCACATCGACGCTACAGGGGATGGACAACCTGCCCCCAGGTCGGCCGTGGAGGCCACGCGCGACCGCGTCCTTGGCGCGAGGCTTCGTTGGGCACGACCCGTGCAATGCCTCGTAGACGATGAACGCGACGCTGCCCAAGTTCGACAACCCACTCCTCGTCGAGACCGAGGCGGAGCTGGTCTTGGATCCACGCCAGTTCCAGGTTCGCGAGCACACCGACGAGCTGTTCCAGATCGATGTGCTGGTGCACTGCCTCGATCCGAACGTTCCGCTCGAGCGCGTGGTCGGCAAAGCGGCGCGCCTGCACGTGCGCCAGAACCGCTTCGAGCCGCGCATCTGGGCGGGGTACTGCAACCACTTCGAGCTCGCACAGGCGGAGCGCAAGGGCTACTCGAGCTACCACATGCGGATCGTGCCGCGCCTCTGGTTCGCCAGCGAGCGCCGCAACTACCGCATCTTCCAACAGCTGTCCCACCCCCAGATCGTGGCCATGCTCCTCGAGGAGTGGCTCATCGAGGCCTGCTGGCGTATCGACGAGAGCGCCCATCCGGTGCGCGAGTGTCGCGTCCAGTACGGCGAGTCCGACTTCGCGTTCATCTGTCGGCTGCTCGAGGACGCTGGGATCACCTGGTACTTCGACGAAGCGTCGCGGCTGGTCCTCTGCGACGAGCCGCACCTCGACACCACGCGCTTGGTGATCCCGTTCGTGGAGAACACGAGCGCCATCGATCGCGGCCCCTACGCCACCGACGTGCACATCGGTCGACACGTTCGACCCGGCACCTACACCATGAAGGACCGCGACTATCGGCTCTCCGCCGGGTTTCCGCTGTCTTGTCGTGCGCAACAGGGGAGCGAGCTCGAGACCATGCTCGAACGCTTCCACTACGTGCCCGGTGGCTTCAGCTTCGGGGCGGCCGGCGGGGAGACGCCGTCTGCCGACGATCGCGGCGCCTTCCGCCCCAACCAAGCAGAGGGGCAGAAGCTCGTCGCGACGCGCCTACAGGCCCAGCGGACGGGCGCGCTCCACTTCGGCTTCAGCACCAACGTGGCCGAGCTCGCCCCCGGCGCCGTGCTCGTGATCGAAGGTAACCCCCACCATGAGCTGGCCGACGGGCGGCGCCTCTTGGTGCTCGGCTCCACCTTCGGGGGCAGCGTCGAGGGCGAGTTCCACCACCGCATCGAGGCGGTCTCGGCGGAGGTTCCCTGTCGCCCCGCGCTCGACACTCCCAAGCCCAAGGCGCTCGGCCTCGAGTCGGCGACCGTCGTGGGCCCCGCCGGGGAAGAGATTCACTGCGACGAGTTTGGTCGCGTGCGCGTGCACTTTCACTGGGATCGCTACAGCGCGATGAACGAGGCCTCGTCGTGCTGGATCCCGGTGAGCCAGCCGTGGGCCGGGCCTGGCTTCGGCGGCATGAACCTGCCGCGTATGGGCCAGGAGGTGGTGGTGTCGTTCCTCGGCGGCGATCCCGACAAGCCGGTCATCGTCGGGCGCGTCTACACCGCCGAGTGTCCCGTCCCCTATGCGCTGCCGGCCAACAAGGCACACAGCCGGTGGAAACGCTGCCAGTATCCCGGCGGCGAGGGGTTCAACGAGCTCCGCATGGAAGACGACGCGGGCAAGCAGCTCCTCTACCTGCAGGCGGAGCGCGACATGGAGACCCTGGTCAAGAACGACCAGCGGACGCTCGTCCGACACGACCAGTTTCTCACCGTCGAGCACGATCGGGAGAAGGTGGTCCTCAACGACGAGCGCATCACCGTGCATCACGATCGGTCGGCCCGCGTCGAGCACGACGAGCGCCTGACGGTGGGCAACGATCGCCACCAGGTGGTGGAGCGCGACGAGGCGGAAGACGTCGGGCACGACCGCAACCGGCGAGTGGGCCACGACGAGAACCTCTTGATCGACAACGATCGGGTGGTGCGCGTGGGGCACGACGCCACCACCAGCATCGCCAACGATCTGGCGTTCACCGTGGGCGGCAGCACCCAAAAGAGCGTGGGTAAGAACGAGAGCCGCAGCGTCGGGATCAACGACACGGTGTGGGTGGGTGCCAACCGCTCGCTCACGGTCGACGCGGATCATCACGTCGTGGTGGGGGCGAACCAGGCGACGACGATCGGCGCCCACGACAAGACGACGGTGGCGCGGACGCGCAGCGTCGAGGTAGGGATCGCGGCCTCCGAGAGCGTCGGGGTGGCGAAGAAGGTGAGCGTCGGCGTGGGCCTGATGCAGAGCGTCGGCGTTGGTACCTACGCCACCGCGGGGATGGTGAGCATCGATCAGACGGGCATGGTGAAGCTCATCATGGCCGGCAAGACCCTCCAGCTCGTGTGCGGCGCGGCCTCAATCACCCTCGAGGCGAGCGGCAACGTGTCGATCCGTGGCACCCGCGTCGACATCGACGGCCAGGACGGCGTGAAGATCAACGGCGCCAAGATCGATCTCAACTGAAGGACAGGCCGATGTACACCCGAGGACTCGAAGCCATCGATCTCGTTCCCGCCGCGCGGCTCCGTGACGTCGTCGTGGCGTGCGGGCTCTCGCTCGACGCGTGGCTCGTGGACGATCCCTACGCGCGCGCCTCGGGCCTGGCCCTGACCGTGAACCCCGCCGAGAGCGAGGGCGAGCGGGTGTTCGTGATGGTCGGCCCCACCGGCTGGCTCGCCGCCAAGGAGGTGCGCCCGAGCGAGGATCTCTTCGCCTACTCGCTGCAGCACCTCCGCCGCTTCATCGAGCCCACGCTCGCGCTCCATACCCGGTGGGGCCTCGGCGCGGCCGCGTTGTCCGAGGACGCGACCGTCGCCGAAGCGCAGGCGCGCGAGGCGGTGGGGACCATCCATCACGAGGCTCTGACCGACATGGCGACGCTCTGGTGGCGCCGCGAGCGCTACGCGGTCGCGATGGAGGCGGGACCCCCTCGGAGCGTGACGGACGCGCTGGCGATCGTCGAGGCTGTCGAGCGCGAACCGGTCCCTCTCGCGATCGTCGGCCTGGCCGCGCCCCACATCGTCGCGATGGGCGAGACGTTGATTGGAAACCTCCTTGGCGTGCGTTTCGACGCGGCGGTGTGACCATGATGCTCGTCAACTACACGCCTTGGCCTCACCTCGCCTTCGATCGTCATCACCACGATGGCTCGACGCTCCGCGTGGTGTGCGCGCAGGGGACCTTCTCGCTCGACGCCACCGGCCCCATGAGGCCGGCGGTGGAGCAGCTGCCGCTCGCGGTGACGGAGCGCTACCGAGAGGGGGAGCGCACCTCGAGCCTCTCCCGCGACACCGCGCTCGCCACCTTCAAGCCGACGAGCGACATCCACCTCGACGCAGTCGCGTGGGCGCCGAACGGGCGGGCCTCGGCCTCGTGGCCGGTGCGCGTGCGTGTGGGCGACGTCTGCCGCGATCTGTCGGTGCGTGGGCCGCACGTGTGGCGACACCGCGCGGTGACGGGGTGGGGCCTCACCGAGCCGGCGCCGTGCCTTCGGGTGCCGCTCACCTACGAGCGCGCCTTCGGTGGCAGCCACCTCATCGACGGCGTGCTCGTGGAGGAGGAACAGAACCCGGTGGGCACGGGGTTCTTGCCGCGTGGCGTGTCCACCCGCGACCCCATCGACGCCCCCCAGGTCGTGGCCACCGATGAGCCCATCCACCGCGCCGGCCAGCGCTATCGCCCACGCGGCGTCGCTCCCCTCCCGGCCTTCTTCGAACCAAGGGCGAGTCGCGCCGGCACCTGCGACGAGGCGTGGCTGAAGTCGCAGTGGCCGCTCATCCCGCGCGACTTCGACTACGCCTACTTCAACAGCGCGCACCCCGATCTCGTGCACCCCGGCTACCTGCGCGGCGACGAGCGCGTGGAGCTCGTGAACCTGCGGCCGGGAGGCGGTAGCTACCTCACCGAGCTGCCCGGCTTCTGCGTGTTCGCGCTCGCACGTCGCGGCACGCGGCTCGCCGCGGTGAGGCTGCAGCTCGACACCGTTCACTTCGAGCTCGCGGGCGAGTCGCCCGCCGACCATCGCGCGCTCCTCTGTTGGCGGGTCGTGCTCCCGGCCAGCGAGACCATCGACCGCCTCGAGCTGCGAATGGTGCGCCTCGACGAAGTAGGAACCCCCGCGAGCAAGGCGGCCTGACGTGGCGACGCGCGAAGCCAGCTCCGTGGTGAAGCAGCCGGTGGTGGTGTGCACCTCGCCGGATGTGTGCCGAAAAGGTACCCGCAACGTCTCGTATTTCATCGTGGCGCTGGAGACCGACAACGCGTCCCCCAGCACCGACGTGTTCTTTCGCGGGGGCCAGGCCTCGAACCTCGGCTCGCGGCTGTCGACGGTGTACGGCAACGAGCCGGGCGACCGCGGGGTGAAGAGCGGCGTGGTTCGGGGCGCTTGCCGGCCCAAAGACGACCTCTCCGCCACCGTCCACGTCAACGGACGCCCCACCGTGCGGGAGAGCACGGTATGGCTCATGAACTGCAATGGGCCCGACGGGACGCCCAACACCGAGGGCAAGCTCGTCTACCTCAACGATAGCCCTCTCACCCACGTGAACCCCGACGGCACCTTCAGCGCGTCGACGAACCCGGAGCTCGAGCGGCCCATGGCGGCCGCGCTCCCCGAGGGCGCCACGTGGGAGCCCGCGCCCAAGGCCGTCGCACAAGCCAGCGCGGCGCCGGCGGTGAAGCCGCTCCCCGAGCTCCAGGGGAGCTGGCTCGGTCGCTTCGGGGGACGCCTCTACGACAACGCGGCCGGCCTTGTGAAGAGCACGGTGCTCATCGGGGGGACGGTGGTGGAGCTCGGCGTGAACGTGGTGCAGAACGCCGCAGGCCTCCCCCTCTCCGACATCGTCGGTCCGACTTGGCGAGCGGAGGCGAACGAGGCCATGAAGGCCTCGGGCGACGCCATGCAGAAGGTGATCGAGAGCCCCATCGACACCGCGAGCGCCTTCGTGGGCGAGCTCGCGAGCGGCCAGCCGGAGGCGGCCGCCGATCTCGTGTTCGCGGCGGTGCCCGCGGGCAAGGTGTTGCGCGGGGCCAAGTCGGGCGGCCAAGGCGCCAAGGCGGGGGCAGCGGCCCAAGGGGCGCCTCCGAGGGCGGCAGCAGCCGACGCGCCAGCGCAACCAGCGGTCGCGGGGCCGGGAGCGGGCTCCGATGGAGTGCAGGTCCACCCGCGCAAGGACGCGCCGAGCGCTGCGAAGAAGAAGCACGCCGAAGAGGTCTTCGACGAGGCCGACGTGCTCCCCGATCAGCGCTGGAACGGACCCGCCTATCGCGGCGACCAGCGCTCACCGGCCGAGATCAAGGCCGCCGGTGGCTTCAGAGGGAGCGACGGGAAAATCAGCCTCGACGAGCACATGATGGCCAAGCGCCCCCCCAGCCAATGGGTGAGCACGTCGCGGGACGCCGACGTGGCCGGGCAGTACGCCTTGATGCCCAACGCCAAGCTCCCGGAGTGGGCGACGGGCGGGCCGCCGCCAGCCAACGGGCAGGTCTTGGGTTACCGCTACGTGATCGATCACCCAGGGGGCGTCGACGTCAACTCGGTGCCGGGGATCATGAACACGAGCAACCTCGAGGTAGCGTACTCTCGGGGCATCCCGTGGTCGGCCACCCGGGGCTGGACCACCTACATTTGGCAGGACGGCCGCGTGGTCGAAATGTTCACTCCCAACTGAGAAGCCATGGACCCCCTCGAGCTCTACGCCATCGACAAGACGACGCCGGCCACTGCGCTGGTCGCGCTCCGACGACCGCCGGGGGTGCGCGATGTCCCCGCCAGCGCCATCGTCGGTGCCGTCGAGCTGCGCCACACGGAGCCGGCGTGGGAGACGTTGACCCTCATGAAGGCCTTCGACGAGCTGCACCGGAGCTACATGCGCGGAGAGCGCGCGCTAAAGCCCAGCCTCCTCCGCGCGGCTCGGGTGCGGCCCGGCGAGCACGTCTACGTGATCGACGGCCGTGTCCCGGATCCCGGCGGGGAGGTGCCGTTTCGAGAGATCATCGGCTGGTACCAGAGCGACGCGGAGGGCCGCCCCATCGCCGCGACGTTCGAGTACAACGAGGAGCACGCGCCGATCGAGCACGGCGCCCCCAGCTCCATCTTCTCCGATCCGGCGTTGTGCGAGCTCGCGTTCGGCGCCCCGCCGGCTTGAAGGTGGCGCGCGCGGTGACGCCCTCTCCCTCCAGCAGCCTCCATCTCGAGCAGCGTGAAGGCGGCGCGTGGGCGACGCGGCTCACTCGGCGTCCCAGCCGTGCTTGCGGAGGAGCCGGTGCAGGTGCACGCGGTTCACGCCGGCGCGGCGCGCCGCCAGCGACACGTTGCCCTCGCAGCGCGTCATGAGCTCCTTGAGGTAGTCGTGCTCCCAGGCCTCGACCAGGCGCCCCTTCGCCGCCTTGAACGGCAGCAGCACGTCGTTCGCACCGCCGCCCGCTGGGCTCGCGCCGGGGACCTCCTCCTCGAGGCCGAAGAGCTCGGCGGAGATCGTCCGCCCCCCCGAGAGAGCCATCGCACGCTCCACCACGTTGCGCAGCTGCCGCAGGTTTCCCGGCCAGTCGTGCCGAACGAGCGCCGCGAGCGCATCCGGGGCCATGGTCACCGTGGCGGTCGGCGCGGCGCGGCTCATGAAGTGCTCCACCAAGAGCCCGATGTCGTCGCGTCGCTCGCGCAGCGGGGGCAAGGTCACGCAGAACACCGCGAGCCGATGGTAGAGGTCGGACCGAAACGCCTGGGCCGCCACGTCGGACTGGAGATCGCGGTTGGTGGCGGCGATGATCCGCACGTCTACCTTGCGATAGTGGTTTTCGCCCACCCGCTTCACCTGACCCGTCTCGAGCGCGCGCAGGAGCCGCGGCTGCAAGGAGACGTCGAGCTCGCCGAGCTCGTCCAGAAACAGGGTGCCTCCATCGGCCTGTTCGAAGGCGCCCGCGCGCTCGGCGTCGGCCCCCGTGAACGCACCCCGCGCGTGGCCGAACAGCTCGCTGTCGATGAGGGTCGGCGACATCGCGGCCAGATCGCATACGACCAGCGCGCCGCCGCGAGCCGAGGCCTCGTGAATCGCGCGCGCCGCCACCTCCTTGCCGGTGCCGGTCTCGCCTTGGATGAGCACCGGCATCGTGGAGCGGGCGGCCCGGCGCAAGAGGCGGAAGACGTCCTGCATGGCGCGGCCGTGGCCTCGAAGCTCACCGAAGTGGTCGGAGAGAGGCTCGTCGTCGGCCGGCACCTGCACCCGCAGCGTGGTGCTCCCCACGCGGATGGTGGCGCCCACCCCCACGTCGACGCAGTCGAAACGCGCGCCCTGGAAGAACGACCCGTTGCGCGAGCCCAGGTCGCGAACACGCAGCGCGGACGCGTGGAGGGTGACCTCGAGGTGTCGCCGTGACACCCCCGGATCGTCGAGCGTCAGATCGCACTGGCTCGACTTGCCCACGAGGAACGCGCCGGCCCCGAGCCCGAGCGCCTTGCCCGCGTCGGGGCCCTCGGTGACCGCGAGCTCGATCGCCAACGGCAACACCAGCTGGGTTGGCGCCAGGGTAGCGGTCGATGGGTCATCGGTCCGTTCGCTCACGCCACCAGTCTAGCCAGCTCGGACGACACGGTCTGCATCGAGTGTGTCGTCGCTCCGGCTCAGGGGGCTCCGTGGATGCGGCGGCACATCGCGTCGATCATGATGCGCGAGCCGCCGCCACGTGATTCCACCAGGTAGGTCGGGCTCCCCAGGGCCTCCATGTAGATGAGCGAGAAGGGCTCGGTGGCCGGATGTCCGCCGGCAGCGGCGGCCTTGGTGATGCTCTCGAGCGTGCAGGTGGGTGGGGGAATCGCAGCATGGAGGCCCCCGTGGGCCGGATTCGGTACCGCCACGATGTGGTCGTGGGCCACCAGCACGTTGAGCAGGCGGGGTTCTCCGCGGGGCGCTCCGAACGTCGCGGACGAGAGGTAGGCCCGGTGGTCGACGGGCTTGCCGTCCCGAAGCTCTTCGACGCGGAACACGTGCAGCTCGCGCGCGCGCGGCTCGACCTCGCGGGCGAACTCGCTCGCGAGTCTCACGTGCTCCTGGAGATCGAGAGGGGCGTCGCGAGCGATCGACACCGGCTTGCAGAGCTTCACCTTGCCGCGACACGGATCCGGTCCGTCCACTAGCCAGCGGGGCGCCTCCACGTCGGCGGCGGTCGTCAGCCACCAGGCGCCGACGGCGAGCGCGCCTGCGAGCGTCAACGACGCGCCCACGATGGCCCCTCTGCGTCTGCTCCACGAGCGCCGCCCGACTTCTTCGCGAGGAGCGCCGTGCTCGCGCGCGAGCGAGACCCTGGTGGGGGTCGCGCCGAGGTCTGAGGGAGTTGGCTGCGTGTGGGTCGCGCCGAGGTCTGGGGGAGTTGGCTGCGTGTGGGTCGCGCCGAGGTCTGGGGGAGTCGTTGGAGACACGGGCGATCGCGCGGAGGCGTGGAGCGGTGCGAGGTGGGGCGTCTGCGTGGAGGGCGGCAGCGACGCGGACGGAGGCAGCTCCGCCGGGGGTCGAGGGAGGTGGGAGGGAGGGAGCGGATCGACCTGCGTCGTGTCCCACGCGGGCTCGGAGAGCAGCGTCGGCGCGACGACGCTCGGCTCGAGCGCGACACCGCCGAGGGTGGCCTCGAAGCGGAGGTAGGCGTGGGCGGCGTCGGTGAACCTCGCGTCTGGCGCGCGCGCGACGCAGCGCGAGAACCAGCCGTCGAGGCGAGCGGGCCACGCTTGCGTGCAGCCGAGCTCGGCGGCGCGGGCGCTCGCGACCACCAGCGGATCGAGGAGCATCTCGCGGAGCAAGGTCTCCATCGAGCCGTGGTCGTCGCGCAACGACAGCCAGTAGCTGCGGCCGGTGAGCATCCAGAAGGTGAGGAGGCCGAGGGACCAGACATCGGCGCTGGGGGCGATGCGATGCCCGCGGTCCGACTGCTCGGGCGACATCCAGGCGGGGGTCCCCACCGCCGCCGTGGAGTCGTCCCCCGCGACGACGCGCTTGGCCACGCCGAAGTCGAGGAGCTTCACGCGCTCGGAGCCCCCCGCCTCCCGCGCTCGGGCGATGAACACGTTCCGTGGCTTGAGATCGCGGTGCACGATACCCGCGTCGTGGGCGGCGGCGAGGCCATGACACATCTGCTGAAGGAGGGCCCGCACCTCGGTGAGGGGGAGCGGTCCGGTCCGCTTCATCCGAGCGGCGAGATCTTCCCCCTCCAACAGCTCCATGGCGAGCCAGGGCGCCTCCGACCCCTCGTCGATCCCCGCCGCGATCACGGCGACGACGTGCTCGCTCGGTACCGACGCCGAGACGAGGGCCTCGAGCATGAAGCGCTCGCGCAGCTTGTCGTCGCCCCTGTGGTGACGGTGCATGAGCTTGAGCGCCCGGAGGGCCCCGGTGCTCAGCTGCTCGGCGACGAACACCGCGCCCATCCCACCCGCGTCGAGCGGGCTCACGATGCGAAAGTCGCCGCCGATCACGTCGCCGGTCTGCGTCTTGCGTCGCTTCACCATCCGAGCCCTGGGCGCGTGATGATCGGTGCCGTCACCGCAGGATCTGCGGTACGTCACGGCGTGGGTTGATCGCTCGGCACTCCTGATTCAGAAACATGAGCGTGATTCCACCACCATCCATGAGGCTGTACGTGGGCCTCCCGTTCACCTCGAGGTAGGCGAGCCTGAAGGTCTCGTCCTCGGCGTGGCCTTGTGCCTTGGCCGCCGCGAGGATGCTGCCGATGGTACAGGTTGGCGGAGGCAGCGGCTTCGATCTCTCTGCCTTGACGGGGTCGCGCGTGGCCACCATGAGGCCAGGCTCGACGTTGATGTGGAGCTTCCCCCCTGCGCCGTTTTTGACGAGAAACACCGCTCCGGTGATGTAGCGACCATCCCCGACGGGCTTGCCGTGCTTGAGCTCGCGGGTGTGCACCAGCTGCAGGTGGCTCTCGGGCTCGAGCTCGCGCGCGAAGGCGCTCGCGAGGGCCACCTGCGCCTGGAGATCGATGGGCGCGTCGGGATCGATCGACACCGCCTTGCAGACGGAAGCGTGCCGGATGCACGGGACGAGCCCGCTCGGGCTCGCGGACGATGCTGGACGCACGCTCGTTCCTCGTGGTTTCGCCGACGCCTGCGCGAGGGGCCGCGAGGACGCCGCTCGGGTCTTCGTGGACGGACGTGTCGGCGCGTTGGTCGTCAACCACCAGCCCCCGGTGGCGAGCGCGCCGGCGAGCACCAGCGTCGCCCCGGCGATCCCCCACCCGCGCCCGCGCGAGGCTCGAGCCTGTGTGTCCCGTCGCGGAGCCATCGTGGTCCGAGCGAGCGACCCTGCGGCGTTTGTCCCTTCCAGATCGACGGGGAGCAGAGAGGGTGCTGCGGGCTGGAGCGGAGCGTCCGCGCTCCGCGGCGGGGGAGAAGGGAGGAGCGGCGCCTGCGAGGAGGGAAGAGGCGGTCGTGAGGGCGGCTGTGATGTCGGGGACAGGACGAGCGGACCTTGCGGCGAGGTTACCCACGCGGGCTCGGACACGAGCGTGGGCGCGACGCGGTGGCTGCTCCCCGCGACTTCGCTCGCGGTGGCCGCGCTGTCGACCGGGGCGCTGTCGACCGGGGCGCTGTCGACCGGGGCGCTGTCGACCGGGGCGCTGTCGACCGGGGCGCTGTCGCGCTTGGTGTCCTCGGCCTCGATCTCGGCCTCCTCTTGGGCGCGTTCTCGCCGCGTGGGCGACACGTCGCCGCCGTCGGAGCGAGTCGGGAGCCCGGTCACCGAGGTGTCGGTCGGGGCGAGCTCCACGCCGCTGAGTGTCGCTTCGAAGCGCAGGTAGGCGTGGGCCGCGTCGGTGAACCTCGCCCCCGGCGCGCGGGCGACGCAGCGCGCGAACCAGCCATCGAGGCGAGCGGGCCAGCCTGCGCTGCAGCCGAGCTCCGCGGCGCGAGCGCTGGCGACCACCAGCGGATCGAGGAGCATCTCGCGGAGCAAGGTCTCCATCGAGCCGTGGTCGTCGCGCAACGACAGCCAGTAGCTGCGGCCGGTGAGCATCCAGAAGGTGAGGAGGCCGAGGGACCAGACATCGGCGCTGGGGGCGATGCGATGCCCGCGGTCGGACTGCTCGGGCGACATCCAGGCGGGGGTCCCCACCGCCGCGGTGGAGTCGTCCCCCGCGGAGACACGCTTGGCCACGCCGAAGTCGAGGAGCTTCACGCGCTCGGAGCCTCCGGCCTCCCGCGCCCGCGCGAGGAAGATGTTCCTCGGCTTGAGATCGCGGTGAACGATGCCGGCGTCGTGGGCGGCGGCGAGGCCGTGACACATCTGCTGAAGGAGGGCCCGCACCTCGGTGAGGAGGAAGGGCCCGGTCCGCTTCATGCGGGCGCTGAGATCTTCTCCCTCCAAGAGCTCCATGGCGAGCCAGGGCGCGCCGGAGTCTTCGTCGATGCCAGCCGCGATGACGGCGACGACGTGCTCGCTCGGCACGGACGCCGACACCCGGGCTTCGAGCATGAAGCGCTCACGGAGCTTCTCGTCGTCGAGGTGACGGCCGTGCATGAGCTTGAGCGCTCGCAAGGCGCCGGTGCTCAGCTGCTCGGCCACATACACTGCCCCCATCCCGCCCGCGTCGAGCGCGCTCACGATGCGAAAGTCGCCGCCGATGACTGCGCCGAGCTGCGTCTCGCTGTGCTTCACCATCGGAGCCATCGGCGCGGGAGCATGACCTCTGCAGGATACGCCGGCTCCTAGGCGCGGGCGAGCGAACGGCAGCGTCCCTCGCAGAGGCTGCGCCGAGCGCTCAGGGCTCGACGATGTCGAAGCGGGCGGAGATCTCCCCCACCGGCGGCCCGAACACCCCGAGCTCGATCCGCAGATCCGTGGCCGCGCCAGGCATGTCGACGCCCTCGGGAGGGGACCAGGTGGTGCCATCCTCGGAAGTGCTCACGAAGAGCGTGGTGTTGGCGATCCCGAGCCTGAAGTGCGCGCCTTCGAACAGCGAATGATCGATCGTCTCCGTCGCGATGGTCTCCCCCATCGTCGTGGTTTGTATCCTGAAGGCGGAGCCCGTGTGCACCACGCCGATGCGGTTGCTCGCGTCATAGGCCAGCGCTAGCAGCACCGCCGAGCTCATGTTGGTGAAGGCGACGTCGTCCACCGAGACGATGACCTCCTTGCCTTGGAGATCGAAGGCTGCGGTCGAGCGCACCACACACACTTTGTCGGGCCCCGCGGTGAGGGTGAGGTGCTCGCCCCGTCCTACGGTGCAGTCGGGGTCGAGGACGCCGTCGCCATCGTCCCAGCCCGCCTCGAAGCTCGCGGGGATGGCGTCGGGGCCACACCAGCCAGGGTTCTGCGCGGGAGGGTAGTCGGCGTTCACGGAGCTCAGGGTCACCGCGGCGCCGTCTCCTTCGACGACGAAGCGCGCGCGCACGTAGTCGCTGGGGAACAGGTCGAGGCTCCGGGAGCCGACGACGACGAAGCTCTCGGAATCGTGCGAGGTGAGGAACACGATCTCGGTGTCCGTGGCGGCGATCGCGAGCCCGAGGGGCCCCTCGGCCGAGGTGAGGATGGCAGACCCATGGCTCTGCATGCCCATCGCGTCGTCGGAGCGCGCCGTGAGCGTGCCCGCCTCGAGCCGCCACCCCGCGAACCGCGCCCCGTCGAAGCTCCGCACCTCGAAGTCGAAGCGCCCGGAGCTCAGGCTCTTCACCTCGATCTCCGCGAAGAGGCGCGCGTTCTCGAGGTGATAGCCCGCGGAGGTGTAGAGCGCGGCCCGGCCGTTGGCGCCGGATGTCAAGGTGACGCTCCCCTCGCCGGGGGTTGTCGCGTGCTCCACTTGCCCCGGGAAAACAGCCTCTTCGATCCAGCGGCGGTGGAGGGGAGCGTCTTCGAAGTCGTCCTGGACGGTAGTGAGCGAGCCGCAGTCGAGCTCGTCCGCGCCGCCCTCGCCAGCGCCTCCGCTCGCGCCGCTCCCGCCCGCACCCCCGGCGCCGCCGGCGGCGTCCGTCGCACGCCCCGCCTCGAGGCCAAGGATAGCGGCGCAACCACCCACCGCGCCTCCCAGAAGGAAGAGCGACACGAGGACCACCATCAGCGTGCCGTGGACAACGCGTGCAAACATCGCTCGGGCCATCGTACGTCACACTCCGGGTGAGTGTGCCTCTCTTCGTGCCCGCCGGTTCCCGAGGCGCGCGCGTTGCGAGCTGACACCGACCCCGCGCTGCGGTACGCGGCTCGCGTGTCGAACCCCGTCAGCGTGGCCCCGGCGGCGGCGCCGAGCCCCCCGCGAGCACCGAGCGTGAGCCCCGCGTGCCGGTAGGCCCCCACTACCGCGCGGAGCCGGCGTTTGCCGCGCTGCCCGCGCTCTACGACGAGGTCGCGCCCGCCCGCTTCCCGCGGCACCAAGTGCGCTTCCGCAACCGAGCGTGGTCGGCGCGGGTGGGGCTCGCGTCGTTGACCGACACCGAGTGGGAAGACCACTTCGCGCGCTTCGTGCCGCTGCCGGACAACCTGCCCACGCCCCTCGCGCTCCGGTACCACGGGCACCAGTTCATGAGCTACAACCCCGCCCTCGGCGATGGCCGAGGGTTTCTCTTCGCCCAGCTCCGAGACGGCTGCGATGGTCGCCTCCTCGATCTCGGGACCAAAGGGAGCGGCACGACGCCCTACTCGCGTGGCGGCGACGGCCGCCTCACCCTCAAAGGGGGGGTGCGGGAGGTGCTCGCCACCGAGATGCTCGAGGCGCGCGGCGTAAACACGAGCAAGACCTTCAGCCTGTTCGAGACGTTCGAGCGCCTCGAGCGCTACGACGAGCCGTCGCCTACGCGCTCGGCCGTGCTCGTGCGGCTCAGCCACTCGCACGTGCGCATCGGTACCTTCCAGCGGCTGGCGTACCACCGAGACACCGCCGCGCTGTATGCGCTCCTCGAGCATTGTGCGCAACACCTGTTCCCCGACGTCGCGCGCGACGACGGCGCGCTCGAGCGCTTCGTGCGCACCGTGAGCCGCCTCGTCGCGACAACCTGCGCCGCCTGGATGGCGGCCGGCTTCGTGCACGGCGTGCTCAACTCCGACAACGTGAACGTCACCGGGGAGAGCTTCGACTACGGCCCCTATCGCTTCCTGCCTCACTTCGACGCCACCTTCACCGCCGCCTACTTCGACCACGGCGGCCTCTACGCGTACGGCCGCCAGCCCCAGGCCATGCGTTGGAACCTCGGAGAGCTCGCCAAATCGCTCCGCGCCATCGCCTCCGACACGACGTTGGAGGCAGCCATCTCCGTGTTCGATGAGGAGATCGCGACCGCCCTCGGGGCCGCGCTCGCGCGGCGGCTCGGCCTGTCGCCGCGAGGGGCGCCCTTCGACGACGACCTCGTGCGCGCCACCTTCGACTACCTCGAAGCGTCGCAGGTGCCCTTCGACCCCTTCTTTCACGACTGGTACGGCGGCGAGCGGAGCGCGACCCGTGCCCTCGAGGGACCCCGTCGTGCGTTCTACGACGGGGCCCCGTTCCACCGGCTTCGAGCGATCTGGGGCGGCTACGCGACGGCGCGACCAGAGCGGCTCGAGCACCCCTACTTCCAGCGCGACGACCCCTGCGATCTCGTCATCGACGAGCTCGAAACGATCTGGTCCGCCATCGCGGAGCACGACGACTGGTCTCCCCTCGAGCACAAGCTGTCGTCCATCCGCGAGCGCGCACACGCCCATGGCAACGCCATGGTGCCCCCGCGAGAGCCCGCCCCGATGGAGCAGCTCGCACGTGCACACCCCCACGCGCCGCCCAACGCCTGAGCGCCTCGCGATGAACCGCGTGGCGTGACCCTCAGAGGCCGGTGCGCATCTCCATCGGCTGGGCGAGGAGCCAGAGGTTGGCGGCGGTGGCGAGGAGCACGTAGCCCGCCATCACGAGGCGGGCGCTCGCGGGCGGCGCGCCGAGGCGGGCAGTGTCGCGGAGCCGCTCGGCGGCCATGCGCTGTGCCCGCAAGGCCCATACGTGCCCGACGAGCACGAGGGTGACCATGAGGGTCCACGCCACGGGCATGCTGGTGAGCGGCTGCGGAACGAAGCTCGCGGTGCCGAACAGATCCTGGCCGCGGCCGAGCGGATCCGAGAGCACCGGCACCACCACCGCCGCCTCGGTGAGGAAGTGCCCTGCGTTGTGCGCGAGGTGATACGTGAGGGCCACCGCGATGAGCGGATAGGCGTAGGCGCTCGCCACCGTCCACGTGCGGTCGGCCGCGCTCCTCCGGGCCATGAGCGAGCCGCCCTTCCACCCCTTCGCGCGCGCAGCCAGGGCGCTCGCGCCGAGGAAGAGGGCAGCAGGCAAGATCAGGATGGCCACCATGCCGAGGCTGAAGGTGGCGATGGGGGAGAGGCCGGTGGCCTTCCGCAGCGTCCCCACGAGCTCCACCCAGGTGGGGGTCATGGTGAGGCCGTGAAACGAGCTCAACGACAACATGACGAGGGCGAGCATGGCCTCGTCCTTCTTCGGGCGCTTGTAGCTGTGGAGATCGCCGCCCCACCCGCGGAGATGAATCGCCACGTTGTCGTGGGGACAGGTCTTCACGCACTCGGTGCACACCGTGCAGTAGGTGTTCGTCTCCATGGTGCCGAGGCACTGGCCGGTGGGGCAGGGATAGCCTCTCTCGTTGCCTCGCAGGCAGTCCTTGGTGCGGCACGCCTTGCACACGTCCTTGTCACGGGAACGGAGCTCGACGGGGGCGAGCATGGCGTAGAGGCCGCAGATGCGCCCCACCAGGCAGCCGTACTTGCAGAACGACTTCCTCTCGAAGAGGAGCGCAGGCACCACCGCGAGCACGATCATGGTGAGCCCAAGGATGGCGGTGGCGCGCGGGCTGAAGGTGACCCCGTAACCGAGCTCGAGCCAGGTGAGGCCGATGAACAGCAAGGTGGCCGGGTACACGTTGCGCAGCCACTTGGGCCAGCGAAGCTCGAGGGCCAGCGGCTCGTCGGTGCGGCGCCAGAAGGCGAGACGGCGCGCCCACGACGCGAGCGCGTCCCACGGACACACGAGGCACCACATGCGCCCGAGGAGCACGATGTCCACGACGAGCAACGTCCACCACAACGTCCAGGTGAGCACGGTGGCCGCGTTGCGGTCGGCCACCGGGGTGCCGGCGAAGCCGGCGTAGAGGATGAGCCCGAGGGCGCCCACGAGCGGCACCTGCACGGCAAACTGGAACCAGCGCCGGTGCACGAGCCAGCGCACCCAGCCGATGGAGGTGAGCTCGAAGCGCCAGCCGTCGGGAGTGATGGCGGGCGCGGTGCGGGTGAGCACGAACACGCTCGCGAAGAGCGTCACCGCGAGGGCGCCGAACAGCACCCACGACGGGAGCCCGACCATCACGTGACAAGACGGCATCTCATGCCTCCTTCGCGCGCTTCTTCCCCGAGGGGCGCCGCTTGCGCTTGACGACGAACACCGTCGCCACCGCGAGGGCCACCACGCCGAACGCCCCCGCGAAGAGCGGGCGGTCGTCCGTCGCGCCGATCGTCACCGGGAAGTCGATCCGCTCGATCTCGCCCGACTCGTCGGGGTAGTGCACCCGCACCGCGTAGGCCTCGGCCTCCTCGAAGCGCAGAAAAAACTTGAAGTCGTTCGACTCCGGGCCATCGCCAGCCTCGATCTCGAACGGCGCGAGCACCGGCTCCGTTCCCCCGAGGAAGGTGTGCTTCACCACCTCCACCATCATCTTCGGGGTGCGTGGCGTCCCGTCGGCGCGGCGCTTGGCGTAGAGCTTGAACCGCACGTCCTGTCCGGGCCGCGGCGTGCCTGGGAGGTAGGTGAAGTGCACGTCGCTGTACGGTGTGCGCGCCTGCACCTCCACGAACGGGATCTGCGGATACTCCTCCGAGTATTTGTAGTGGGGGATCCCCAGGATGTGGTGCGCCGCCGTGGGCGCTGCGAGCGTCGCGGCGGCGAGCCACACGGCTCCCGCGAGGGCGCGCGCGGCACCCCTCGACGCCGGCCCCGCTACTCCAGGCGCAGGGTGCCCATGTTGGGCGCGAAGGGCGGGATGACGGCGATGGCTTTGTAACGAATGGGACATACTTCCACGCAGAGCCCGCAGCCCACGCAGTGCTCTGCGTGAACCGATGGGCGGTTTTGGTAGTCGACGGTGATGGCCTGGCCCCGATAGGGACAGGCGGTGAAGCACGCGCCGCACCAGCCGACGCGGGTCCACGGCAGGCACGTCTTGCGATCGAGCCGCGCCGTGCCCATGCGCACCGTGTCGTGGATCGCGTCGCGCTCGGCGGCGATGGGCTCGAGCGCGCCGGTGGGGCACGCCTCCCCGCACTTCATGCACAAGTTGCAGCCGGTGTGCCACGGCAACACGAAAGGCGTTCCGTCCGCGTGCCACTCGGGAGCGCGCTCTGGGGTGTTCTCCGAGGCGAGCATGCCCCTCGGCGGCCGCATCATAGGCTGCGCCCCCACCACCCGCTCCACGAACACGATGGCCAGGCTTGGACAGGCCTCACCACACAGAAAACAGCGCGTACACCGCGCGAAGAGCTCGTCTTCGCTCGCCGCCCCAGGAGGGCGCACCGGCGCCTGCGCTGGCGGCGCCGCCACCGCATCGGCGAAGGCGCCCGAGAGCCGCTCGAGCCCCGCGAAGGCGAGCGCCCCCGCGGCGAGCGCCTTGGCACCGGCCCACAGCTTCGAGACGAGCTCACGCCGCGTGAGCACGGCGCCCCTCCTTTCGGTGACCGCGCCTCGCGTGCGACCCGTTCGTCGCGCCGTCTTCGGGGGGCGCCCCGGGCTCGAGCGGCGCCCGCACGTCGCGTCCACCCCGCGGTCGCATGCCGACGCGCCAGCTCAGCGCGCGCGGAGCGCAGGCTCGCACGCAGAGGCCGCAGTTGTTGCACTCCTGCCCGAAGGCGCCGTGGCTCGGATCGAGCCCGAACTCGCACGCTGGTTGGCACTTGCCGCAGTCGGTGCACACGGCGCGATCCACCTCGAGGCGCACCACGCGGTAGCGTCCGAGCAGCGAGTAGAGCGCGCCGCCGGGACACACGTAGCGGCACCAGAAGCGCCGCGACACGAAGAGCTCGAAGGCGACGATGGTGAGCAAGAGCCAGGCTCCCGCCCCGAGCGCGCCGAAGGTGAGCACGAGGTAGAGCTCGGCGCTCAGCACTCGCGGCGGGTAGATCTCGGCAAAGAGCTGCACGCCGAGCACTGCCCCCGCCACGGCGCCGAGGCCCAGGATCACGTACTTGAGCGCGCGCGGGAAGGGCACGTCGGTCTCCACCCCGATGACGCGCCGCACCGCGCTCCCGAGCTCGAACAGCACGTCGGCCGGGCACAGCCAGCCGCAATAGACGCGCCCGAGCAACAAGCTCAGCACCACGGGGAGGAGCGCCGTCCACAAGAACACGTCGAGCGGGCGATGGGTGGCCACCGCGAAGTCGAGCACCGCCAGGGGATCGCTCACTACGGTTCCCCCCACTTTGGCGGTCCACACCGAGCCACGCACCACTTCGGTGACCGCCGCCCGCGCGGGCTCGTCGGCGACGAGCTCGTGCACGAGCGCCGTGTCGGGGCGCGCCGCGATCCCGAGCTCGTCACGCTGGTTGCGGAGGTTCGCGTAGAGGGAGAGCACCGGCACCACCGCCAACATCACGAGCACCGTGAGCTGGATAGAGCGGCGCAAGGCCTGTAGCGGGCGCCCCTTCCCCGGGAGGCGCCTCTGTCGGTTCTGGAGCACCGTGAGACGTCGCTTCATGCCTGCCTCCGTCGCGGCTTCGCCTGCACGCGGATCGCCTGCGGCATGTGCACACAGGCCTGTTCGCAGAGGCCGCAGCCAACGCACTTGTCCGGATCGAGGATGGGCCGCTCCCACATGCCCGCGGTCAGCGCGATGCCCTCGAGCGGACAAGCCCGCACGCAGATCCCGCAGATGTACTGCTGGTAGGAGGCGCAGATGTGGAAGTCGATCTTCGCCACGCCCATCTCCACCTCTTCCCATAGGGCAGGGTGATCGGGGTCGATCGGTTGCAACGCTCCCGACGGGCAGCCGTTGTTGCACTTGTGGCACAAGATGCAGGCCTTCTCGCGGGGCACGATGTACGGCGTGCCCCGAGCCTCTGGCGGCCCCTCCGGTCCTACGAAGCGGATGCAGCTGTTGGAGCAGTTTTCGCCGCACTTGTGGCAGCGGATGCAGCGTTTCACGAACTCTGCCTCGTCGATCGCGCCCGGCGGGCGGATGTAGGCGCGCCCCTCCTGGGTGGCGATCCGATGATGGTCGGGCGCGGCGCCGGTTCGAGCCCGCGAGTACATGGCGAGGGCCACCACCACCGACGCGCCCTTCAGCACCTCGCGCCTGGTCGTGCCTCTCCGTGGTTCGTCGTCGCTCATCGCTTCACCCATGCACGCGCGCGCTCGTGCGTCTCACCTCATGCCGGCTTCACCTTCTCGATTCGCGCCGCGAGCTTCTTGAAGTCGGCCTGACCGCTCACCGGATCCCAGCCGCGGTGCGAGGTCTCGTTCACCAGCCAGCGGTTCTTCTCTGGCTCGGCCGAGTCGGCCACCGACAAGTTCCAGGGGCTGAAGAGCATCCCCTCGAGCACGTTGTTGCGCGCGGGGCGCACCTTGCTGTTGGCCCCGTCCACTTGAGCGCGGCCGATATAGCTGCCGCGCCGCGTGCTCACTCGAATCCAGTCGCCGTCCTTGATGCCGTAGTTCTCTGCGTCGCGTGGGTGCATCTCCACATACTGCTCGGGCAAGAGCCGGCGCGTGGTCGCCCCGCGGATCGTCTTGGCGGTGTGGAAGTGCTCGTACACCACCCCGAGGAGGAGCCAGAAAGGGTAGGCGTCGTCGGGCACGAGCGCCCCCGGCTTGCCTTGATGCTCGAGGTCGGGCAGCTCCGGCGTGAGACCGCGGTCGCGGATCGCGATGAGGTCGGCCATGTTGTCGATGGTGAACTTCTTCCGTTCGATGCCGTAGTCACGGAGCTTGGCGATGTGCAGCTCACGATCGGTGTAGTCCTGCTCGCAGAGCTTCATCTTGGCCTTGCCGCCCGAGCGCCGGAACGCGCCGTAGGGGCGCTCGGTCCAGCCGTCTTCCTGGAACATGTAGCGACGCTTCACGCCACCCTTGCGCGCGAGCGCGGCGGAGGGGGCCGGCCAGAAGATGCCGCGCAGGTCTCGCAGCTGCGTGTACGGGTCTTTCTGGTCTTGCGCCTCCACCTCGAGGATCCCCGTGAGATCGGTGTCGGTGCCCTTCGACGCCGCGATGAACTCACGAAACACCTCGGCCGGGTCGTAGAAGCCGCTCGGCAGCTTCTTGTAGGGGAAGAGCTTGTGCCCGTCCTTCCCGAGCAGATCGGCGATCTCGATGGCCTTGTCGATCACGATGTCCATGTCGGGCTTGCACATGATCGGCTTCCCTTCGGCGTCCTTCACCGCCTCGCCGTTCACCGTCATCGGGGGCGCGCTCTCCATGCCGTCCACCACGTACAGGCGCCGCTCGGAGTTGATGTACACCCCGCCCGCCCACTCTCCCCAGGTGGCGGCGGGGAACACCACGTCGGCGTAGAGGAGGTTCGGGGCGTGTCGGTAGATCTCCTGCGCGATCACGAAGGTGCGCTCGAGGGCGGGCCGCACCAGCGTCTTCACCTCGGGCAGATCGATGTGCGTGGCGTAGATGAGGAACATGGCGTGCACGTCCCCCTTGATCGCCCGCTCCATCATGCCGATGGCCATCCCCGGGTTCTGCTGGGTGGCTACGTTGTCGAGCTCGGCCTTCGGGATGCCCCACTGCTCGGCCATCCAGCCGCGGTGCTTCTCGTCGTCGAGCCCGATGTTGTAGGGGAGCCGCCCGGTGAGTCCGCCGGTGAGGCGCTCGCCCATCGCGTTGGGCTGACCGGTCTGCGAGAAGGGGCAGGCCCCCGGGCGCCCGATGTTGCCGGTCAACAGGTGGAGGTTCACGATGCTCCACACGTTGTGCTGGCCGTGCATCGACTGGTTGTAACCAATGCCCCAGAACGTCACGACGCCGCCCGTCCCGCGCTCGTTGCCCTTTCGGGTCGCCACCGCCCACTCGTTGGCGATGGTCTCCACGAAGGCCGGATCGAGGCCGGTCATGCTCTGGGTCTGTTCGGGCGCGTAGCGCTTCTTGATGCCCTCGATATACTCGTCGGCCCCCTCCACGTGCTTCTCGAGGAACGCGGTGGCGATCACGTCGCTGTGGTCGCGGAGCAGCACGTGCGCGATCGAGTTGAGGAACGAGATGTCGGCGTTGATGAGCTGCCCGTGGTAGCTGTTCTTGCTGTCGATGGCCTCGAAGCCCTGCACGGTGGCGGTGCGGCGAGGGTCGACCACGAGGGTGGGGATGCCGTTCTTCTTTTTGTGATCGGCGGCGCGCCAGAAGATGATGGGGTGGGCCTCGCGGGGGTTGTGGCCCCAGAACGAGATGAAGTCGCAGAGCTCGATGTCTTCGTAGCAGCCCGGTGGGGTGTCGGAGCCCAGCGAGGCGATGTAGCCGGTCACCGCGCTCGTCATGCACATGCGCGCGTTGGCCTCCATGGTGTTGGAGCCGAGCACGCCCTTCATGAACTTGTTCTCGAGATACTGTCCCTCGAGCGTGAGCTGCCCCGAGCCGTAGAGGCCCACCGTGTTGCCGCCAAACTTCTTGGTGATGGCCGCGATCTTCTCGGCCGCGAGCTTCGACGCCTCCTCGTAGGGCACCTCACGCCACACGTCGTCGCCGAACTTCCCCTTCGAGCCCGACACGTGCCCGCTGAGAGGATCGCTCATGTCCTTACGCACGAGGCACGCCGTGAGGCGATCGGTGTAGGTGGGCTCCCAGGCGGCGAGTCCCTTGATGCACTGCACGCCCGCGTTCACCGGGCTCAGCTGATCCGGCACCATGCCCACGATCTTGCCCGCGTCGGTCTGGATCAGCGTCGCGCAGCCCACCCCGCAATAGGGGCACTGCGCGGCGTACTCCACCTTGCCTTTGGCGCCACGGAGCGCGGCCACCTGCTGGCTCACGAGCTCCTTGTCCTTGTCGGGCTTGCAGCCGGCGAGGCTCGCCGCCGTCGCACAGCCGGTCGCGCCGAACAGCTTGAGGAAATGTCGTCGGGACTGGGGCTCGAGCTTCAGTCGCATGGTCAGCTCCCTCCTTTGGAGCTCGTGGTCGAGGCGAGGTGCCAGCTGCGGATGTAGGCGACGAGGGCGTTGATCTCCTCGGGGGTGAGCTCGGCGAAGCCGTAGCCGCCCGTGGCCCAGGCGCGCATGGCGGTGTTGCGGCGGCCACGCACGATGGTGGCTTGCAAGAAGCCGTCGGTGACCGCGTCGAGGAAGCCCTGGTTGTTGAGCGCGGGGGCGGTGCGGCCGGTTCCGTTCTCCCCGTGACAGCCGACACACAGCTCGGCGTAGAGCTGCTTGCCCTGCTCCACGTTGGCGTGGACGCGGCTCATGGGGCGACCGTGTCCGAGCTCTGCGGCCGACTGGCGCAGGAACACGATGATGTCGGACACCTCGCTCTCGGTCATGCCGGCGAGGCCCTGCTCGTCGAACGAGCGCATGCCGCGCTGCCCGCGCCCGAGCAGGATCGAGCCGGCGATGAAGCCGTCGCTGGCGGTGTCGACGAAGCCGGGGGTTCCGATGGCGGGGGCGATACCGCCGTGGCCACGCTCTCCATGGCAACCGCGGCAGGTCTGCTCGAAGAGGAGCGCGCCATGGGCTGCGTTGCCGCCGGCGCGGTAGTCGTCGAGTCGACTCACGAAGAGGCGGGGGAACACCTTGGCGGCGAGCGGTGCGTCCCACGGTGCGGCGCCGTTCGCGCCCCCGTCGGTGGCTCGCGTCTCTCCATCGTGCTTCGCCACCGCGACGTCGTCGCCAGCGCGCCCGGGCGCGGTTGGTTGGTGGGAGCGGATCCACGCGATGAGGCTCGCGAGCATCTCCCCGTCGTAGTGTCCGTGCGCGGGCATCGCCGTGTCGGGGCGACCCTTGGCGATGGTCTCGTAGAGGAAGCGGTCGCTGGCCACGAACAGCAGCTCGGCGTTCACGAGACTCGGCGCGATGACCGTGCCTTCGCCGGCGACGCCGTGGCATCCGGCGCAGTCGTGGCCGTAGAGCGAGGCACCCACCGCGACGTCGGGCGTGGAGGCCTGCACCACCTCGAAAGGTGGCGGGGTGGGGCGGTGCTCCGCGATGAACGCGAGCAGCGCGTCCACCTCGGCGGCGCTGAGGCCCGCTTGCTTGGTGCCCCACGCCGGCATGTGCCGGCCGGGCCGGCCCTTGTCGAGCGTGCGCCGCAGGTACCCTTCGCTGGCCACGGCGAGCAGATCGGTGTTCGTGATGCTCGGCACGGTGCTGCCGAAGGAAGGCATCACGCGCCCTTGGCCCGCGTCGCCGTGGCACGCCGAGCAGAACACGCCGAACATCGCGGCGCCGTCGCTGGGGAAGTCGCGCCGCTCCTCGAGTCGTGCGAGCACCGTCCGCTTGGGCAGCAGCTCCATCGGCACCGCCGGCCTTCGCAGCGACAGGATGTAGGTGAGCAGCGCTTGCTCGTCGCGCTCGGGCAGCCGGTAGGCAGGCATCGCCGAGCCGGGCGACACGCGCTGGGGATCGCGGAGGTGGGCCCGGTGCCAGTTCTCCACGGTGTGCGGCCCGTCCACGTGGGTGAAGTCGAAGTCGACGTGAGACTTGGCACCCACGTTGGAAAGCTCCGCCCCGTCTTCGCCTCCTACGCCGCCGATGGCGTGGCACCCGCGGCAGCCGAGCTCCATCGCGAGCGCCTTGCCGCGCGCGAGCAGCGGAGCGCCGATGAGCGCCTCCATGTACGTCACCAGCGTGTCCACCTCGTCGTCGGTGAGGTGGCCGAAGCGCATCATCCTCGAGCCCTCCACCGTCGCTCCGGGATCTTTCAGGTGCTTCACCTGCCACGCGCGGTCGTAGCCCTTGAGGGCCGCGCCGCTGAGGTTCGGGCCGACGCGCCCCTCCTCGTGACAGGTCTGGCAGCCGTGGAGCTCGAACAGGTAGGCCCCCTCTTCGAGCGTGGCGAGCGGCGGCACCCGCGCGCCGCGCTCGTGACACGTGCCACAGGAGGCCTCTCGGAGATGGCTCGGGAGCATCGGATCCTCCCAGTGCTTGACGTAGCCGTGGGCGGCGTCTTTGGTCGTCGCGCGGCCCTGGCCGCGATGACACAGGGTGCAGCCCATCGTGGTCACGTCGTGGTGCACCTCGGGGTGAGCCCCGTAGAGCGGCCCCCCGTCGACGAGCGGCGGCTCGCCGCCCATGGCCACGTGACAGCTCGTGCAGCGATCCGTCACCCCCGCCTCCGGCCGCCAGATCTGGCGGAGGCGCACCTCGATGGGAGGCGCTCCGGCCGCGGCCGCGCGGGCGTTGTACGCGTTCTGGATCACGCGCCACTCGCTGAAGTAGGCCTTGGCCGGCGCGATCGCGAGCGCGAGCACGAACAGCACCGTGAGGCCCGCGAGCACGTGGAGGAGGCGGAAGAGAGTGTCCGCCTGACGTCGCTGTTTCGCTTCGATCGACATCAGTAGAAAATCCCGTCACGCCAGGGCAGGGTGAAGGTCCACCCCGGGCCGCGGAAAAACACGCCGATGATCGTGAGCACCACGCTCACGACGAGGAACCAGAAGAACACCCAGAACGGCACGCTGCGGGTGGCGAGCCAGCGCTTCACGCCGCTCTCGGGGAGCACCGCCGGCGCGATCATCATGGCCCCGACGAGCCAGGTCGGGCCGATGAGGGGCCACACAGGGTGGGCGCCCGTGAAGTAGAACAGCGCGGTCAGCGAAGCGCCGACGGCGACCAACACCGCCACCACCGCGCTCGCGCGGCGCCCGGCGTAGATGCTCTGGCGCTCGAGGTTGACCTTGAAGTAGGGCACCACCACCAGGCCCGCCACCGCGAGACCCGGGATCACCACCCCGCTCACGAGCGGCGGATAGTAGTGGAGCAGCTCTTGCAGCCCGAGGAAGTACCAGGGCGCTTTGGCGGGGTTGGGGGTCTTCTCCGCGTTGGCGAGCTCCTCGAGCGGCGCGTCGAAAAGGAGCGACACCACAACGAGCACGAACGAGGCCGCCACCAGCGCGATGAGCTCCCGCACCAGGAGGTGAGGGAAGGTCATCACCATCTCGTCGTCGCACAGGTCGACGGCCGGCCGCACCTCCTCCTGCACTACCACGAGGCGCGTTGGCTCACGCTTGGCGTCGTCGGCGACCACGACACGGGCTTCAGCTCTCGCCATCGTCGGCCTCCTTCGCCTCCGCCGCGTCCGCCTCGGCTCCCACCGTGGTCTCGCCGCGCTCCTCGTCCGGGATGTAGATCCCGCCATCCTTGCGCACGCGCCACACGTGCACACTGATGAGCATCAACAGGGCCGCGGGCAGGATGGCGACGTGGAGCACGTAGAAGCGCACCAGCGTGTTCTCGTCGACGCGGTTGCCTCCGAGCAGCAAGAACGAGATGTCCTCGCCGATGAGCGGCACCGCGTCCGCGAGCTTGGTGCCCACCGTCACCCCCCACAGCGCCAGCTGGTCCCAGGGGAGGAGGTACCCCGTGTAGCTCATCAGCACCGTGATGAGCAGGCAGCCCACTCCCAGCACCCAGTTGAACTCGCGCGGCGGCTTGTAGGCGCCGGCGAAGAACACTCGCACCATGTGCAGGAACACGAGCGCCACCATCGCGTGCGCGGCCCAGCGGTGGAGGTTGCGCAAGAACACCCCCGCCGTCACCACGAACTCGAGGTCCTTCATGTCCTCGTACGCGCGCGGAACGGTTGGATGGTAGTAGAACATCAGCAAGAGGCCGGTCACGATGAGGATGAAGAACATCGCGGCGCTGAGACCGCCCAAATAGAAGGTGCGGGTGAACGCGATGGCCCGGACGCGCGCCTTCACCGGGTGCATGTGCAGGAAGAAGTTGGTGAAGACCGCGAGGGCACGGTTGCGGTTCGTGTCCGGGAAGCCGTGTCGCACCACCGAGCGCAGCACGCGCTTCGCTGCGCTCGGGGTGGTGGTGGTCGATGGAGTGGGTGGGCTCATGGCGTTCACACCTCCAGCACGAAGTCGTCGGCGGTGGTCGTCGCCGTATCCACCACGAGCACGCCGTCTTTCAGCTCGATGTGCCGACGCTCGAGGGCCTTGGGCGCCGGCCCCTCCGTCACCACGCCGCTCGTGGAGAACACGCTGCCGTGGCACGGACAAACGAGGCGCTCTTCCGCCTGCTCGTAGCGCGTCATGCAGCCGAGGTGGGTGCACACCGCGCTGAGCGCGATGAACCCCTCCTCGGCGTGCACGATGTAGAGCTTCTGTTCGGGCAGCACCACCAGCGCGCCCACCGGGATGTCCTCGGGTCTGCCCACGCTAAACTTGGTGGGCGGCTCGAACAGCACGTTGGGGCGCAGGTAGCCCACCATGGTGATGGTGGTGCCGATGCCCGCGATCGCGAACGTCGAGCCGGTGAGTACGCCGAGAAATTTTCGCCGCCGGAGCACGTCGTCGCCGACGTCGGCGCGGAGGTCATCGATGAGCGGCATGCGGCAGGTCTCCTTTCACACCACGCGCTCGCAGGGAGCGAGCAACCGTTTCTCGTCGGGCCGGTAGAAGCCTTGCATCGTGATGCAGCCCACCGGGCATTTCCGCGCACAGAGGCCACAGCGGATGCACATCGTCTCGTCTTTGAGCAGGGCCATGGCCGGCGCGTCGGGGTGCGCGGCGAGCGCGATGGGCCGCCCGTCGCTCGTCCTGAGCGCGCCGTCGGCGCCATCGTCGTGCAGCACCGCGCGGAGCGATCGCAGATCGATACAGTCGACGGGACACACGTCGGCGCAGCCGCCGCACTGGATACACTCGCTCCCGCTCATCGCGCGCGAGTCGAAGACGGTGTTGATCCAGCAGTGCAGGCAGCGCGCTCCCTCGTGGCGCGCGTCCGCCTCGCGCATCACCTCTTCCACCTCCACCCCTGCTTCGCGACGGGGCACGCCGATCACCGGGAGCTCACGCCGATCGAGGGCCTCGTAGTCGCCGTGGGCGAAGGGGTGGTCGTACCCGAACGTGTCGAAGATGCGCACCTCGATCGCGGGGGCCTCGTCGGTGCGTCCGGTGAGCAGCGTGTCGATGCCCTTCGCGGCGCGCCGCCCGTCGGCCACCGCCTCGATCACGATGCGAGGACCAAAGGCCACATCACCCCCTGCGAACACCTTCGCGTTGGAGGTGGCCATCGTGGTGCGGTCGACCACGATCGTGTTGCGCGGCGTCACCTCGAGGCCATGATCCTCGCCGAGGAACGAGAGCTCCGCGATCTGGCCAACGGCGAAGATCACCGTGTCGCAGGGGATCTCGCGCTCGCTGTCGGCGACGAATTCAGGGGCAAATCGTCCATCGGGGGCGAACACGCGGGCCACGTCGGTGGTCACGAGCCCGCACACACGGCCGTCTCGACCCAGCACCGCCTTCGGGCCCCGCCGGTGGAGCAACGTCACGCCCTCCTCGAGGCCCTCCTTGATCTCCTCGAGGTCGGCGGGCATCTCCTCGCGCGCCTCGAGCGACACCAGCGTCACCCGCTTGTGGAGCTTCTTGGCCACCATGGTGGCGGTGTCGAGCATGAGGTTGTGGTGCGGCTCGTCGGGCTGTGAGGTGCCCCCGAACCGCCGCGCGCTCCGCGCCACGTCGAAGGCCACGTTGCCGCCACCGACCACCACCACCTCGTCACCGAGCGCCACCGGCTGGCCGAGGTTGGTCTCCACCAAGAAGTCGATGGCGGTGAGCACACCGTCGAGGTGCATGCCGGGGAGGTTCAGGCTCCGACCCTTCCGGCAACCCGCGCCCACGAAGACCGCGTCGTACTCGCGCGTCAGCTCGGCGAAGGTGACGTCCGTCCCGATCGTGACGCCGAGCCGCAGCTCCACGCCGAGCGACAGGATGAAGGCCACCTCGCGGCGAATGAGCTCGCGAGGGAGCCGATAGTCGGGGATCCCCATGCGCATCATGCCGCCCGCCTCTGGCGCCGCGTCGAACACCACCGCGTGGTGACCCATCAGGGCGAGGTCGTGCGCGCAGGCCAAGCCAGCCGGGCCGGCGCCGATGATGGCGACGCGGCCCCCGTCGAGCACGGGCGGACGGGGCACCTCTACGTGGGCGCGGATCGCCTCGAAGTCGGCCTCCGACTCCACGCCGAAGCGCTCGTTCACGAAGCGCTTCAAGGGGCGGATCGCGACCGGCGCGTCGAGGTGCTGTCGCCGGCACGCCGCCTCGCAGGGGTGGGCACAGATTCTCCCACACACCGACGCGAACGGGTTGGGGCGACGAGCGAGCCGATAGGCCTCGCGGTAGCGCCCGGCCGCCACGAGCGACACGTACCCTCCGGCGTGCGTGCCCACGGGGCAGGCGGCGCGACAGGGGAGGTTGCTGAGGAGCCACGGCGGCGACACCGGCTTCACCCCCGAAGCGGGGTAACCATCGGTTTCTTTTGGACTTGCGCCGCGGTGAAGCATGGTTAGAAGATATTTGGATCTGTAACTCCAATTTAACCTCGAGGCAAGCGGAGAGGTGGTGATTTCCGTCCACGCCAGCCTGTGAGGGTGGCCGCCCCGCCCCGAGCGGAGCTGGCGCGGGGTGGGCGCCCGCTTGGGTTCTGCGGAGCCGGCGGAGAGGGGGTCAGCGAGCTTGTTTGCCGCGGAGGTTGGCCAGCCCGACGGGCGGACAGAGCGCCTCGCCGCCGTCGGCGGGACGAACCAGCTCCGCGAGGGAGGTGGACGCAAAGCTCGACTGGCACTGCGCGAGCGCCTGATCGAGCTTGTGGTGGAGCGGACAGAGTTTGTGGCCGTGAGCCGCGATGTTGAGGGGACACGTGTCGATCCGTCGCAGCGGATCGACCGCGTCGATCACGTCGAGCACGCTGATCTCGGACGCTGGGCGTCGCAGGCTGAAGCCGCCCCCGAGGCCTCGCTGCGAGGAGACGATGCCGCCGCGGACCAGCGCTTGGAGCACCTTGGAGAGGTAGCTCGAGGGGACTTGGGTGCCTTCCGCGATGGCTGCGTTGGTGCAAGCCCCACCCTCGTGATCCGCGAGCCACACCGCGGCCCGGAGGGCATACTCCGCTGTTTGAGAGAACACGCTAACTGGACCTCATTATCCAATTATCGCGCGCGCGGCCCGCGCGCAAGCACGTCGCTGCGACCACCACCGCGGAGCGACGTCTTCGCGCTCGACGCGAAGGGGGCTGCGCGCCGCGCCGTGTGGAGCGCCGAAACGCGGCGAGGTTTCGACAGCGACCGGCCAAGCAGCCCCTGCCTGCGTCGCTCGATGCGGCACGAGGTTTGCGAACCTTGGCCTCGAAACAACGCCGAGGCGCCAGCCAAGCCCAGAAGAGGAGACCCATGGACGTCACGAACGCACGCCACCGCACCACCCCGATCGCTCGTCTCGCCGCGCTGCTCGCCGTGGGTGCGGCGACCCTCTCGCCCCGCAGCGCAGCCGCAGAGGAGCCCCTGCCGTCGGAGCCCCCGCGGTCGGCACCGGTCGACGACCACGAGAGTGCGCCGATGATGTACGCGGGGATGGCGCTCACCATCACCGGCACGGCAGGGCTCGCGGTGGGCACCGGGGTGTTTGCGGTGTTGAGCCAGGAGAGCGGAGACTTCGCCGGTCTCGGGGCCGCGCTGATCGGCGGCGCGATCCTCATCCCGAGCACGGTGTTGGTGCACATCGGCATCCCGCTCTGGGCGGTGGGCGGCGCACAACCCGGACAGGCGCGCCCCAGCGGCGTCCCGGAGTGGTCGCTCGGGCCGAGCGGCGGCTCCCTCACGTGGTCGTTCTGAGCCCGCGGCGTGACCAGGGACGGAGGAAGAAATGCGCGGGAGCGCCCGTAGAGCGACGGCATGAAACTCACCACCGCTCTCGGTCCCGCGCTCCTCTCCGTGCTGTTCCTCGCCGCCTGCGACGAGAAGAAGGAGGACGTGTCGTCCGACAAACCGCTCGCGTCGGCCCAGGCCGACGGCCCCGCGAAGGCCGAAGCGCAGGACGACGCCACCAAGCCGGCCCGAGCGGAGGAGAAGGCCGAGGAGAAGGCGGATCCGAGCAAGCTCGACTCCGCCGGTCGAGAGGCGGTGGCCGACGCGGTCGTGTTCAAGCAGGGCGCCGAGAAGGACGGCCTCTTCTCCGGCAAGCTCGAGAACAGCAGCAAGTACGACATCGCGCTCCTGTCGTTCAAGGCGTTCGCCTACGACGGCGAGGGCAAGCTCCTCGAGATGGTCGAGGGGAAACACAACAAGAAGCTCGAAGCAGGACAGAGCGTCGACGTCGAGGTGGGACCGTTCAAGGCCGCCGCGGGCAACAACGATGTCTCCGTCGAGGTCGTGGTGGGCTGGATGAACATCGGCGGCACCTCGTGGCAGCGTCCGGTGCCGAAGGATCGCAAAAAGGGCGGGCCCAACAACGCCCTCGCGAAGTAGAACGAGCGTCGTCGACGCGTGACGAAGGTTGGGCCCGCCGGCGCGAGGCTGGGGGGGGTCGTGCGCGGTCGACCCCAGGGGCACGTCGGCCACCACACCGCGGCGATGCACTCGAGCAGCGCGTCCGCGTCGGCAGCGGCGATGCCCTCGTCGCGCCGATGATCAAACCTGACATGAGGCTGTCATTTCGGCGTGGGACAACCCCGATGCGCGTCGGATCGCGCGTCACCAAGGAGAACCCCATGAGCCTCACGTTTTTTTATGCCCCCATGTCCACCGCCTCCGCCGTCCACTGGACGCTCGAGGAGCTCGGCGTCCCCTACGAGGGGGTGCGTGTCGACTTCTCGAGCCCTTCGGACAAGCTGGAGAAGCTCGGGCCGGTGAACCCCAACCTGAAGGTCCCGGTGCTCGTGCACGACGGCCACGCCATCTTCGAGTCGGCGGCGATCCAGATCTATCTCGGCGAGACGTTTGGCGTGGAGCGGGGGCTGTATCCGGCGCCCGGTGTCGCGCGTAGCGAGGCGCTGAAGTGGCTCGTGTGGACCAACGTGTCGTTCGGAGAGGCTGTGGGCCGGTGGCAGCGTCATACGAGCGAGGCCATCGACGCGAAGCTCCAGAGCGCGGCCGCCGGCGCCGAGGCACGCCAAGACGTCGACAAGCTGATCGGGCTGCTCGAGACGGCGCTCGAGGGCCGCACCTACCTCCTCGGTGACGGCGCGACGGTGGTCGACTTCCATCTGGGGTCGTTCATGCAGTGGGCCACGATCTGCGGGGTGGATCTCGCGCCGTTCCCGCGCGTGGCGGCGTGGTTGGAGCGCTGCTCCCAGCGTCCGGCCAACCTCAAGCTGATGGCTGCGTGAGCGCCTCGGCGATGCCGCCTGTCGGGCTCGAGTCACGGCGCTCGACAGGCGGCGATGCGTCGAGCTCGCGCGAGTCACCGCATCCGCCGCGCGCTCACGCGTCGAGCGGCATCACCTTGGCGCGCGTGATCCGATCGAGGCGGAAGTGACGGCGCTCGCCGGTGTCGAGGACCTCGGCGTCGAGGCGGGTCTCGTGTCGCTGCATGACCACCGTCCGAATTCGGATCGTGCGCTCCGTCTCGAGGAAGTCGCCGTCGACGTAGGTGATGCGGAGCGGCTGCTGTTCGAACCACGCCCGCTCGACGGCCGCTCGCACCGCCGTGTCGCTCGGCAGTCCGGGCACTCCGAGGAACGAGAGCTCGTCGAGGCGCGTGAGGAGCTCGCGTTGCGCCGACGCCGTGAGGGCGGCGCGCACTTTGTCGAGCGCCGCCTCGAGGGTGTTCGTAAACGGGAGGAGCCGCATGTCGATCGCGTGCCGACCGACGGCGACGAGGAGCGCCGCCTCCCGCGCCGTGAAGTTCACCGGCGGCAGGCTGTAGCTCTTGTCGAGCGCGTACCCCCCCCCTCGCCCGCGCTCGGCCCCCACCGGCAGCGCCGCGTCGCGCAGCGCGTCGAGATCCCGGTAGATGGTGCGCACCGTCACCCCGAAGCGCTCGGCGAGGGTCTCCGCGGTCACCCCCGTGCGGCGGCCCCGCAGGTACTCGGTGAGGGCGAAGAGTCGCTGCGTGCGTCGCACGATTCATGACATATAGCTGACATCGTGGGACTGCAACGAGCATCACGGCACCCTCCTCCGACGCGGCACCAGCGCGCGCTCTCGTCCCGGCTCATTTGGGGTCGAGCGCTGCCGTGGGCGATGGCGGCGCCGGCGCGGTGACGTTTCTCTCGCCGAGATCGACGGTGAGCACCTCGATCCGCTGGCTGGTCGCTTCGCGACGGCGCGTCGTGAGCGGCTGCCCCGTGCGGTACCACCACTGTGCCGCGTCGGCCTCCGTCCACTTCGGGATGTCGAGCGCGAGGAGGAGGTGGCGCAGGGCGAGGGCGTCAGGAGGGCGCTTCTCCGGCGCTTTCTCGAGACAACGCATCACCAGCGCTTCGAGCTCCGGATGGAGGCGCTCCGAGTGCGGCAGCCGCTCCGACAACGGCACCGGTGGTTGCGTCAAACACTTGGAGACGATTTGGTTGGAGGTCGTCCCCGTGAACACCTCCATGCCGGCGAGGAGAAAGTAGGCCACGCCGCCGAGGGCGTACACGTCGGCGCGGGCGTCCACCTCCGACGGGCTCACGATCTGCTCGGGTGCCATGTAGTGCGGCGTGCCGATGAACTGCACGTCGCGTGACAGCTCTCTGTTCCCGTCGATCGGCTCCACCGTCTTCACGAGCCCGAAGTCGAGCACCTTGAGGAAGTCGTCGATTCCGCCCTGCTGGCACACCATGAGGTTTCCGGGCTTGATGTCGCGGTGCACGAGACCGCGAGCGTGGGCCTCGCCGAGCGCGCCACACGCTTGCGCGAGCAGATGCACCACCCGCGCCTGCGGCAGGGGCCCCGTCGCACGGACGAGCGCATCGAGATCGATCCCCTGCACGAGCTCCATCGCGTAGTAGAGCGAGCCATCGGCGGTGCGCCCGAAGTCGTACACGGTGATGCAGTTGGGGTGGCTCAGCGAGGCGGCCGCGTGCACCTCGCGCTCGAAGCGCAGGAGCGTCTGCTCGCCCACCGCGTCGGAGCGGATCACCTTCACGGCGGTGGGGCGGCGCATCATGGTGTGCCGCGCGACGTAGACCGCGCCCATGCCCCCTTCGCCGAGCTTGGCCACGAGCCGGTATTGTCCGAGCCGCTTGGCTCGGTTCACCTGTCTGCGCAGCCGGCCGAGGTGCCGAGCCACGCCGAAGCCAGCCGTCGTGATCAGCGTGATGGCCAACGAGACGAGGAGCAGCCCGAGCGGTTGCCTGCTGCCGAGCGGCTCCAAGCTCACGCAGAGCACCTTCCACGTGCGGTCCCCCACCACGAAGGCAGCCTCGAAGATCTCCTCGGGGGGCGCCCGTCGAAGCGCTGGTGCGACGCGCTCGGACGAGACGAACAACTCGCGGAGCGCGTCGGGGGCGTCGTCGTCCACGAGGAGCAGGCCGAGGTCGCCCAACCGGTCCACGTTGACCGCGCGCCGCACGAGCGGGGCGACGCGGAAGAGCCCGATGGCGAGGCCGCTCACCGCATCGCGCCGCGCCCTCGCTTTGTCGTCGTGGGCAAACACCGCCGCGTACACCGAGACCGAGTGCACCCCCTCTGGATCCTCCACGAGCCGAAACCGCCGCGACAACGTGAGCTCGCCGCTCTCGATGGCTCGATCGATATCGGCTCTGCGGCCCGCCTCGAAGGCGAGGTCGAGGCCCAACACGGAGTCGACCTTGGGGGCCATGTGTCGCAGCGGGAAGTATTCGTTGCGGTCGGGGGCGCGCTTCATGCCGCCCGCGCCGTCGGGCTCCCGAATGGGGAACGCGAGGCCGCTCCCGGCCTCGAACGCGGCGCGCTCGCTCGCGAGCACCCGCGGCGCCCACTCGAGCGCGGCCAGGGATTCATGCCGCCGCAGCGCCGACCGCGTGAACGCCACGAACTCCTCCTCCGTGACGTCCTCCGACGCGGCGAACAGCCCCGCCACGCCGGCCACGATCTCCGCCGCCGGCACCACCTCCTGCTCGACCTGCCGCGCCAACAGCTTGGCTTCGGCCTCGAAGCGCGCCTTCTCCTCGGCGCGGTCGTAGCCCCGCGCGAGGCCATACACCACCCCCGAGGTCACGAGCCCCGCGCAGAACACCACCAGCACCACCGTGTCGCGCCACGGAGCGACGGTGATGGTGCGGGGCGGCCCGGCCGGCATGGTCCCTTTCTACCTCGAACCGAGCGACACGGCGGCATCATTGGCGCGCCGCGTGCTCGTGGTCGCGCTCGCGCGCGAACCCGTCCCCGGTCGCGGGGGCAACGACGCGCGCCGCGCGAGCGCCGCTCTGGCGTCGAGCGGCATCAATCGGTCCGGCGCACGTCCACTCGGGCTCGTCCACCCTCGAACACGTAGTGCAAGCGCAGCTCGTCGCCGGCCTTCACCGGGGGGCGGTGGGGTTGGAGCCACAGGGGGATACGCCAATGGGCGGCGGCGTCTGGATGTACGGGGTTGTTGGAGATGAGGTTGCCTTCCGACAAGGTCAGCTCGAAGAACACGAGCGCGGCGTCGAGCCGACCGTCGCAGCTGGCGCTGACGGTCCGCGTGATGTCGACGCGCGGCGGGGGGTGGAGCAGATCGATGCGACAGAGCTCCACGGGGGCAGAGAGGAGCACGTGCGAGAGGATCTCTTCGGGGCTCTGGCTGTGGGGGCGGACGTCGCTCTGAGACACGCTCTCGAGGGAGCGCAAGTCGATGTCGTAGAGGCGCGACCACTCTTCGAGGTCGCCGGGATCGAAGATGTGGTTGTCGAGGAAGTCGTCGGAGAGCTCGAGGGGACAGCCCAGGATGCGCACGTGGCTCGGCACGACGCGAGCATCCGGCGTGAGCAGCCGGCGCGCCGCGTCGCCCACGTAGGCGAGCACTTGCTCGCTCAGCGGCTCGTCACCGAACGTCTCGGTGACGAGGACGTTGGCCCGCTCGGGAAGCTCGACGCGGGTAGACAGCTCGCGGATGAGGGTGATCCGATCCGCCACGCCGTTGTCGACGAAGACGCGCGCCGCGCGTTCGGCGATGGCCCCCTTCTCGATCGCATACACGTGGCGGGCGCCGGCCTGGGCGGCGGCGACGGCGAGGATGCCGGTGCCGGTGCCGAGATCGAGCACCACGTCACCTGGCTCGACCACCGCGCGCACCGCATCCAAATAGGCCGAGGTGCGGAGCTCGTCGGAGAGCATGGCGATGTGCAGCCAGCTCTCCTGATCGTTCAGGCCGAACGGTGCGGAGGGTTGGCCGTCGGCGCGAACGAGGAAGCCAGCATCGACGAGCTCGGAGAGCCATGACGCCCGTCGCTGCTGCTCGACGGGAGAGTCGCCGGGGGGGGCGAGCGCAGCGCTGAGGCGCACGGGGTGACGGAACGCGCTGAGGAGCTCGAGCGCGTCGAGGGGCCAGCGCTGCCCTGCTTCGCCGCCGCGCTCGGTGTCGAGCTGCAGCTTGTCGTCTACGACCGACACGCGGAGTCCGGGCACCAACACAAACTCCGGATCGGCGTCACCTTCGCCGCCTCGACCGCTCTCGCGCGGGGGAGCGTTGCCGCTTACGAAGCCCATGCGAGCGAGCAGACTCTGCGCGAGGCGCGCGTGCAAGCGCGCGCCGTCGACCCGGCGCATTTCGCCTCCGGGCCTCGGGGAGCGGCGGTCCGCTTGGGGACGGTCAGCCCCCGCCGAGGGCGATCTCGCGATTGGGCTTGCCGGAGCGGCGCGCGATCGTGTTGGTGGGGATGAGGCGGTCGGTCTGTCCGGCCCAGGTGCCGCCCCCGAAGGTCACGTCGATGAGCTCTCGCTCTTCGTACACCGGGTACTCGACGGTGCCGTGGCGACCGACGTCGTCGCGGTAGGGGTTCTTCCACACGATCTCGGGCTTGGTGATCTTGATGAGCTTCCAGGTGCCGAACTTGTCGCGCCAGTTCTCGAGCGGGTGGTCGACGATGAGCGACATCGCGACCACGATGCCGTGCTTCTTGGCGTTCTTGCAGGTTTCTACGATCTGATCGACGGTGATCTGCTTGTGGTAGTGGTCGAGCATCTTCTGGCTACCGCTCTCGGCGCCGACGTAGATGCCGCGGCAACCGGAGCGCGCCATGAGCTCCACGAAGTCTTCTTCGGAGCCCGCGTCGACGCGGGTCTCGCAGGCCCAGACGATGTCGATGTTGCGCTTGAGGATGAGCTCGCAGATCTCACGCACGCGCGCCTTGTTGGCGGTGAAGATGTCTTCCCGGAAGTACACCCCCGCCATGTCGTACTTCTTCTTCAGGAACGCGATCTGATCGACCACACACTCGGCGCTCTGGGCGCGCCAGAGGGTGCCCCAGATGTCGCGCACGCTGCAGAAGGTGCAGGTGAAGGGGCAGCTCCGCGAGGTGTTCATCAGGAAGATGGGCTTGATCCCGGTGAACGGAATGTCCCACGTGTAGTTGCGCTCCTGATCGAGGAAGAGGTCGTAGTCGGGCATGGGGAGGTCGTCGAGATCGTCCACCCGCTGGGCGCGCAGCATCGAGCCTCTCGGGAACTTGCCGGCGACGAGGTCGTTGATGAGGTACTCGGCCTCCCCTTGCACCACGTAGTCCACGCGCGGCGGCACGGTGGTGGGGAACGCGGTGGTGTGCGGTCCACCGAACGCGATGGGGCCCTTGTAGTCCTTCAGCAGGTCGAGGACGTCGAGCGCGTCTTGGTAACACGGCGTGGATGTGTACACGCCGATGAAGTCGAACGCGTGGGGATCGTCTACCCAGATGCCCCGATCCGCGAAGCGATCGCACAGCTTCACCTCGTGGCCCGCTCGTTTGAGCAACGCCGACAGGTAGCCGAGGCCGATCGGGAAGCGTCGCTCGGAGGTGCTGAAGTTGGCGTTCGAGTTGCCGTTGTTGACGAGGAGGACTTTCATGGGGGCTCCGCCAGGGCATGCCCTTAGCGCAGAAGCGGTCGCGACACTACGTTACGGCAGGTTTTTGCTGCGGCGATCGGTGACCGAGAGCGTCTTCTCGTCGTGATATGAGCTATCGTCGCGGCGATGACGTCACGACGGAGAGGGGAGCGAGGGGTGATGGAGATGTCGCGGGTGGTGCCCGTTCTCGTTGTCACGGCGGCGTGCGCGAGCGCGCCGCCACACGCGGCTCCCCGCGGCGACGGTTCTTCGCTCGTGGCGAGTGGGTCTGCCGCGCCGGTGGAGGACAACTTCCCCGTCGCTCCCATGGGGCTGGCTCCGCAGGGGGAGCTGACCATGCACCCGGTGGCGCGCATCTACTCGCTCATCGATCTCTGGTCGACCGGCGATGGCGTGGAGCTCCGCCTCGGCAGCGATCCGGGCGGCGGCATGCACGGCTTCTTTCGCTTCGTGCCGCTCTCCGGCGGCGTCCCCGACTTCTCGAGAGAGACGAACAAGGAGAGCTATGTAAACACCGCGATCCTGCCGCGACACAACACCACGAGCGGCGGCTTCATCGAGCTCGTGGGTCGCCGCCCGCGCCTCGTGCTCCACAAGGTGTGGGGGTTTCGGAGCGCGGCCACCGACGCCTACTCCGAGCTCGACGACTATGGACAGTGGCACCTCGTGGGGTACGACGGGGAGACGCCAGACGTTGGTTTCGGGCTCGCGCCCTGGTCCGAGGGGCGGCTCCTCGAGTTTCGTTCGAACCCGCAGACCGAGGAGTTCATGGGGAGCCTCGTGTTCTTGCCGCGCATGCGCGTGCTCGGCCCAAAGGCTCACGAGGCGCCGTCCGTGCCCGACGTCTTGAAGCAGCGTCTCGAGGCGGAGGGCTTCACCATGCGCACCTTCCGCGTGCTGCCGAGCGGCGAGGTGGTGGTGGTGGGAGAGCTCATGCTGGGGACGGGCTTCGGCACCCTGATCTGGCGCGCCGATCTCGACGCTCCGAGCTACACGGTGACGGCCGCCGAGCTCGCCGCCGACGCCGAGCTCAGCTTCCTCGGGGGAGACTCGCTGCCGGCGCTGCGCCTCGCGGCCGGGGATCGGGTGATGAAGCTCGCCGGTGACGGCTGGGTGGAGGAGAGCCGCGTGGCCGCGGGGTCGCTGCCCGATGTGTGGTTCGGCGCACCCCAGCTGCTCCAGCGCGAGGACGGCGTCTTCGCGCGGTTCGCTCGAGGAGGGCCGTGGCAACGCGTCGGGGTGCACTCCGAAAGCGGCGAGCAACAGTCGTTTGCGATGAGCCCCGACGGGACCCTCTACAAGACGGAGGACGATCTCCTCCTCGCGAGCCACAAACCCAAGAAGGCCTTCTACGAAATCTCGGAGGACGAGCTGGTGAAGGGTCGCAAGGCCAGCGTGTTGCGCGGCGGCTCGGACGACGCCACTGGCGAGCCCGCCAACGCGTATTCGATGGGCATGCTCGGGGGCGCCACCTGCAGCATGCGGTTCGTCCTCCTCCACAGCGCCCCCGCGGGGAAACAAGGCGACGTCTACGCCCGGGTGGTGCAGGCCCTCCAGGGCATGACGGAGCTCGTCAACGCGAAGTTCTTGGTGTCGCGCGAGCGCGGCCTCGATCTGTTCGGGGTACAGGTGAGCACCTACGAGCTCGCGAAGGAGGTGGCCGATCGGGTGGGCTCGAAGGTGGCCGGCGTCATGCCGCAGCACCTCTGCGCGGAGCCGACCCCGCTGCGGGTGCTGAAGGTCGACCTGCTGAAGGGGGTGATCGTGGGCGGCGGGAGCTGACGCGCTCGGCTCCGGTTAGAGGGTGAGCTCGCCGGCGGCGAGCACGACGAAGCCCTCCACCGCGCCGGTCGTAGGATCGCTCACGCGCTCGTAGCGCAGGCTGAAGCTCAGCCGACCCCCTGCCGCGCCATCGGGGACGGCGTAGCGGTGCTCCGTCACGTGGCCCGCCGCGCTCAGTCGATCGTCGTGGAGGAGCACTCGACGGGGAGGTTTGTGCGGTGCTCGCGCGAAGCCGAAGTGGCGCGCGAACTGGCGGGTGTGGACGGCCACGAGCTGCTGCTCGACGTCGCGCACCTCGACGACGAAGGTGAGTCGTCGGAGCATGTCGCCGGTGGGGAAGGCGTGACCGACGGCCTTCGGCGTCATGCGCAGCGTGAGCGAGCCGGCGTGGAGGGACACCGCGACGTCGACGGCGGCGCGGAGGCGCTCGGCGTCGCGCGAGGCGGCGAAGCGGTGGCTTCGGTGCGGTCCCTCGTTGGGGCCGGGCACGAGCGGCATGTGACAGCTCGCGCAGCTCTCGTTGGCGTGGCGTGACAGCGCGTGCTCGGTGATCGTCGCCTGCATGAGGAGCGGCGCGAGGCCGCGCGCGCCGGGGAAGGCGAACTCGTGGCACGCGGCGCACGCGGCCGGTGACGCGAAGTCGGGCGAGCGGGTGAGCGCGTGGTGGGTTCCATCGGCAGCGCTCGCGCCTTCGGGGCTGGCGAGGACGGTGTCGCCCACCACGTGGCAGGTCACGCAGCCCACCCCGAGCTCGCTCAACGCCGCGGGGACCTCGGGGCTCGGCGTCTCGGGGGCGTGGCAGCCGGTGCAGAAGGCGAGCGGCTCTTTCTCGAACTGCAGTCGATAGGTCGGATCGGTGTGGGCGTGATGATGGAGCGACTCGGCCCACTCGGCCGCGATGTCGACGTGGCAGCCTTCGCAGGCCGCGTTCACCTTCGCCGCGTCGAAGGTGCGTCGACGTGGCGCGGGCCCAGGCAGGCTCGGCGCGTCGTGAGCCGCTGGCGGGAGCCACAACGCGACCGCCTCGCGCCGGGTCGCGTCGCCGCGCTCCTGCGAGCCCGAGCAGGCCACGCCGAAGAGCGCCCCCGCGCCGAGCGCGAGCCACCGGCTCGGCCTCACCCAGCGCCGCGACCTGGGTGCCCTCGAGCCTCCTCGCTGGGTGCCTCCATCCACGGGCCCACGATACCGCATCCGTTGCGCGGGCACTGCGGGTGGTGGCGCGACCGGGTGCCGTGCGAGCGTCGGTCGTTGTAGGCGCGCGCGACGGCGCGAAGACAAAAAGGAGACGGGCAGCCGCGCTGCCCGTCTCGAACACTTGGTCGTCGGCGAGGTCAGCCGATCGAGAGCTTCAGCAACGTCATGTCTCCGAACCTTTCTCGTCTTTCGACGCGCTCGTCTGCTCTTCGAGGTTCTTCTGGCGGCGCTTCTCGCCGCTGAAACCGGGTGGATAATGAACGCCCTTTCGTCCCTGATCGGCGAAGTAGATTCGCAACAGATCGGATGCGGCGTGGGTACCTTTGATGCGCCAGGGGCCGCGGTTGAGCACGAGCACCGACAGGGCGACCTCGGGCTTGTCGGCGGGCGCGAACCCGACCCACCAGGTGATGAGGGTCTCGGGATCCTTCTTCGCCAGCGTCCCCGTCTTGCCCGCCACGCTGATGTCGGGGAGGAACGGTCGGCCGGCGCGATCGTGGAAGGTCTTGAAGCTCGTCCCGTTGCGGACCGTCTGCTCCATCATGCGCGCGACCGCCCACGCGGTCTTCTCGTCGAGGACGCGCTTGAACACCTGCCGCGTGCCGGGCGCCTTGTAGAGCTCGTTGCCCTCACCATCCACCACGCGGTCTACGATGTGACTGCGGATCATCTCCCCGCCGTTGGCGATGGTCTGGGCGAGGTTGGCGCCCTGGAACGGCGACAGGTAGGTGTGCCAGAAGCCGGCGGCAGCGCGGGAGAACTCCACCTGGTCTTCGGGAAACTCCATCTTGCTCGGCTCGACCGGGATGTCGAACGGGATGTCGAGGCCGTAGCCGAGGCGGCCGGCCACGTTGGCGAGCTTGTCCTGATCGAGGTGCTCTTTGGCCAGCCGCGCGAAGATCACGTTGAGGCTGCGACCCATGGCGATGCCGAGCGTGTCGCAGTACTTGTCCCGCTTCTCGTCGGGCTCGAGCATGCGCTCGGTGATGCCGTGCTCGCCGCCGTCGGGGTAACAGAACTTCTGGTTCAGCGGCACGCCCGCCTCGACGAGCGCCGCTCCGGTGACCATCTTGAAGATGCTCGCCGAGGGCCAAGTCGCCTCCACCGCGAGGTCTCGCGGGCGGCCGCGGTTGAAGCTCGCCCACACCAGCACCTTGCCGGTCCTCACGTCGGTCATGACGATCGCGCCCTCGTGCACGTTGCCGCGACGCAGGATGCTCTCCGCCGCTCGCTGATACACCGGATCGAGCGTGAGCTCGGCCGTGCGCGTTCCGTGGGCGGGGGCGGTCACGACGTCGCGCCGATCGTCCATGTGGGCGATGGAGATGTCCGTGAGCGGAGGCGGGTCGACGCCGTTGTCTCCTGCCTTCGTCTTGTCGCCGCCGCCCACCGCGATCTTCGCCTCCTTGAGGAGGCCGAGGATCTTCTCGTCTTGGTCACGCAAGAACGGGAGCGTGGCCGCTACGAGCGCGGCGGCGGCGAAGATCGCAACTCCCTGACGCATGCCCCCCGGCTAACGTTGCAGGGAGCGGGGGGCCAAGTTTGAGCACCCCCCTCGCGCGGGCGAACGGGCAGCGCGCGGCGGCGTCGTGAAGGCTCGCGCTCAACCGGCGCTCAGCCGCCGCTCGGGAACGAGAACGCGAGCACCAGGTCGTCGCCGGCGCTGTGGCAGTTGATGCAGATGTCGGGCTTGCCGCTGTACTTGCTGTCGCTGCTCGGCAGGTCGAGGTACTCGGCCCAGAACCAGCCGTCGGCGCGCTTCTCCATCACGGCGATGAGGTCGAGCTCGCCGTCGCTGTCGAAGCCGTCCTTCACGATGAGCGAGCCGAGCGGCCACTCCGTGATCGGCTCCCCCAGCTCGAGCACGTCGGCGACCACGTCGTTGATGAACACCTGGGTGTTGTCGCTGTGGGGAGCGCTCGATGCTTGGGGGGTGTCGTAGCCCGGCGCGGTCGCGAAGCTCCGGTAGTTGTCGCTCTGGATCCGCTCGAACAAGGCCGCCGCCTCGTCGGGAGCTTGGTCGTCGCCGCAGCCGATGGGGGCGAGCAGCAGGAGGACAGGGACAAGCGTCGAGATCTTCATGGTTCGTCTCCAAGGGGCACGGGCCTCAACCCTATGCCAGCGCCGCACCAAGGTTACCTGGCGCGGCGTGAATCGACGTCGCTCGCTAGAAACACGGGGCCTCGGCCAGCAAACACGCGGTCAGCAGGTTCTGATCGCAGCCGGTGAGGGGTTGGTAACTCTCTGCGCAGTCGCCCACGTCGTCGGCGGGGCTCGTCACGCCGGTCTCGTCGCTGCAGTCGACGATCCGCTTCGCGCACTCGCTCGCGCAGCTCGTGATGGTGGTGCCGCAGAGCTCATGGGCGCGACAGTACGTGTCGCACGAGTCTTGCTGAATCGGCGACAGCTCGGGGGGAGCGCCGCCCTCGCCCTCTCCCTCGCCCTCGGCCCCGTCCACGTCGTACCGGTCCCAGTCGTGCATACAGGCGCCCGCGACGAGGCAGGCGAGCGTGAGCACGAGGGCGGGTCGACGCATGGCAAGAGCCTAGCGCGAAACGCTCAGAACGTGACCGCGAGGCGCGCCGCGAGCTCGTGATGGAAGTTTCCGGCCCCCTTCTCACCATCCTCCACGCGGAGATTGTCGGGGACGCTGGCGGCGTTCAGCTCCGGGTCTTCGCTGCTCGGCGTGGCGTAGCCGGTGTACTGCACGCTCGCGCGGAAGTTGTGGCCGTACCAATACTGGAGGCCACCGCCGAAGTGGACGATCGAGAGATCGGCTTCGGGCGTGAGCTCATCGGGCAGCGACTCCTCTCGGGTGGCACCGGTGTAGTTCGCGTGGATGCCTCCCGCGAGCGCGAAGAGCTCGAGCCCCCGGAGGATGGGAGCCGGCCGATCGAGATCGACCATCACCGGACGGTGCACCCCCGGCTCACCGGTGACGAAGGCGTCGCCGAGCACCCACGCCGAGGCGAGGGCGTACCAGCCCACTCCCTTCATGCGTCCGAAGCGCTCGGTGTTGGTGAGCTGAAAGCCATCGACGGCCTCGCGGGTGTTGTTGGCCACGTAGTAGGCCTCGCCTCGGAGCTCGAGGGCGCGGCCCCCGGGGAGATCGAACGGCAGCCTCAGCTCACCGCCGATCGTGCGTTGATCGCCGGAGGGGATCACGTGGGTGACGCGGTCGAGGCTGTCCACATAGCCCGGTTGCCACAAGACGAAGCCGCCGTCGGTGGCGATGGCCGGATAGTCGTAGTCGACGAGCTCCTGATCTTTGCTCCCGTAGCGCGCGCTCACGCCGATCTGCGCCAGCTGGAAGAAGCTCCCGTCGCCGAGGCGGGTGAGGGGTCGGGCGAAGATGCGGCCCATGAAGTCGGGGTGGGCGTCGACCGCCGGGCGCAGCGGGCCGTCGCCGGTGAACACCCCGAGCTCGTAGGCCAGCGTGCGCTCGCCGAAGAGCTCGCCCCAGACCATCAGCCCGAGCTCTTTGTTGTTGGGCACCACGAAGCCCTGGATGGCGAGGGGCCGCTCGAGCGGCGTCACCACCGTCTCGCGGGTGCGGTTCGACAGCGTCATCGGGGCGTTGAACATCCCCGCGGTGAAGTTGAGCCACTCGCGGAAGCTGTAGGTCACCGAGACTTCGGCGGGGAGGATGCGTCCGTCGTGGGCGTTCACGGGGGCGAAGCGGAACGTGTCGGCGCCGCCGTACACCGTCTCGCCCAGACGCTGTCCACCGAGCTCCATGCCCATGGTGAAGGCGAGCCGCTCGAGCAAGACGCCGCTGAGCTCGAGGCGGGCGCGTCGCACCGAGAACTGCGGGTTCAGCGCACTCTCGCCAAGCGGCGCGCCGATCGCCGCGCCGCCGGGGGCCCAGCGAAAGTCGGTGCGCAACCGACCGCCAGGGTAGATGTGGATGATGTCCTTGGCGTCGCGGAGGAACATCCGCCCGCCGTGGATCCCGGCGAGCGGCTTGTCGCTCGTGCCGTCATCGAGCTGTGACGGGAAGATGGCGGGTGGCGCCAGCGGGATCGGCGGGAGATCGGTGACCGGGGGATCGGTCACTTGCGGTGGGGGCCCCACCGGAGGATGCCCCGGCGGCAGCGCCGGCGAGGGCTCGGGGCTCGGCTCGTCGGTCGGCTCGTCGGTCGGCTCGTCGGTCGGCTCGTCGGTCGGCTCGGGCTCCTCCAGCGGCTCGTCCGGGCTCGGTTCGGGGTCGGCGGGGGGTTGGGCGTGCACCGGAAGAGCGGAGGCCGCCACGAGGCACATTGCAGACAGTGCGAATACTCCCGCTCCGAGGCGTCGCATAAGTGTATGATCTCCCTGACCTGCCAAACGTTCGCGACGGTCGAGCGGACGGTGGCACCCACACTCGTGGCGGTCAAGAAAGGACGACACCCGAGACGGACATGACAACCGCGTCACCCGCAGTCAGCGCGGAGATCGAGATCAGCGATCCGCGATCGTTCTTGTCCGTCCAAGGGAGCGGCAACCAGACCCTGAAACACCTCGAGGAGGTGCTCGGGATCGAGCTCGGGGCGCGCGGGAACGTGCTTCACCTCGGCGGCGACGCCGAGAAGGTCGCCTTCGCGCAGCGCTTCTTCGAGCAGCTCGAGGAGCTGTCTACGGAGGGCATCAAGGTTCAAGGCCAAGATCACGCGCGCGCGGTGCACGCGCTGCGCGCGGATCCGGAGCTCCATCTCCGCGACATCTACTCGGAGGTGGTCATCACGACCGTGCGCGGGCGCCCGATCAAGGCGCGCGGGCTCGCTCAGAAGCGCTACCTGCACGCCATGCGCACCCATGATCTCACGTTCGGCATCGGCCCCGCAGGGACGGGCAAGACCTACCTCGCGATGGCGGTGGCGGTGCAGGCGCTGGCCGCCAAGAAAGTTCGGCGCATCATCCTCACCCGCCCCGCGGTCGAGGCTGGAGAGCGCCTGGGCTTTCTCCCCGGCGATCTCGAGGAGAAGGTGAACCCCTACCTGCGGCCCCTCTACGACGCCCTCGACGACATGATGGACGCGGATCGCGTCGACGCGATGCTCAAGCGCGGCCAGATCGAGGTGGCACCTCTCGCGTTCATGCGTGGCCGCACGTTGAACGACTGTTTCGTGATCCTCGACGAGGCACAGAACGCGACCAGCGAGCAGATGCGCATGTTCCTCACGCGTCTCGGCTTCGACTCGAAGGCGGTGGTGACGGGCGACGTGACGCAGGTCGACCTCCCGGTCGGAGCCACCAGTGGGCTCGAGGAGGCGCGGCGGCTGCTCCAGACGATCGACGGCATCGCCTTCACCCAGTTCACCGACGTGGACGTGGTGCGCCACCCGCTCGTGCAGCGCATCGTGGTGGCCTACGAGCGCCGCGACGAGGCGAGGGTGGCTGCCCAGGCCAAACGCGACGCGCCGCGGAGCAGCGCCGGCGAGCCTCGTGAGGAGGCGGCGGCCGGGCCCGAGACCCGAGAGCCGTCATGACCGAGTCGATCGCCGACGAACCGAGCGCCGTGACTCGGCGCGTGTGCTCGACGCTCGCCGAGCTGCTCTCGGTGCTGCGCGGCGACGGACGCTTCGCGGACATGCAGATAGCGATGCCCCACCCGCTGGTGGTGCTGGTGCGAAAGGACGAGCGGGTGGTGTTGCTCTCCCCCTGCGCGGCCTGGGAGAACGGGCGCGAGATCTTCAAGCCGTTCGCGTCGCATTTCGGCGAGGCGCGAGGGGCGCTCGTCTTGATCGGCTCGCCCGGGCCGCGCAGCCTCGAGGAGGCGGTTCACCGCGGGCTCTGCGCCACCGTGTCGTCCGAGCCCGGCGCCGACGAGCTCTTCGTGGCCGTCCACAGCGCCCTCGAGCTCATCGAGGCCCGCAAGCGCGCCGAAGCGCGCGGCCAGTGGGTCAACCGCTACCGCTACGAGATCGGCGAGTTCCTCGAGATCGCTCAGGCGATCACCACCGAGCGCGACATCGACAAGCTGCTCGCCCTCATCCTCGAGAAGACTCGATTCATCACCGGCGCCGACGCGGGGAGCATCTACGTGGTGGAGGGCGACGATCCCGACATCGCCCGCCGCGCGCTCCACTTCAAGCTCACGCAGAACGACTCGGTCAATTTCGACGCGAGCGAGTTCAAGATCCCCATCAACGAGCGTTCGATGGCGGGCTACGCGGCGCTTCATCGGAGCCCGATCAACATCGACGACGTGTACGAGCTGCCACCGAACTCGCCGTACGGGTTCGACCGCTCGTTCGACGAGAAGATCGGCTATCGCACCAAGTCGGTGCTGACGACGCCGCTCTTGTCGCGGGTGGGCGACGTGATCGGCGTGCTCCAGCTCATCAACAAGAAGCGCGATCCCAAGGCACAGCTCCTCAACCTCGATCGTGTCCTCGATCAGGTGATTCGTTTCGACAAGCGCAGCGAGGACTTGCTCACCACGCTGGCCTCCTTGGCGGGGATCGCCCTCGAGAACGCCATCCTCTACGACGAGCAGCAGAAGATGCTCGAGGGCTTCGTGCGGGCGAGCGTCGAGGCCATCGAGCAGCGCGATCCCACCACGAGCGGTCACTCGATCCGGGTGGCGACCGTGACCGTGTCGCTCGCGAAGGCGGTCGAGCGCGAGGAGCAGGGGGTGTACAAAGACGTCACCTGGCGCGCCGACGACATCCGGGAGCTCGAGTACGCCTCGCTCCTGCACGACTTCGGGAAGATCGGCGTGAGGGAGCAGGTGCTCGTCAAGGCCAAGAAGCTCTATCCTGCCGACCTCGATCTCATCGAGTCGCGGTTCGCGCTGGCCTCGCGCGGCATCGAGGTGGACGTGCTCAACCGCAAGGTGGAGGCGATGCGCGGCGGCGCAGGGGCATCGGATCTCGAGGCGCTCGACCGAGAGCTCGAGCAGCGCAGAGAAGACCTCCGCGCGGCCTACGCGATGGTGGTGGAGGCCAACGAGCCCAAGGTGCTGTCGGGCGGCGACTACGCCATGATCGAGGCGATCTCGCGGCAGACGTTCGTCGACGCGCACGGCGGCGTGCGGCCGCTCCTCACCGCCGCCGAGGTGGAGTGCCTGAGCGTGCCTCGCGGCTCGCTCACCTCGAGCGAGTACGACGAGATCCGGAGCCACGTGGTGCACACCTACGAGTTTCTCGCCACCATCCCTTGGGGGCGAAAGTTTCGACGGGTGGCCCAGATCGCGGGTGCGCACCATGAGCGGCTCGATGGGACGGGCTACCCCAACCGGCTCAAGGGCTCCGAGATCCCGTTGCAGTCGAAGATCATGACGGTGAGCGACATCTTCGACGCGCTCACCGCCGCCGACCGCCCCTACAAGAAGGCGGTGCCGCTCGCGCGAGCCCTCGACATCCTCCACATGGAGGTGAAGCAGGGCCACATCGACCAGGAGCTCGTGCGCATCCTCATCGATTCGCGGGCGTGGCTAGCGCTCGACAACCCGCCGGCGTGACCTCGGGGCCAGCCGGCGGCCATGGCTTGCGCAGACGCGAGGCGCCGCGCGCCTACTGCGGGATGGGCGGGACGACCACGGTGTTGATCGTCTCGACGCTCATGCCGGCGGGGTACCCGTAGCTGACGTCGGTGTCGTAGCCCCACACCGTCAGCCCGAACGGGACGGCGCTCTCGGCGGTGTGCGCGCCGTTGGCGCAGCCAGCGAGGGGGGTGCCGTTGTTCACCATCATCACCTGCGCGTACTCGTACTGACCGGAGCCTCCGAGCGGTTGCCAACCGGTGACGGCCCCGAGGCAGTCGAGGGTCACCTCCTGGAAGGCGTCGTTGGGGCCCTTCTGTCGCACGAACACGAGCGCGGTGTAGCGATACGTCGGATCGGTGACGAACAGGTAATAGTCGAGGTACTGCGCGGGGGGCACGAGGTTCACGTATTCGGGATCGCCGATCCCGCCGCCGAGGGAGCTGCCGGTCATATAGGCCGCGGCGTAGAACGGATGGTCCTCGTCCTGAGAGCGCACCACGAACGGCGTGGCGGTGTTGAACACCGCGAGCTGCCCTCGGCTGAGGGTGGTGGGCGCGCCAGCGGGAGGCGCCGGCTCGTACTCGAGGGTGGTGCCGTCCACCATCCCGATGAGGCTGAACGGGGCCTCGTCGTTGCTGGTGCCGGGGCGGGTCGGGTAGCGCACGGCGGCATACTCGCGACCCAGGGTCTGCACCGGCAAGAGCTGCTGATGCGCGGCGTCACAGAAGGTGGCGCCGGTGGGGATGTTCATGCAGCTCGCACCGCCCCACACGCTGATGGGCTTGTCCGACTGCAGCGTCGAGCCGGCGAGGCGCTGGGGCTGGAGAAACTGAACCACCTCGCCGCGGTTGAGGGTGAACGTGCCCGGAGTGTTGGCGGCGATGGGGGAGAGCCCGCCACCGCCGATCACCGCCGCGGTGGGCACCATGGTCACCGTGGTGTTGTCCTCGGCGGCCACGATCTGGGTCCACGGGTTGCCGAACTGCGCTTCCCAGCCGTCGGAGGTGACGAAGTTGTCGCCCCAGGTCGGCGTGGGCACGAGGAGCGTAGCGCTGGTCACGAAGCTCGACGCGCCGCCCCACGGATACACGTCGTAGGCCACGATGGGGCGGTCGGTGGTGATGTGGAACGCGAAGCCCCGCCCTGTGGAGTCGACCTGCGTGCTCATCTCCAGCGCGTTGGTCACGCCGCCGGGACAATCCACCTGGAAGATGTCGCCCGACTCGTACTTCGACGCGAACAGGATGCCGAGCTCGCCGGCGGCCAGCGTGCCCCCGGTGGGCTGGTAGGTGAGCGTGCCGCCGCTGTCGACGGGCCGATACAGGTGGCTGGCGGTGTTGATGACGGTGCCGTTGTACTCGGCCGATACGGTGATGGCGCTCGTCCAGGTGTTGGCGATCATCACCGCGAAGCAGCTGCCGCGCGACTCGGCGATCACCGCCGGCGTCACGCTGTAGAAGTCGCAGCCGAAGGTCGAGGCGTTCTGGGCGGCGGCGTCGCAAGCGGGCACACAAACGCCGCCCTCACCACAGCCCTGATCGGGCGGGCACTCCTCGAGGACCACCCCGTTGCAGTCGATCACGCTGTGCAGATCGGTGGAGCAGCTGACGTCGCAGCCGGGGCCACCCCCTCCCACCGGGAACACCAAGGAGCCTCCGGAGCCGCCCGACCCCGTCCCCGAGCTCGCCCCCTCGCCTTCGCCGAAGGTGCTCCCCCCTCCCGCCTTACACCCCATCATCAGGCCGCACCCCACCGTGAGTCCGGCCAATCCCAAAAGCCAATGTCGCATCGTCGTCCTCTGAAAAGCAGCGGGCCGGCGACGAGACACTCGTCGTCCACCAGCCGAGTCTCCCCGAGACTATCGGCATGAGCGGCGCTCGCCAACCGTCATGCGCTACACTCCGCCCGCGACAGAGACGGCCGCTGTGGCCGCGGAGGAGCCAGGAGAGGGCGGCGTGGGAACAACGAGGGTGTGGACGGTCGTGTCCTTTGTCGCGTGGTGCTGTGTCGCGTCCTGGGGCGGGCTGGGGTGCGGGGCACGGAGCGCGATCGACAAGCCCGACCACGAGTCGGCAGGCGGGGTCGGCGGCGCCGTCTCGGTCGCCACCTCGAGCAGCGCTTCGGGAGGCGGTGATGGCGGCGAAGGCGGCGCCGGCGGTGCCCCTCTGCGGTGTGAGAGCGTGGCGTGGGTCGGTGAGCCGGTGACCATCTCACTCGGCGGCTCGGTGCAGGTGGAGCGACCCTTCATCGCGAGGACGAGCGCGACGAGCTTCGGAGTGGCGTACGGCTTGGTCGATGTGCCGGTGGGGCCCTTCACCACGCTCGGCTCGTTCGCGGTGACCGATCCGTTCGGCGCGTGGCCGCCTGCCATCGGCACGCCCAACGTCAACTTCCCCACCGGCGAGCGCTATGCCTTCATCGCCGGCGAGCCAGGCGAGATCGGCTTCGCCGCCGCGGACGCGGGGGGCGCCGCGCTCGCCCTCGGTGGCTTCGTACCCGGTGAGAACGGCTCCAGCTTCCTCACGCTCCCCATCGCGACCGGACCGGTGCTGTTCGCGGCGCGCTCTGGGCTCGGCGCCTATCTCATCGGGACCGGCGACCCGGGAGCCCTCTACGTCGATCACATCAGCTCGTTCAGCGTGGGGGCCGAGGTCACGTCGCTCGGCTCCTTTGGCTGCGGTGACTCCGAGCTGATGGGGGCCGCGTCTGCCCTCACCAACGCCGACGCGTTCTGGGTGGCGAGCTCCTCCGATCAGCCCTTCGACGACTGCATCGATCCCGATCTGCCGGGGCCGGCGCTGTTCGCTCAGGTCGCTCGTGTCTCGAGTGAAGGTCGCACGCCGCTCGACGCCACCTCGACGGCAGACGTGGTGACGGAGATCGACGTGGCGGCGACCGCCGCTTCGGTGTGGACCGGCGTGGGTGTCGAGCACGACTACTTGCTTTACGCGGATGGTGTCGGCGCCGCGCCGGTCGCGATCCTAAGCACCGAGCTGGTGACAGCCCGTCATACAATCGCGCGCCTCGGGGAGCAGGTGGTGGTGGTGCAGCTGGTCCCCGCCGATCAGCAGCCAGGGGGCGAGCTCACGCTGTTCGTGGCGAGCGCCGATGGACAGCTGCTCACGTTGCCGTGGCCGACCCTGCCCCCCTTTGCCCTCTCCGAGCCCGCAGTATCCACCGACGACGATGGGCGCATCCTCGTTGCGTTCGTCACCGACCAGAGCACCTTGGTCCTCGCTCGGGCCGACTGCGCGCGCTGACATCTCTCGTCTTGGCCCGCGGCGGGGGAGGGGGTAGCACCTCACCGATGCTTGCATCGCCCGACGGCGCGCGCTCCCCCCGTTGGTCTCGAGAGGACGCGGTGTCCGTCGTGTGTCGCGGCCTCACCCTCGCCAACGTCGTGTTCTTGGTGGCGCTGACGGCGCGGGCCAAGAGCTGGATCCACCCCGACTGCGCGATGTATCTGCACATCGGCGAGCTGATCCTCGACGGTTGGGTGCCCTACGTCGACTTCGTCGAGATCAACCCGCCCCTCGTGATGTACGTCCACGCGGTGCCGGTGGCGATCGCGCGCTCGTTGGGGGTGTCGTCGATCTCCGTGTTCAACGCGATGGTGTCGCTCCTCGCCGGCCTCGGCGCGTGGGTGGTGCTGCGCCAGCTCGCCCACCTCGCGCCGAGGCTCTCCGAGCCTCACCGCCACCTGGTCGCGAACGTGTGGCTGGGCTTCTCGTTTCTCATCCTCATCGCCGGCCAGTGGACGCTCCCCACCGCGGTGGCCGGGACCGACTATGGGCAGCGCGAGCACCTCATCGTGCTCGGCTACCTGCCTTTCGTGTTCCTTCGCATGACACGGTGGCGTCGCCCCGACGTGCGGCCGTCGCGGGCCGAGGCTATCGCCGGCGGAGCGCTGGCCGGCCTCGTGCTCTGCCTCAAGCCCCACTTCCTCTTGGCGGCGGCGCTGATCGAGCTCCACCTGCTCGTGGAGAACAAACGGCTCCGACCCTTGCTCACCCCCGAGGTGTACGCCGCGGTCGCGGTCGGGCTCCTCTACGCGGCGCACTTCGCGGTGATGCCGGCCCCCATGCGAGACGCGTTCTTCTCGCGCTGGTTGCCGCTCACCGCGAGTCGCTACAAGGCCTACGACTGGCCGTGGGAGCACGTGTTCTCCCTCGAGTCGCTGCACGTCTCGGTGGTGCTCGCGGTGGCGGTGTGGCTGCCCTTTCGAGAGCCCTATCGGGCCATGCTGCGTCGCGCCGCGCCGTTCGCCACCTTCGCGCTGGCGAGCTCGCTGGTGATGATCTCCCAGCACAAGGGCTGGCCCTACCACATCATCCCGATGATGGCCGGCATCTGCCTCACGCTCGTGTGGGTGCTCGCGGAGGTGATGCAGCTGCAGAGCGACGAGGCCCCCTCGGGGAGCTCGTGGCTCGAACGGGCGCAGCGACAGCTCGTGCTCGTGCGCGCTCCGCTCTGCATCTTCCTCGTCGCCGGCTGGTACGCCTCGGTGCTGCGACACTCTCCGGCGTTGTTTCGTCGCTTCAAGAGCGAGTCGCTCGCGCTCATCGAGCGGGCTACCGCCCCTGGCGACGCGGTGGTGTACGTCACCACCGCGGTGCAGACGGTGTATCCCGAGGCGCTCCACTCGAAGCGCGCGCCGGGATCGCGCTTTCTGTGGACCTTCCCCATCGCCTACCTGTTCGAGGGGCGCACCGAGAAGCTCTCTCCCGAAGCCACCTACGAGCCTCCGGTGGGGCGCGAGGCGGAGGCCGAGCAGCTGCTCCGAGAGCTCACCGAAGACGTGCAGAAGCGGAAGCCCAAGCTGGTGTTCCTTTGGCGTGGGGGGGGCTGTCAGGGCTGTCCCCCCGGCTTCTCGATCCACGGCTTCCTGCATCGGCGACGGTTTCACCTCGAGGCGCTTCAGGGCTACTTCGAGACCCAGCAGGTCGGGCACTGGACGGTGTACGCGCGCGACGATGTGGAGCTGCCCCGCCGGCGCCGCTGACGCCGGGCCGCTCAGCCTTCGCCGGAGCGGGAGAACCGATAGCCAGCCCCACGCACGGTGAGGATGTGGCGCGGTTGTCGTGGATCGTCCTCGAGCTTGGCCCGCAGCCGCCCGATGAAGTTGTCGACCGTTCGCTCGGTGCCATAGTAGTCCGCACCCCACACTCCATCGAGGATCTGTTGGCGCGTGAGCAGGCGCCCGTTCCGCTCGAGCAGGAAGCGGAGGAGCCTCATCTCGTGAGCGGTGACCTCCTGGGTGTCGCCGGCTCGGGTCAGGGTGTGCGACTCGAAGTCGATCTGGGCCAGCCCGATCGTCACGTGGCTGAGCCGCGCCGCCTCGAGCCGGCGCAGGCGCAGCGCGGCGTCGACGCGGGCCAAGAGCTCCCGTGTTCCAAACGGCTTGACGATGTAGTCGTCGGCGCCGAGGCCGAGCCCGCGAACTTTGTCTTCCTCTTCTCCCTTGGCGGTGACCATGAGGATGGGCACGGAGGTGTCGAGCTCGCGGATGCGCTGGCAGATCTCGAAGCCGTTCATGCCGGGGAGCATCACGTCGAGCAGCACCAGATCGGCTCCTCCCTGGAGGGCGGCGTCGAGCCCCTCGGGCCCGGTGGACGCCACCTCCACCTTGTAGCCGGCGGAGCGGAGCGTGGCCCTCAGGCTCATCCGCAGGGTGGGATCATCCTCGACGACGAGGACCTGTTCCTGGCGGGTGGGTCGTGGGGTCATGTCGAGCCTCTTCGAGCCGCTTCGCGCTGCGTGGGCAGCCACAGGTAGAACGTCGAGCCGCGCCCGAGGTCGCTCTCCACGCCGGCCCGGCCACGGTGGCTCCGGGCCACGTGACCCACCAACGATAACCCGATCCCGCTGCCTTCGGTGGCCTCGCTCAGCCGGTCGTCGGCGCGCTCGAAAGGGCGAAACACGCGCTTCTGGTCACGCCGCGACAGTCCGGGGCCGCTGTCGCGCACGTCGATGCGAACCCCACCGTCGTGGTGCCGCACCAACACCGCGTACGGCGGCTTGGCGTACTTCACCGCGTTGGTGAGCAAGTTGGTCACCGCCATCTGGATGGCCTCGCCGTCGATCGGAGCCTCGATGGAGCCGTCGAGCTCGGTGGTGAGCTCGAGCTCCGGATGGCGCTCGAGCACCGTCTCGAGCGCCGCGCGCACCACCGGCGCCACCGCGGCGACCGAGCGCCGCACGGCTTGTTTACCTGCCTCCATCCGGCTGAAGCCGAGGAGTCGGTTCACCGTCTCGCCGAGGCGCTTGGCCTCGCGGGCCAGGGCGCGATGCATCTCTCGTTGCTCGTTCGGATCCTCGACGCTCCCCTCGGCGAGGAGCTCGGACAACATCCGGAGCGACGCGATGGGCGTGCGGAGCTCGTGGGACACCGCGGCCACGAAGTCGGTGCGCAGGGCACCGACACGGCGCTCCCTCCGCACCCGGGCGAAGAGCAGCGCGGCGAGGGCGACCGCCACCGTCACCGAGACGGTGGCCACCGCGATGAGCAGACGCTTGCTGCGTTGGGTGCGTGCGTCGACGACGGAGGGATCCTTGTGAGCGAGCGCGATCTGGGCCCCGCCGGGCAGCACCTCGAAGCGGGTGGCGTCGTCCCTCGGGAGGCCGACCACGAGCGTCGCGGTGACGTCGCTCGGGATGCTCGGCCAGCCGCTCTGGAGGGCTCGGCCCAGCGTTCCCGCGTGCACGATGAAGCCGCGGTACGTGCCGTCGTCTTGCAGGGTGAGCAGCCCGCGAGAGCTGGCGTCGCTCCACGTGATGCGTGGCTTGCCCGCGCGCATGGCCTGACGCTGCGCGCTCCCGAGCGGTGGGGTCGAGCCGCGACCGTACCCATCGAGCAGCGTAGTCAAGGCGTCGCGCTCGAGCTGGGGCAGCCAGCTGGCGTCGGCGAGCTCCCGACGCGCGAGCGCGCGCTCGGCGGCGCCGAGGTCGTCGCCGTGGTCTCTCAGCCAGCGCTCGAGCCTCGGCCGAGGCACCGCGGCCTCGCGGGTGAGGGCCAGCACGAGCCAGAGCATGCGCCCGTTCTCGCGGTGGGTCTCGCAATCGCGCAAGAGAGCCTCGCGCGCCGCGGCGCTCCCGTCCCCTGCCCGCAGCCGCCGCGCGTGCGTCGCGCAGTCGGGCGCCGTCGCGACGCGGGCCGACGGGCTCGGCCGCATACCGCTGCCTCGCTCGGGCTCCAACGAGAGGCGGTCGGCGAAGGGGGCCGCCTCGATGCGCCCCGCGGAGAGATCGGCGAGGGTGCTCTCGAACTGCCCACGCGCGGCAGCGGTGGTCTGCTCGAGGCCGAGGCGCATCTCGCGTCGAATCGCCGCCTCTTCGTTGAGCAGGGCACGCAGTCCGAGCATGCCGATGGCCGTCGCGGGGAGCAGCGCCACCGCGAAGAAGAGCCCCCACTCGCGGAGCTTGGATGTCGCCTGGCTCAACACCGAGCCGAGCTTCGCACGCCCTTGTCACGGCTGTGTCATGGCGCAGACTCTGCGCGGAGCTCGGCGGTCGAATCAGCTCCCGGGGCGGGAGCAGCAAGGAGAGAGAGGGGGAGGAGAGTGAAGGTGAGACGCCTACAGTGAAAACCCCTTCGCCTCGACCCCCGGCATGTCGTAAGGAGACTGTTCGACGGCAGGCTGGGGGCCACGACAGAGCGGCAGACAACGATGCAGATTCAAGTCAACACGGACAACAACATCGAAGGGCGTGACAAACTCGCCGAGCACGTCCGCACGGTGGTGGAGAAGGCGCTGAAGAAGGTCTCGAGCCGGGTGACCCGCGTCGAGGTTCACCTCACCGACGAGAACGCCAAGGGCACCGGACCCGACGACATGCGCTGCGTGATGGAGGCGCGGGTCGAGCGACACCAGCCGGTCGCGGTGACCCATCACGCCGAGACGCTGAACCTCGCGATCGATGGCGCCGCCGACAAACTCGAGCGTGCGCTCAGCCACCTGATGGGCCGCATGCGAGACCACCGCTGAGCGCGGCACCGGCTCCCACCGCGCGCGCGAACGACGGCGTCCCAGCGGCGCCGGTTCAACTCTCGGTGCTTGTGCAGTAGGCTCGAGACTCGCCACGAGCTGGCGAGGGTGGAACCGTGACGCGATTCGACGCATCGAGCTGGCGCAAATGGATCGTGCCGATGTCGGCGATCGCGTCGATGGCGATCCTCGCCTTCGCGGTGCTCTACACCATCGATCACCACCTGACCGGTGGCCCGCCGCTGAAGAGCTCGAGGGCCGCGGTGCGGTACTTCCTGTTCGATCCGTCGGGGATCGCGGACGCGGTCCCCGCGCTCGGCGGCATGATCGCGGCCGTCCTCGGGATCGTCCTCACCGTCGTCAGCATCGTCGTGCAGCTGTCCGCGTCGCGATTTCACGGCGTGGCCACGATGTTCTTGCGCGACCGCACGAACATCGGCGTCATGGGTTACTACGTGGTGGCTTGTGTGACCGGCGTGCTCGTGAGCCTCTCGGTGCACGAAGACTTCGTGCCGCGGGCCACGCTCCTCGGGATGATGGCGTTCACCACCATGGGCCTGGTGCTGATGGCCCCCTACTTCGCCTACGTGTTCTGGTTCCTCGAGCCCAAAAACATCATCACCCGCATCCGAGAGGAGGCTCTGCAGACGGTGAGCACGGGCTCGCGCGCCGAAGAGGAGGCTTGTGTCCGCGCGCAGTCCGCCGTGGTCTCGTCCATGGAGGAGCTCACCGACATCAGCTCGAACTCGATCTCAGGGAAGGACAAAGTCATCGCGAGTCGCGCCGTCGATGCGCTCAAAGACTTCGCCGTCGAGTACGTGAAGACGGTGAAGAAAGACGCCTCCCGCGCCTGGTTCGAGCTCGGCCCCGGGATCCGCGAAAACCCCGATTTCGTCGCGATGGAAACCGAGTCGCGCAGAGATCTGGTGGAACGACGCACCTGGGTGGAGTGGAAGGTGATGCGGCAGTATCTCGGCATCTACAACGAGGCGCTCGCGATGATGCCCGACATCAACTACCTCATCGCCATCGACACGCGCTACATCGGTGAAGCGGCGGCCGAGGCGGGCGACGATGAGCTCGTCGAGCTCGTGTTCCGCTTCATGAACTCGTACCTGCGCTCGACGCTCAACAACAAGAGCGTGCGCATCGCCTACAACGTGTTCAATCAATACCGCCAGCTCGTCGAGGCGATGATGCGCGCCGGGAACACCGAGGACGCGGCCGCGGCGGTGGTTCACATGAAGTACTACGGTCACGTGAGCTACGACATGAAGCTCCCCTTCGTGACCGAGACGGTGGCCTACGACATGGGCACGCTCTGCGAGGTGGCCCACGAGCTCGGCATCGACGAGGAGGACAAGTTCCTCCGCACGTTCCTCGAGCTCGATCGCGACACGGCGCGTCGCAGCCAAGAGCGGGCGTTGAAGGGCGTGCGCAAAGCGCAGGTGAAGCTCGCCGCCTATTACCTCACCGTCGACGCGCGCGACAAGGCGCGCGCCATCTACCGCGACATGGAGCACGACCCGCCAGACCGGCTGAAGTCGATCCGCGAAGAGCTCGAGAGCGTGAAGACGAAAGACTTCTGGGAGATCATCGACCGCGGCCGAAACTTCGAGTTCATGCCGCCGCCCCAGAAGGAGGCGATGCAGCGCTTCTTCACCTGGTTCGAAGGGGCCGACTCGTCGTCGGCGCCCGAGGCAGCGAGCGCCGAGTGACCATGCGGCGGCGGGTGTTCGTCGGCCTCGCGCTCGCGTGCGGCTGCGACCAGAACCCGCCAGGGGGTGTGTCGCGAGCAACGCCTGCTGCGCCTTCGGTGACCGGGGCGGAGCTCGGGGAATGGGCCGAGGTGGCGTTCGCCCCGAGCCCTGCCTACGACGAACGCGAGCTGGCCTCGGTGTTGGTCGCCGAGGATGCGCCGCTGTTGGTGGCCCTCCACGGGCGCGGCGAGGCGGGCAGGGGCCTCGAGGCGGGGGCTCGGGGGTGGCGCGACGACTACCACCTCGACCGCGCGCGGAAGCGGCTCGTCGCGCCCCCTCTCACCAAGGCCGACTTCCACGGTCACGTCACCGACGAGCGGCTCGCGGCGCTCAACGCCTCGCTCGCGGCTCAGGCCTACCGAGGTGTCGCGGTGGCTTGTCCGTACACCCCTGCGCTCGGCAACCCGAGCCCGCGCGCCGCCCAGGGCTTCGCGAAGTTCGTCGTCGAGTCGCTGCTGCCGAAGGCGGCGGCGGTCGCGGGCACCAAGCTCGAGCGCGCGCGCACCGGTATCGACGGCGTCTCGATGGGCGGGCGCCTCGCGCTCTTGTTGGGCTTTCTTCATCCCGAGGTGTTCGCGGCGGTCGGTGCCCTGCAGCCGGCCATCGCCACGTCCGAAGCCGACGAGCTCGCGGAGCTCGCGGCCAAGGCCCATGCTCGAAAGCCCATCGCCATCCGCCTGGTGTCGAGCGAAAAGGACCCGTTTCTGGCGGCGGTGCAGGCCCTGGGTGCGGCGCTCGCGCGCCGAGCGCTCCCGCACCAGGTGGTGATCACGCCGGGGCCTCACGACTACGTCTGGAATCGCGGTCCTGGCAGCTACGAGATGCTGCTGTGGCACGAGCGGGTGCTCCGTGGCCTCGCCGCGCCGTGAGGTGGCACGGGCTCGAGCGACCCCCGCCCCGGTGACCACGTGGTATTGACCCGTCATGGCCGAATCGGAACCGGTCGAGGGCGTCCTCATCAGCCTCGAGGAGGCGGGAAAGAGCCGACGGGATCGCGCGCGAATCGGTAGGAAAGCGGGCGCGCTGGCGGCGCTCGCGCGAGCTGGCGCACCGGTCCCCGCGGCCTGGATCATCGACAGCCGCCACTTCGAGGCGTTGGTCGAGCGATGTCTCCCGCGCAAACACGATCTCCGGTCGCTCATCAAGCTCGCGGGCACCAGGGCTGGTGACGAGCGGTGCGCGAGGGCCTACGAGGAGCTCCGGGCGGCGCCCATCGACGAGGCCATCGAGACGAGCGTGAAGGAGCTGTTCGCGGCGCGCTTCGAGAAGCTCCCGCACGGCGTCGCGGTGCGACCGAGCTTGGTCGCGAGCGAGCAAGGGGCGGGCGCTGCGGCCCAGCACCTGCACTCACGGGTCGGTCTGCGCACGGTCGAGGAGATCCTGGAGGCCATCGTCGCGGTGTGGGCGAGCGCGGTGCTGTCGCACGCAGTGGGCGCCTACGCGCGGGTGGGCTTGCGTGCGGTGTCGGTGGCGGTGCTGCTCCAGGAGACGGTGGTTGGCACCTCGACGGGGCTCCTCACGCGCACCACTGGCGTGAACGCGCCGGTGGCCGGGGCCGACTGGCACCTCGGCGTGTTGCTCCCCCCCAAGGGACCGCGCGGGTGGCGTCGCCGGGCTCAGCTCTTGCTGCCGCTGTCGGTGGGCGACGGGGGCTCGGAGGTGCCGGCGCCGCTCGCCGCGGTGCGGGACACGTTGGGCGCGGCCGGCTTCGAAGAGCTCATCGAGATCGGGGGGATGGCCGAGAAGGAGCTCGGCAGCTCGGCGCTGCTCGAGTTCGCGCTCTCCACCCGCGACGGAGCGCCGCAGATCCACGTGCTCAATGCCGACGACGGGCCGCGATGGGCGCCGCTCGAGGGGGGCACCGACGCGACCACGTGGACCGAGGTGACCTTGGGGGGACAGAACCCCGAGCCACCCACGCGCTTCACCCAGTCGGTGGTGCAACGGGTGGTCCGTGGCACGGTGGAGGCCACGCTCGCCTCGGTGGGGTGCAAGCTCGCCTCGGATCACGAGCTCGTCGCGAGCTGGGCGGGGAGGAGCTACCTCAACGTCGACGAGCTCCTCGCCTCTGCCCGCGACATCCCGCTCCTGAGCGGCGAAGATCTGCTCTACGCGCTCGGCGGGATCGGTGCGGAGCGGGCGCAGATCCTCGCTGGGCGAGAGGCGGCCAAGAGCGGCAGCGCGCTGCGGCTGCCCTTCATCACCTCGAGCGCGGTGATGGGACAGGTCACGCTCGAGAGCGACGTGCGCCAGCTCGAGCGGGCCATCGAGCGCGACGCCCGCGGGCTCGGTGACATGGACCTCACCCTCCTCCCGAGCGACGCGGTGGCCACTACGCTCACCGGCGGACAGGCGTTGCTCGAGCGGGCTGCCGAGCTGTGGGGGGTGTGCACCGGCGCGCTCCTCGGGCACCGCGTGGCGGCGCGCGCGCTGGTGCGGCGCCACGTCCCCGACGTGGACGTGCAGGTGGGCTACACCCTCACCGCGGGCGCCGAGCGGCTCTTCACCACCGCGATGGCGTCGTCGCTCGCCCGCGCCGTCGACGTGATCACTCGGGACGAGGCGGCCATCGAGCGCCTCCGCGCGGGCCAGGTGCGCAGCACCGGTGATCTCCCGGACGGCCCGGCGCGGGGCGCGCTAGGCCAGTTCCTCAGCATCTATGGCGACCTGTGCGTGGGGGCCTTCGAGCTGCAGCTCCCGCGGTGGCGCGACGACGCGAGCGATGTGGCGCGCCTGCTCACGCTCTTGCTCGACGCGGGCCCGCTCACCCCCGTCGACGAGCTCACGCGGCAGAGCCGCGCCCATGGCGACGCGGAGCTCGCACGCTACGAGCCCGAGCTGTCGCGGCTCGAGCGGCGCCTCCTGCGAGCCATCCTCGATCGGGCCAAAGACATCGTGCGCATGCGGGCGCGCACCGAGCGCCTCTTGTTTCGCGCTCTCCGCCTGCTTCGGCGCGTGGTCCTCGACATCGATAGGCGTCTCCGCCGGATCGACCCCACGGTGGTGGAGCTCGGCACGTTTCACTGCTCCGCCGCGCGCCTGGCGGGGGCGTTGAAGAGCGGCCGTCCCGAGCTGTCGCGGTTGATCCGTATGCGGATGGTGGAGCGTGAGCAGACGAGCCACGATCCGGCGCCGCCGCTCAGCTTCGTCGCCTCGCCACCGCGCGGCGCCATCCCCATCGTGCCGGCTACCACGCTCCGAGGTCTCGGTGTGAGCCCGGGCGTCGTGGAGGGGAGGGTGCGGGTGGTGTACGGACCCTTCCCCGAGACGCTGGCGGCGGGCGAGATCCTCGTTGGGGCCGCCTTCGACGCGGCGATGTCGCCGCTGTGTCTCGTGGCGGGTGGGTTCATCTCCGAGACCGGCGGCGCGCTGACGATGGGGGCAGAGACGGCGCGTGAGCTGCGGATGCCCTTCGTGGCCGGGGTGGAGGGGGCCTCGTTGCACCTCGAAGATGGTGAGCGCGTGCGCATCGACGGGACGGCGGGGACGGTGCAAAGGCTCGACGCGCCGGCGGCGCCCCGGTCGACGCGAGGCGGCGCGTGAAGCCCATCCTCTCGTGGACCGTGCAGATCGACGACGGCCGCCGGGTGGGCGACGTGCTGGAGCGGATCCGAGGCCTCGGCGCCTCGGTGGAGGGCCGGTTGTTCGTCAACGGGCGGCGCACGTCGGAGAGCGAGCTGGTGGAGCCAGGGGATCGAGTCGAGATCTATCCGTCGCGAGAGCCCCTCGATCCGAGCGTGGTGACCATCCTCGCGCAGCGAGACGGCATCGTGCTCGTGCTCAAGCCGGCGGGCATTCCCACCGAGACCACCCGGCTCGGTGAGAGCTCGGTGATCTCCACCCTCATGGAGCACCTCAGCGGCGCGAGCGTGAGAGCGGCCACCCGGCTCGACGTGCAGGTGAGCGGCGTGGTGGTGTGCACGCTCGGCCGCGACGCCCGGCGGCGCCTCGAGCACTGGCGCGAGGCGGACCAGCTGCGTCGCCGCTACATCGGGATCGCTCAGGGGGCGCTCGCCGACGACAGCGGCTCGTTCAGCTGGCCCCTCGGCAAGGTTCGAGACCGGGGCGGCCGTCACAAGACGGCCTCCGAGGTGCCCGGGGCTCGGCCTGCGCTCACGCGCTTCTCCGTGCTCGAGCGTGCACCGCTCGCGGTCATGGTGGAGCTCGAGCCCCAGACCGGACGTATGCACCAGCTGCGCGCTCACATGAGCATCGCCGGCGCGCCGCTCTTCGGCGATCGGCTGTATGGGGGTCCGCGCCAGCTCGTCACCGCGGATGGGACGGTGGTCGCCATCGAGCGCATCGCCCTCCACGCCGCCGCGATCGAGCTGCCGACGCTCCGCGCCGAGGCGCCGCTGCCGGTGGCGATGCGAGAGCTCTGGACCACGCTGCGCGGCCCAGCGCCCGAGCCCTGGGCGGCCGGTTGAGCGACGCCGCAGCGCCGAGGCGCCTCGGGCCGAGCGTGCACCCACGTCGGGCGGAGAGGCGCTCGTGCCACCGCATGCGTCTTCCGGTGGCCGCCCGAGCCAGCTACCCTGACACGCCATGGAGGAGGGACCGAGCTCGTCGGGGCGCGCCCGGCGCGATGGCGACGTCGTGATCGAGTCGGGGGCCGTGTCGAAGAAGCCCTCGTGGGTGCCCCCTCCGTTCAGCGTGCGCCCTCCCGCCGAGGAGGCATCCATCGACATGGCGGCCGTGCTCCATGGCGAAGAGGTCATGCGAGCGCGCGTGTTCTTCCGCCTCATCTTCGCCATCTCCCTGTTGACCGCGGCCTTCATGCCGGTGCTCGCTGGTGAGCGCTGGTTGCGGGTGGTGGCGGGGGTGCTGTGCGCGGCCATCACCGTGATGTGTGGGGTGGTGCTGCTCTTGTTGCGGCAGCGGGAGCGCTACACCGGCTCGTTGGCCGCGGTGGTGGGCGTGGTCTGCGCGGCCGTCGGCGTGGCCGTCATCTTCTACATCGGCATCTTCTCGGCCGGCGCCATGATCCTGGTGGTGGGCTTGTACTTCTTCGCCACCAGCCACAGTCGCCTCGCCGCGCGCTCCACCTACGCCACGGTGGCAGGGCTCTACTTCCTCGCGTCGGCGGGCATCGCCTCGGGCCTGCTCCCCGACGTGTCGCTCTTCTCGACCGAGCTCGCCCAGCCGTTCACGCGCTGGTTTCAGGTGCTGATGTCGCAGCTCATCTTCGCGCTCACGTTCTATCTCGCGCGGAGCAGCCGCCGCGCCACCGAGAGCGCGATCGACCGGGTCCATCAGCAGAACCTCGACATCAAGCGGCGCGACGCCCTGCTCGCGGAGGCCCGCACCGAGCTCGATCACGCGACGCAGCCTCATCACGGGCATCACAGCGGCGCGAAGGTGGGCCACTTCAGCGTCGGCGAGCTCCTCGGCCGCGGAGCGATGGGCGAGGTGTATCGCGGCACCGACGACGTCGGCCTCCCCGTCGCGCTGAAGCTCTTGCACCCGCACCTCGTCGAGAACCCCGACAAGGTGAAGCGCTTCATGCGCGAGGCGGAGGCGGCGTCGGCCGTCAACAGCCCACACGTGCCGAAGGTGTTCGAGAGCGGGTGGTCGCCCGACGGCAGCACGCCGTTCCTGGCCATGGAGCTGCTCGAGGGCCACGATCTCGGCTGGCACCTCCGCAAGACGGGACGCCTCCAGCTCCCGCTCGTGATCGAGATGATCGAGCAGGTGGCCAAGGCGCTCGCTCATGTGCGAGAGGCCGGTGTCGTGCACCGCGATCTCAAGCCAGCCAACATCTTCCTCACCGACTCGTTACCGCGCACGTGGAAGGTGCTCGACTTCGGCCTCTCCAAGCTGCTCTGGGAGAGCGGGTCGCTCACCCGCGACCACGCGGTGGGCACGCCCTCCTATATGGCCCCGGAGCAGGTTCGCGGGCCCAGGGTCGACCACCTCGCCGATCTCTACGCCCTCGCGGCGATCGCGTACCGAGCGATCACCGGCATCCCGCCGTTCTCGGGCAACGAGATCGCCCACGTGCTCTACCGCGTCTGTTATCAGCAGCCGGTGTGCCCGGGAGATCTCGTTCAGGTCCCCATCGACATCGAGCTCGTGCTCGCCATCGGTCTGGCCAAAGCCCCGAAGGATCGCTTCGGCACCGTCGAGGAGCTCGCGGACGCGATGCGCGCCGCCCACGACGGTCACCTCGACGACGACACCCGCGCTCGCGGGTGGGCGATCCTCAAGCGCGCGCCTTGGGGCTCGACCTCGCGTCCCCCGAAGAAGCAGCGGGGCGCCGCCGCCTGAACGCCGCGCCCGCTCGCCGCGTGGAGGTCAGCTCACCCACACGCGCGCGTTGCGGAACATGCGCAGCCACGGGCCATCCTCGGTCCACCCTGCGGGCCGCCACGAGAGCTGCACCGCGCGGAACACGCGCTCGGGGTGAGGCATCACGATGGTGGCGCGCCCATCGATCGACGTGAGCGCGGTGACGCCGAGCGGCGAGCCGTTCGGGTTCTCGGGGTAGCGCTCGGTGGGGTTCCCTGCCGCGTCCACGAAGCGCGCCGCCACGAGTCCGCTCGCCTCGAGCTCGGCGAGGTGGCGGGGGCTCGTCACCTCGAGCCGCCCCTCACCGTGGGCGACGGCGATGGGGAGGATGGAGCCCGCCATGTCGCGGAGGAGCACCGACGGCGAGGGCGCTACCTTCACCAGCGACAGGCGCCCCTCGAACTGCTCGCTCCGATTGCGCACGAAGCGCGGCCACGAAGCCGCGCCCGGGATCAACGACCGCAGGTTGGAGAGCATCTGGCAGCCGTTGCAAACGCCGAGCGAGAACGTGTTCTCTCGCTCGAAGAAGCGCGTGAAGGCGCGGCGCGCGCGGTCGTTGAAGAGGATCGACTTCGCCCAGCCCTCGCCTGCGCCGAGGACGTCGCCGTAGGAGAAGCCGCCGCAGGCCACCAGCCCACGGAAGGAGTCGAGCGTCACCTCGCCGTCGAGCACGTCGCTCATGTGCACGTCCACCGCCTCGAAGCCGGCGCGATCGAAGGCCGCCGCCATCTCCACCTGCCCGTTCACGCCCTGCTCGCGCAAGATCGCGACCCGAGGTCGCACCCCGGTGGCGATGAAGGGGGCGGCCACGTCTTCATCGAGGTCGAAGGTGGCCTGCGGCTCGGGGCGGAGCGGCTCCGGCGCGCAGCGAGACGCGTGCTCCTCGTCGGCCGCGGTCGCGTCGTCGCGCAGACGCTGCATGAGGTGGGTCGTCTCCGACCACAGGGCGCGGAGCTCACCGAGCCCGCGATCGAGGAGCGTGGCGTCGCCTCGCGTCACGGTCACTCGCCGGTCTTCGGTGGGGCGGCCGAGCACGTGCGTGAGCTCGGCGAGGCCGTGATCGGCGAGGATGGAGCGGGCGCGAGCGCGTCGCTCGAGCGGCACCCCGATCACCGCTCCGAGCTCTTCGGCGAACAAGAGCCGGAGCTCCGACCCAGCGAGCGCGTCGAGGGCGATCGACAGACCCGTTCCGCTCGCGAAGGCCATCTCGAGCAGGGTCACCAAGAGGCCACCGTCGGAGCGGTCGTGATACGCGCTCACCGCTCCCTCGGTGGTGAGGGCGGCGATCGCAGCGACGAAGCGCTTGAGGCGCTCTGCGTCGTCGAGGTCGGGGGCCTCGTCGCCGATGCTCTCGAACACGGCGAGGAGCGCGCTGCCGCCGAGTCGAGCCCGTCCGGCGCCGAGATCGATCAGCCACAGCTCAGAGCTCGGGGTGAGCTCGGGGGTGAGCGCGCGGCGAACGTCGGGCACGGGGGCGAACGCGCTCACGATGAGCGACACGGGCGAGATCACGGCGCGCCGCGTGCCTCCTTCGTCCCACACCGCGCGCATCGACATCGAGTCTTTCCCCACCGGGATCGCGACGCCGAGAGCCGGGCAGAGGTCGCGTCCAACCGCCTTCACCGCGTCGTAGAGCCGTGCGTCTTCTCCGGGGTGGCCGGCCGCGGCCATCCAGTTGGCCGACAGGCGCACGTCGCCGAGCGCCGCGATCCCCGCCCCCGCGATGTTGGTGATGGCCTCGCCGACGGCCATGCGGGCGGCGGCAGCAGCGTCGAGGATCGCGAGAGGGGTCCGCTCGCCGATCGCCATCGCCTCACCGGCGACGGTGTCGAAGCCGGCGAGGGTGACCGCAGCGTCGGCCACCGGCACCTGAAAGGGCCCCACCATGGGATCGCGCGCCACCAAGCCGGTCACGGTGCGATCGCCGATGGTCACGAGGAACGTCTTGTCCGCGACCGTCGGCAGGCGGAGCACCCGATCGAGCGCCTCGTTCACGTCGATGGCGTCGAGGTCGAGCGCCTCGCGCACGATCGGGACACGCTCGGAGGCGCGCGTCATCCGCGGCGGGCGCCCGAGGATGAGCTCGAGCGGCACATCGATGGGGACGTCTTGGAAATGGCTGTCCTCGACCCGCAGCGCCCGGTCGAGCGTGGCCTCCCCGAGCACCGCGTAGGGACAGCGCTCGCGGCGGCAGATGGCCTCGAACACCGGCAGCCGGTCGCGGGCGATGGCCAGCACGTACCGCTCCTGCGCTTCGTTGCACCAGATCTCCAGCGGGCTCATCCCCGGCTCGTCGTTGGGTACCGCGCGCAGGGCGATGCGCGCGCCGCGCTCGGAGTCGTTCACGAGCTCCGGGAGCGCGTTGGAGAGGCCTCCTGCGCCCACGTCGTGGATCGACACGATGGGGTTGTCGGCGCCGAGCGCCCAACAGCGGTCGATGACCTCCTGACAGCGCCGCTGCATCTCCGCGTTGTCGCGCTGTACCGAAGCGAAATCGAGGTCCTCGTGGGAGGTGCCCGCCGCCACCGAGGACGCCGCGCCCCCGCCGAGGCCGATGAGCATCGCGGGGCCGCCGAGCACCACGAGCGCATCGCCGGGGTCGATCGTGTCCTTGAGCACGTGCTGTTCGCGGATGTTCCCGAGCCCTCCCGCGAGCATGATCGGTTTGTGGTAGCCGTACACGGTGGCGCCCACCAAGAGCTCGAAGGTCCGGAAGTAGCCGCACAGCGCGGGACGCCCGAACTCGTTGTTGAACGCGGCCGCGCCGATGGGGCCCTCGAGCATGATCGCGAGGGCGCTCGCCATCCGGTCGGGTCGCCCATGATCTCGCTCCCAGGGTCGCTCGGCGCCCGGGATGCGCAGGTTCGACACCGAGAAGCCCACGAGCCCCGCTTTCGGTTTGCTGCCGCGCCCGGTCGCCCCCTCGTCGCGGATCTCGCCCCCCGAGCCCGTCGACGCGCCCGGGTAGGGCGAGATCGCGGTTGGGTGGTTGTGCGTCTCCACCTTCATGAGGATGTGCACCGGCTCGTGGTGGTGCTGGTACACGTTGGTGGTTGGATCGGGGAAGAAGCGAGTCGCCGTGTTGCCCGCGATCACGGCCGCGTTGTCCGAGTAGGCGGAGAGCACGCCCTCGGGGCTCGCCGCCGTGCTGCGACGGATCATGGCGAAGAGCGACTCGGGCATCGGCTCGCCATCGATCACGAAGGTGGCGTTGAAGATCTTGTGACGACAGTGCTCGCTGTTGGCTTGCGCGAACATCATCAGCTCCACGTCGGTCGGATCGCGCCCGAGGCGTTGGAACGCGTGCGTGAGGTAGCTCACCTCGTCGGCGGCGAGCGCGAGCCCCAGGCGGGCGTCGGCGTCTCGGACCGCGTCCTCGCCACGTTCGAGCACCGCGATGGTGCGAACGGGCCGTGGCTCGCTGCGACGAAAGAGCGCCGCGAGCGCCGCCTCGTCCTCGACCACCGTCTGCGTCATCCGATCGGCGAGCACGGCGGAGAGGCTGGGGCGGTCGCCGATCTCTCCCGCGATCGTCCAGCGCACCACCCGCTCGAGGCGCCGGATCCCGTCGAGGCCGCAGCGGTGGGCGATGTCGGTCGCCTTCGACGACCACGGCGAGATGGTGCCGAGCCGCGGAAGCACCCAGAGCGAGACGCCGTCGATCCCTTGCGTGGCACGGCGCGGCCCATACTCGAGCAGCGCACGGAGCACGTCCTCCCCGCGCTCGTCCGTGTCCCCATCGGCCAGGTGCACGAAGCTCGCCGTCACGTCGGTCACGCCCGGGTTGGTGTCCCTGATCCTCGCGAGCTCTTTGCGGAGACGGGCGGGAGAGAAGGCGGGCGCCCCGGCGAGGACCAACATGGGCGCATTCTGCCGATTTGCCCGTGATCCTCAAGGGCCACGAACAACGTATCCGCGCAGGTCGCGACGGCGGCGCGGCACATGGAGTAGGATGGGCCATGGCGAATCAATGGGGTGGAGGACAGGGGCCGCCCGGCGGCTATCCCCCTCCCGGTCAACCAGGGGCGTTCCCACAACCGCCCGGAGCAGGGCAGGCTGGTCAAGCTCCAGGAGCCTCCCAGGGCCCTTCCATGGGACACGGCGCACCCGGGGTTCCGCCCCCTGGCGCCCCCTATCATGGCCAGCCGATGCCAGGGCACCCCATGCCGGGTCAGCCGATGATGGGCCAGCCGATGATGGGCCAGCCGATGCCGGGCCAGCCGATGATGGGCCAGCCGATGATGGGCCAGCCGATGCCGGGCCAGCCGATGATGGGTCAGCCGATGATGGGCCAGCCGATGATGGGCCAGCCGATGGGAGGGCCCATCATGGTGTCCGGCACCACCGCTGGCATCGCCGCCTCCGCCAAGCGCGGGATGTGGATGACCGCGATCATCATGGCGGTCACGATCATCCCGATCACGGCCATCCTGCTCTTCACCTTCGTCGACTTCAGCGGCGACGACGTGTGCGAGAAAGCCGCCGCGTGCTGCAAGAAGGTGTCGGGCGGCGTCGCTGACAGCGCCTGCAACAACTTCAAGAAGAACATGCCCGTCGAGGGTTGCCGGATGGCGCTCGACAACTACAAGAACGCCCCCGGCGGCAAGAAGTGCGAGTAGACCGCCCTGGGAGGGCCGTTCGACGGCCTGCGCGTCGCCTCTCGGCGTCGAGCGTCGGTGGCCCTCGGCACCCTCAAGGGCACGCGTCGTTGGCGGCTCCGGGCGTGCCCGCGTCTCCTCCGCTCATGACGCTGGTCGCCTCGCAGAAGTTCGTGTCGTTGTCGTTCTGGAGGTGGCTCAAGAACGACGGATTGAGGCTGCGGCTCTTGCCGTTGGGATCCAGGCCGCTCGTCTCGTTGTAGCTCACCGCGTCGATCACGTTGCCCACCCCGGCTTCGATGGCGAGGTGATCGGCGGTGTTGGACAGGTTCACGGTCGATGGGTACACGTAGCTCACGTTGACGCCACCGTTCGTGGAGGCGTTGCCGTTCAACCCGAGCACCGCGTAGCCACCCGCGGGCACCACCACCGACACGTTGATGGTGAAGGTAGCGCTGGGATCGACGGTGACGCTCTGGTGTCGGATCACCAGGCCGACGAGATCGACGCTCGCCCCGCTGGCGTTGTAGATCTCGAACCACTCGCCCGCGGCGTCGTCCACCGCCGCCGGGTTGTTCATGATCTCGGTGATGACAAGATCCCCCGGGCTCCAGCCCGACACGCACGACCCACAGAGATCGACGGCTGCGTCGACGCAGACGCTGTCCCACTCCCCACCCAGATCGTCGCAGCAATAGTCGTCGAGCGTGCAGACGGTGTCGACGCACGGGTCACCGCAGCCGGGCGTGAGCGCCACGCCCACGACGCAGACGTCGTGGGCGCAGCTGTTGGTGTTGCCGCCGCTGCCGGACGACGAGGTGGAGCCGCCTCCACCGCCGCTCGTTGTCGCGCCGCCGCCGCCGCCGCTGCCTCCTGCGCCCCCGGGGCCGCTCGCGGACGTGGAGGTGGAGGTGCTCGCTCCCCCCGAGCCCGACCCTGTAGTGCTCGGCCCGCTCGCTGGGTCGGCGGCGCCCGCACCCGAGTCGTCGTCCTCGTCGAAGCCGGCGTCGGTCGCGCGAGCGCAGGCCAGCGCGAGGAGGGACACGGAAGCGATTGCGAGAAGACGGCGGGACATGGGGAGACTCCTTGGGGCGCAGCCCGAGATGCACACAATGTGCCGCGCTGTGGGCTTGCGCGCTCGCGTCACGCGCGCGGAATGACGAGCGGGGCGACCGATGGTGTGGGCAAATGTGAGCTCAGCTGGATCGACACTCATCCGGTCGCCGGTCGCGCATGTGTGCTAGGCGTTTGCGCGCAATGGCAGAGCGGGATCCGAACGTCGGTGTGACGATCGCGTGGTGGCGGGATCGTGACCGTGCGCTCGCGTTCTACGCCGCCGCCGCGTCGCTCTTCCTTTTCTACATCGCCTTCGGCAGCGGGCAGTTTCAGCCCGTCCATCGTGGGATCATGGGAGTGTTCGGGGCCGCCCTCGCCTACCTCGCCGCAGCCCGGGCGATCAACGTGACGCAGCTCGGTGTTCGGGCCGGCGTGCTCGAGGTGCACCATGGCCCGTTGCCCCTCCGATCTGCGCTGCGCGTGGAGCTGTCGGAGGTTGCCGAGCTCGGGATCGATCGCGCCTCCGCCCGCCTGCGGCTGCGGACCGCGCGGGGCGAGGAGATCCAGCTCCTCGACGAGGTGCGGAAGGGGGCCGCGTCCCGCGTCGATCGGGAGCTCGAGGCGCTGCTCCGAACGACGGGCGAGGACGAGGATGCAAGCTGACGCGATCGTGGTGCTCGGCTGCAAGGTCCATCCCGACGGCGCCCCCTCCGCCTCGCTGGCGCGTCGCATCGAGCTCGCCGCGCGGGCGTTTCGTGCCGAGGTCGCGCCGCGGGTGATCGTCTCCGGGGGGAGGCAGTGGGGGCCGCACACCGAGGCGGTGGTCATGGGGCGCGAGCTCCTCCTCCGTGGCGTACCCCAACGCGCGGTGCAGCTCGAGCTCTATTCGCTGAGCACCGCGGAGAACTGCTGGTTCACCCACGAGATCCTCGTCGCGGCGGGTGGCCGACGCGTGTTCGTGGCCACCTGCGACTGGCACCTGCCGCGCGCCGCCCGCAACTTCCGCCGGTTGGGCGTGGACGTGTGTCTCCCTCCCCCGGCGTGGATGCGGACGCCGGCGCCCTCCCTGAGGCGTCTGTTGAAGGAGCGGGTGAACGTGGTGCTCGATTGGTGCATGATGCCGCGGGCTCGCCATGGCTGACGTCTCGAGGTGGATTCGCCGGCTCTCGCTCTTGGGGGCGCTCACCGTCGTGTGCTCGTGTGACGACGCGCGCCCCGTCGACGGCGCCGCCGACTCCGGGCCGTCCGGAGACGGCGCCGAGGCTCCGTCCGCGCCGAACCGGCTGCCGACGCTCGCGAGAGCGGAGCTCACGCGCGACCTCACCCTCATCGAAGACGGTGACGTGAGCCACCGCGATCCCTCGGTGCGTCGTGCGGCGGCGCGAGCGCTCGCTCGGCTCCGCGATCCGGCCGCTCGGGAGCGCCTTCTCGGGCTGCTCTCCGACGAGGACGACGAGGTCACGGCGTGGGCCGCGTACGGGCTCGGAGACGTCTGCGCGGGCGCGCGCGAGGAGATCGTCGAAGCGCTCGCGACCACCGCCGCCGCGCGCGCCGCGACGCCCGCCACGGAGGAGGCACGCGTCGAGCCGCAGCGCGCCGTCACCCGCGCCGTGGGTCGCTGCGGCACCGACAAGGCGGAGCAGCTCCTCGCGAGCTGGGCCACCCAACGTGACCGTTACGCCGTCGACGCGGTGTACGCCCTCGGGGACATCGCGCGCCAGAACAAGCGGCTGCGCGAGGAGACCTACGTGGCCTTGCTTCACTTGGCCGAAGGCACCGCTGCGCACAAGCCGATGCCGGTGGCGTTCTACCCCCTGGGCCGGGCCGAGTACCTGCGCACCCCCAGCGTCATCGAGCAGGCGCAGAAGGTGGCCCAGGCCGCGCTCGCGGAGGCCGGTCCCGCGCGCATCTTCGCGATCCGTGCCCTCGGGCGCTGCGACGAGCAGGCGGTCCCGGCGCTCCTGCAAGTGCTCGAGAGCAGCGACTACACCCCCGCCGAGCGCGGGGAGGCGGCGCGAAACCTCGCTCGTTTCGGGAGGGCCGGGCAGGACGCGCTCGCCGACGGTCTCGCGAAGCTCACCGAGCACACCGAGCCCGAGCTCCTGTCGACGTCGTACACCAGCCTGATCCTCGTGGTCCTCGGAGAGCTCACCGTGTTCAGAGGAGCGCGGAAGTCGCTCGAGCTCTTGGCCGCGCTCCCGCCGCCGGCCGACGCGAGCGTGCCTCTGTTGCGGCGCCTCTCGTGGATCCGCTGCGCGGCGGCGCGCCAGGTGGCCGAGCGCGACTTCAAGCAGCCGCTGTTGCGGGGCTGTGATCTCCTCGTCCCCCCCGACACGAAGCGCGCGGACGACCCCCTCCTTTCGTCGATCGGCGCCCGCGCGATCGTCACCGCCATCGGAGTCGACGCGGCCAAGATCACCGGTGAACGCCTGGCCGCGTGGCGTTCGTACGCCCTCGGAGGCGACCTCCGCGCCCGACAGGACGCGCTGCGACTCATCGGACAGCACGGTGAGATCCCCGATGTGCCCGCCGTGCTGACCAAGGCGCTTCAGGCCCACGAGCCGGGCCTCGTGGCGACCGCCGCCGAGGTGATCGGCGCCCACCCGTCCCGCGTCCAGGTCGACGGCGTCGTGAACCCGTCGGTGGCCGAGGCGTTGGTGGCAGGGCTCGATGGTCAGGGGCCGGGCGCCGATCTGGAGGTGCTCGGCGCGGTCATCGAGGCTGTGGGACGCCTGCGGCTCGAGCCGGCCAAGACGAGGCTCGTGGAGCACTGTCGGTCGCCCTACGGTCACGTCCGCAAGCTCGCCGAGACGGCGCTCGGCGCGATCATGGGCAAAGACTCACCGCGTTGCGAGGGGGGCCCGGCGCTCGCGGTGCCCGTGGAGCTCGAGCGGCTGCCCGAGCAGCCGGTCACCGTCGAGCTCCAGACCGACGTGGGCAAGCTCGAGCTGGTGCTCGACCCCTCGCTCGCGCCGGTCGCCGCCGCGCGCGCGGTCGACCTCGCCAAGAACGGCTTCTACGACGGGATGGTGGTGCATCGGGTGGTGCTTGGCTTCGTGACCCAGTTTGGCTCACCCACCTCGGATGGCTACGGCGGGGTGAAGGGGCTGCCGAGTCTGCCGTGCGAGACGTCTCCCATCCATTTCGGAGCCGGCGCGGTGGGGGTAGCCCTCGCCGGCCGCGACACCGGCTCGAGTCAGCTGTTCGTCACCCACATGGCCGCGCCTCACCTCGACGGCGAGTATGCCCAGATCGGCACCGCCACCGGGCCGTGGGACGCCCTCGTCGACGGCGACGTGATCCAGAGGGCGTCCGTGGTCAGCAAGTGAGCCCGACACACGAGCGCAACCGCTCGGAGCCGAGCGCCGCGGTGATGGTGCGTGGCGCGTTGATGGCCGCTTCTTCATCGCGCCTCGGCGGGGCCCCTCGCGAGAGCTCCAACCACCGTGCCGCCTGCTCGAGGTGCCTGGCGATGCGACGCCGCGCGTAGCTCGCGTGCTCGTCGTGGCTCACCATGAACAACCAGTCGCTCGCTTGGCTCGCCAGCGTGGCCTCGATGGCGTGGTCGAGCGCGAGGCCACGGAGGGCGCTCGCGTCCCGATGGCGCGCGAGCGCGACGGCGAGCTCTGTCTGGGCGTGGTGCAGCGCGCGCCACAGTCGCGCCGTGCCAGGGTTGACCCAGTCTCGGCCGAACCCCCCGCGACCCCACGTTGACGGCGCCGGCTCCGTCACGGGCAGCGAGCCCGCGGCGAGCGCCGACAGCGGCACGAGCTCGACCCCTCGGCGCGCGAGCTCGTCGGCGACCCGCGCGATGAACACGAGGCCCTCGTGCCACCAGTGCCCGAACAGCTCCGCGTCGAAGGCGAGCACCGCGGGGTCGGTGGCCGCGTGGCAGAGCGTCTCCACGAAGTCGCGAGCGTCCGCCTCCACCTGCAGCCGCGCCACCTCGGGCTCGTAGAGCTGTTTGTCGGCCGTGCGTCGGTCGGTGATGCGGTGGTACTTCAGCCCCGTCATCGTGTGCGGTTGGAACGGGCCCAGCCGCTCCTTTGGCTCGGTGTGGCCGGCGTCTCGGTAGAAGTCGCGGTAGGCCCCATGACCGGGGTAGCCGTGCTCGGCCGACCAAACCAAGAGGCAGCTCGCGCGCGCGCGCGCCGCGTAGCACACGCCGCTCGCGCTCGCCGCCACCGGGCCCGCGACCCGCGGGCGCGCGAGGGAGAGGCCGTGCTCGTCGATGGGCACGATCGTGACGTCGCAGGCCGCGAGCGCTCGGTCCACCTCGGGCGACCACGCGCACTCGGGCAACCAGAAGGAGCGGGCGCGCGCGGCCACGAGCGCGCGACCGACGGCGATCTGACCCGCGAGCCCCCCCACCGGCGCCAGGCCGGGGAGAAAGGCGTGAGTCGCGCTCGTCGTGGTGAGCTCGACGTGAGGGAGCGTTGGCAGCTTGGCGAACGCAGCACCGTCCCATGACAGCGCGTCCGCGAGGCGCTCCTCGTAGTGCGCGCGCAAGGCGGCGTTCGGGGCGAGCGTGCGGTTGAGCTGTGCGACCGCCGAGACGTGCTCACGAAACCGCCGCTCGAGCCCAGCGTCGTTCATCATCGCCCACAGCGGCGGGGACACCGACAGCGTCACTGGCGAGCGCGCGCTCGTGAGCCAGCGCGACAGCGGGAGATAACACTCCCACATCGCCTCGTGGAACCACCGCTCGGTGGCCGTCCACGGCTCGGGCTCTTTCACCCAGGGCAGATGAGCGTGCAGAACCAGCGCGAGCCGCATCACCGCGCTCGCGCCTCAGCCGTCCCTCAGCGCGGCGCCGAGCTCGAGCCCCACGCGCTCCGCATCTTCGAGGTTCCACGTCGTGGTGAGCTCGCCGAACCGCGGGGCCGAGCCGTCGGGCTCCGCCACCATCGCGCGCAACAGCAGCGCGTCGCCTCGTTGGACCGCATAGGCGGCCACCGGGAGCTGGCAGCTGCCGCCCACGGCAGCCATGAAGGCGCGCTCCGCCGTCACCGCGACGCGGGTCGTAGCGTCGTCCGTCGCCGCGAGCCACTCGGCCACGCGCCGATCGTTGGCTCTGCACTCGATCCCCAGCGCGCCCTGGCCCACCGCCGGCAGCATCGCCTCTGGCGCGAGCACCTGCGTCGCGCGATCTCCCATGCCGAGCCGCAGGAGCCCCGCGTACGCGAGCACGATGGCGTCGACCGCGCCTTCCTCGAGCTTTCGAAGCCGCGTGTCCACGTTGCCGCGGAGTGGCCCCACGTCGAGGTCGCCCCGCATCGCGAGGAGCATCGTCTTGCGTCTCAGGCTGGAGGTGCCCACCTTCGCGCCGGCGGGGAGCTCCTCGAGCGAACGGCCGTCGCGCGTCACCACCACGTCGCGCGGGTCTTCGCGCGGTGGAATGGCAGCCAGCGTGAGCGACGCGGCGAGCTCGGCAGGCACATCCTTGATCGAGTGGACCGCGAAGTCGGCTTCGCCGGCGAGCAATGCCTCCTCGATCTCCTTGATGAACAAACCTTTGCCGCCCACCTCCTGCAGCGACCGATCCTGGATGCGATCGCCGGAGGTCACCACGTGGAGCTCGTTGACCTCGAGGCCCTCGTGGGCGGCGACGAGCGAGCGGGCATAAGCTCGGGCCTGCGCGAGGGCGAGCTTGCTGCGGCGGGTAGCGAGTCGGAGCTGCGGCATGACCGGGGCCACCATGCCACGATCAGCGGGCGGCGGCGCGCGGCCTCGAAGCGTCGTCGGCGCATTCGGGCTCGAGCACCTCCTCACGCGCGGCGGATGGCTCTCCCGCCGTCGCGGGGGGCGCCTCGAGCGCCGGCTCCGCTCCCGCCGGCGCTGGGCCGCCAGCCAGGGCGCGAGCGGCGCTGAGCTCCAGCTCGAACATCTGCTCCAGCATCGTCGCCGCGTCGGCGGCCCGGTTCTCCTCCGCGAGCTTCTTCAGGTGGCGGGTGGGGGCATGAAGCAGCTTGTTCACGGCGGCGTCGAGCATCACCGCGAGCGCCTTCTTGTCGCGCTCTTCGAGGTGCTTGAGCCGGCCTTTGAACGAGCGCTCGAGCTCGGTCGCGAGGATCGCTCGGGTGCGCTCGCGCAGCGCGACGATCACCGGCTTGGCCGCTTGCTGGGAGCGCCGCTGGTCGAACCCCCGGAGCTCCTCCACCACGATCGACTCGGCGTGCTCGGCCTCGGCGCGGCGAACCTCGAGCGACTGGGCGACCACATGCGAGAGGTCGTCGACGTCGTAGAGGTAAACGTTGTCGAGCTCGTTCACCGTGGGCTCGACGTCGCGCGGGACCGCGATGTCGATCAGGAACAAGCTCCTCCCTCGCCGCTTGCGCCGCAGGCTCCTCAGCCGATCGTAGGTGACGACGTAGGTCGGGCTCGCGGTCGACGAGACCACGATGTCGGCGACCACGAGCGACTCGTCGAGCTGGTCCCAGGGCACGGGGCGACCGCCCACGCCGGAGGCGAGGCTCTCGGCGCGCTGGGGGCTGCGGTTGGTCACCAGGATCCGCGCGCCGGCTCGCGCGAGCAGCTTGGCGGCCGCCTCGGCCATCTCTCCCGCACCCACGACCAGCGTGGTCTGACCGCTCAGATCCTCGAAGATCTGGTGGGCGAGATCGACCGCGACGCTCGGCACCGACACCTGACCGGCTCCGATCTGCGTCTCGGTTCGCACCCGCTTCGCGCTCTGGAGCGCCGCCTGCATCGCGTACTGGAGGCTCGGTCCCAGCGTCCCCGCGTCTTGAGCCACGCGGAACGCGTCCTTGAGCTGACCGAGGATCTGCGGCTCGCCGACGACCAGTGAGTCGAGCGAGCACGCCACCCGAAAGAGATGCTGCACCGCGTCGGTGCCGCTCCGGCTGATGAGATGAGGAGCCACCTCCCGACCGCCGATGCTCACGAGCTCCCGCGTCACGGACGCGAGGGTGGCCGCCTCGTCTTCCTCAGGGCGTGGCGCTGCATACACCTCCACCCGGTTGCAGGTGGAGAGCACCAGCACCTCGCCGACCGCGCTCGCTTCGCGCAGACGCAACAGCGTCGCCCCCAACGCGTCGGGTGCGATCGCCAGGCGTTCGCGAACCTGGATCGGTGCGGTTTGATGGGATAGCCCGACGACGATCACGCCGCTTCAGCCTCCAACAGCTTTGAATGCGGGGCGCACCAGATACACCAGCAGCACCGCGAACGCGCACGCAAATCCTGCCACCGTGCCGTAAGCGGCGCGCCTCCCCCGCCAGCCCGCCAGCACCCGCAACAGCAACACGCCGGCGATGAGCAGCCACGTGGTGTAGCCCAGCACTGCCCGCAAGACGTCGTCGATGGCTCCCGCCTCGACGAGTTTTGCGCGCACCGTCCCCGTCGCGACCCCCAGGGTGAGCAGTGGGAAGCCCGCGATGAGAAAGCGGTGCCCGGCCTTGTCGAGCGCGTCGAGGGGCGGGAGGCGGCTCTTGGTCTTGAGCAGCGACTTCTTGTCCTTGAGCCTTCGCTCCTGCACGAGGTACATGACGGCGGCGCCGCAAGCGAGCAGGAACAGGGCCTCGCCCACGAGGTTGGCGAACACGTGAAAGCCGATGAACGTGGCGGGAAGCTGCTCCTCGGGGGCCGCGGTGCCCAAGAAGAACGTGCCGAGGGTGACCACCAGGCCGAGGGGCGCCATCAAGAGGCCCAGGGGATGGATGCGGAACCGCCGCCGCAGCACCAGGTACACGGCGGTGGCGAACAGCGAAGCCATCGACAGGATGAAATGCACCGAGTGGACCGGGCACACGCGGGCGACGAAGCTCGCGATGCACACGTAGGTGGCGTGGGCCCCCGCCCCCACCCCGAGCAGGATGGGCGCCGCCCGCCCGTACGAAACCTCGGGACGACTGCGCGCGATCTCGGTGTAAAAGAGCGTGCTCGCTGCCGCGTACATCAGCGCGGCGAGGGCGAAGGTCATGAAGCTGAGCACCGGCATCGCTGCTTTCAGGCTAGATCGGCGAACGCCCTTTCGCGAGCACATTACTCCCGGCTCGCCACGGCGAGGGGCCGCGTTGTCTGCGCCGTGGCGCGCTCACGGCGCGCTCACGAACCTCTTCTCCCAAGTCGGCGAGCTTCCGCTCCCACCTCGGGCGCGACCCGTGGAGGTGGCCAGGATCCCGATGGTGGCGAACACGAGCCGCCTACGCCGCCTCGGGGCTCAGAGTGCGTCGAGGTCTTGGAGCGTGCTCAGCACGTCTTCTTCGCGCTGCCCCGCCTCGACCGACGGATCCACCTCTCCCGAGGGCTCCCCGACCATGCCTGGGACCACGTCGTAGGCGTTCTCTTCCACCAGCATGGAGTTGCCGAGGAGCTCGGCGCCGAGCTGCGTCTCGAGGTGGCCGCGGGACACCACCTTGCCACACAGATCGTGCGGATCCTCCCCCGTGGTCACCTCCTGCAGGATGCGCACCGCCTCGCTCACGCGGTAGCGGTAGCCCCCCGCGGGGACGACCAGCTCTTCGCCGTCGAGATCGAGCTTGCCCACATCGAACAAGACGTCGAGGAGCGACTGGGGGAAAAAGACCGCGTTGTTCATCGTGCTCCGCCGCTCGAGGTTCCCCGCGCCATTCGGCGTCGAGGGTAACGCCCTCTCGAGCTGGGGTCCAGCGCGCTCGCCCAGGGGTTCGTGCCTGGCGAGGTGGGCGCAGCGAGCCGCGCCCCGCTCAGCGCGCCGCGGCGCCGAGCTCGCAGCGTCGCGGGCTCACGGGCGCTTGCCCGAGATCACCCGCTCGTGCCCGCCGTAGTCGCGATCGACCTCGATCTCGACGAAGCCCGCGTCTTGCATGAGCTCCACCACCTTCGGTGCGCAGCCAGCCATCGTCTCCACCGCCAACGAGCCACCGCGGGCGAGCATCCGCGGGGCGCCGCTCACCAGAGGCCGCGTCACCGACAGCGCGTCGGCCCCCGCGGCCAGCGCGAGCCGAGGCTCGAACTCGCTGATGTCCCGCTCGAGCTCGGCGAACGCGGCGTCGTCGATGTAAGGTGGATTGGCGGTGATCAGGTCGAGGCTCCCCACGAGCGCATCCATGCCTGCGTAGAGATCGGCGCGGAGGAGCGCCACCAGCCCGAGCCGGAGCGCGTTGTCGGCGGCCACCGCGAGCGCGTCTGCCGAGACGTCGCTCGCGAACACGGTGGTCGTGGGGCGCTCGGCCTTGTACGTGATGGCCACACAGCCGGACCCGGTGCAGAGGTCGAGGACCCGGGCCGACAGGCTCAGGTGGCGTGAGCGCCTGAGGGCACACTCCACCAGCGTCTCGGTCTCGGGGCGCGGCACCAGCACGCGGCGGTCGACACGGAAGTCCCGCCCGTAGAACTCCCGAAAGCCTCGCAGGTAGGCGATCGGCTCACCGCCACGCCGCCGCTTGTGGAGCTCGCGGTACGCAGCGAGCTGGTCCTTGTCGAGCGGTTTGCCGGCTTCGAGGATGAGCTGGATGCGGTTATAGCCGAGCACCATCGCGAGCATGAGCTCTGCGTCGAGACGAGGCGAGGTGCTCCCGCGCCCTGCGAGATCGCCCGACGCCCACGCGAGCACGCGCTGGATGGTCCAGGGATCCTGCGGCGCGCTGGTGGCTCGGTCTTCCGTCATGGCATCTGGGCTCACCTCGCGGTGAGCGTCGCGCGGGCGCGCTCGACCACGGCCTCCACTTCGGCACGAATCGCGTCACGGCGGGCCTCGTCGGCCGCCTCGAAGCGGAGCACCAGCACCGGACCGGTGTTCGACGCGCGACACAGCCCCCAGGCCCCACTCCCGAAGTTGATGCGCGCCCCGTCCACGTCGAGCACGTCGTGCGTCTCCCGGTAGTGGGCCAGCACCGCGCTCACCACGTCGAACTTCACCGCGTCGGGGCAATCGAGGCGGATCTCGGGAGTGACCGCGGTCGGTGGCACGTCGGCGAGGAGCTCGCGCGGCGTGAGGCCGGAGGCGGCCACGAGCTCCACCAGGCGGAGCGCGCCGTAGATGGCGTCGTCGAACCCGAAGTAGCGATCGGCGAAGAAGATGTGGCCGCTCATCTCGCCGGCGAGGAGCGCGCTCTCCTCCTTCATCTGCTGCTTGATGAGCGAGTGTCCGGTACGACACACCACCGGCTTCCCGCCGTGGCGGGCGATGTCGTCGAACAGCGTCTGCGAGCACTTCACCTCACCGAGCACCGGCACCCCGGGGTGCTCTGCGAGCACCTGCCGGGAGAACAGAATCATGAGCTTGTCGCCCCAGATCACCGAGCCCTGGTCGTCGATGACGCCGAGCCGATCACCGTCGCCGTCGAACGCGATCCCGAGCTTCGCTCCCCGCTCTTTCACTCTCGCGCGGAGGTGTGTCAGGTTGGCCTCCACCGTGGGATCGGGGTGGTGATTGGGGAACCGCCCATCCATGTCGCAGAACATCCCGTCGTGGGGCACCCCGAGGCGCTCGAAGGCGCGCAAGGCGAGCGGACCCGCCGCGCCGTTGCCGGCGTCGAGCACCACCAACAGATCGTCGGGCACGGCGTCGAGGCGCGTGTGCTCCACCAGCGAGTCGAGATAGGCGTCGCTCACCGAGCGCTGCGTCAGAGTCCCCGTCCCTTCGGTGAACGCGTCTCCCTCGACGAGCGCGCGCAGCGCCTGCACGTCGGCCCCGAAGAGGGTCGACTTGCCCCGCATCATCTTGAAGCCATTGTCCTCGGGAGGGTTGTGGCTCCCCGTGATCATCACCGCCCCGGTGGTCTCGAGGTGGAAAGCGGCGAAGTAGAGGAGCGGCGTGGGCCCCACGCCGATGTCGATCACGTTCGCTCCCGACGCGCGTAGCCCGGCCGTGAACGCGGCGAACAGGCGGTCGCTCGAGAGCCGACAGTCGCGGCACACCGCCACCGTCACCGTCGCCGCGTCGCGCGCGAGGAACGTCGCGAACGCCCGTCCAATGCCGTGCGCGAGCGCGTCGGTGAGATCGGCCTCGGCGTTGCCACGAATGTCGTACTCACGAAAGACGTGCGCGGGCGGGATCATGGCGCGGTGTTAGCACTTGATGTGCGCCGGGTGACAGAACTTTCGCCGGGCTCGGCCGCCCGTCGGCGCGAGGTCAGTCTACGGCGCGACGGCGATGCCACCGCGGCGGATAGTACAGGAGCTCGCCGCTCCGCAGGCGCACCACCGAGGCTCTCGCGTACACCATGGCCGGCCCGGGGCGGACCCAGCGGCCTGCGTTCCACGCGTAGCTCCCGCCGCGCCACATCCAGTAGCCGTCCACCCACAACCCGTCGTCGTGGGGACGAGGGGGAACGATCTCTGCGCGGGCCGCCGGCGGCGGGTAGGGCACCGGCATGGGCACGACGCCTTCGTGGTCGCCAACCTCGGGCACCGGCACCCGCGGAGCGCAGGCGGTGAGGCTCGCGACCACCACCGCGACCGCGGCCGCGGTCGTCAGGGCGAGGCGAGCCATTCCAGGATCGTCCCCGGTTTGAGGAGCAACAGCTCGAGGGTGGCCAGGATGAGAAACGGTCCAAACGCGATGCGCTGGTTGTTCCACCCCGACGGTGCCTCGTCGGCGAGGGGATCGAGCTCGAGCTCGGCCAACGCCTGAGCGCGCTCCTCTTCCGGCAGCTCCTCGATCTCGCGCCGCGCCTCTTCGCGCCACTGTTGCACGCCGGCCGGTTCCTCCGGGGTCTTGCCGAGCACCATCAGCGCCACCATCACGAGCGTACCTTGGATGGCCCCGAGCGAGAGCACCATGAGCGCGCCCGGCCACCCCAACCACGCCCCGGCGAGCATCATCAGCTTCGCGTCGCCCATGCCCATCCCCGGCTTGCCGCGGAGCCGCTCGTACAGCACCACGAGCGGCAGCCACACCACGAGGAAGCCCACCGCGGCTCCGAGGGCGGCGTCGATGAGCTCCATGTCGCGCAGCGCGAACGTGGCCACGCCGAGCACCGTCCCTCCGAGGCTGATGCCATCGGGGACGATCATGTGCTCGAGATCGATGAACGCCGCCGCGAGCAGACCGAGCACGAGCGCGAGGTGCGCCACGAACACCGCGAGCGCGTGGTAGGCCACGGTGCCCCCGCCCATCGGAAGCACGAGCGTCTCGAGCACGGCCAGCGACAAGACGCCGCCGGCGAGCTCTACCAAGACGTAGCGCGGGCTCACCCGTGCGCCGCAGCACGGGGCGCGCCCTCGCATCAGCACCCAGCTCAGCACCGGCACGTTGCGGTAGGCGGGGATGGGCGTGTGGCACGCCGGACAATGCGAGGCTGGACGCGACAGACTCATCCCTCGCGGCAGCCGGTGGATCACCACGTTGAGGAAGCTGCCCCAGATCACGCCGAAGAGCCCGGCCACGACGCGGAGGAACAGCAGAGGGAAGTCGGCGAGGAGTAGCGCGTCTCCGCTCATGCGAGGCTCATCGCCCGCGCCCGGGATCACCCTGGGCAGCGAGCTTCAACATCATCGTCAGCGCGAGCTCGAGCTCCTCTTGGGTGGGCTGCACCGACTGCTCGGCGAGCGCGTGTTTGAGCTCGATGAGCTTGGCACCGAACACCTCGTACTGACGACGGCTGCGATCGGTCGGCGCCTCGGCCAACCAGCGCTTGACGATCTCGCGCAGCTCGTCGAGGTCGCTCCGAACCAAGAGGCGCGCCATCTGGCTGGCCATCGGATCGGGAGGAGTGGTTGGAACGTGCGCCACGTCTCAAGCGTAGTACAGGTTCACGGCGCTTCGAGAGCTTCGTGCTAACACAGCTCGCGAGCCCGCGCCGCGGCGCACCTCGCCTCCGCACCCGCCTCCGCCCTCACCACCTTCGTCGTGCCGTCGATCCCTCTCGCGCTCCGTGTCGGTTCCCTCGTGGGAGCTCTCGTCGCCACCGTCGCCGCGTGTGACAAGGAGGAGGCCGCGCCCCCGACGGACGCGGCGGCGCCCTCGGCGACCCAAGACCTGCTCCAGGCCGCGGAGGAAGAGCAAGCGCGCGCGGCTCGTCCTCAGAAGAAGGGCGAGGCCACGAGCGCGGGCGAGCGCGTGAAGATCGCCGCCGGTAAGCTCACGGCGGGGAGCACGCCGGGGGATCGTGGCCGCGACCCATCGTTCGAGCCGGCGCTGCTCGAGGTGGAGCTCGCCGCCTTCGAGATCGACAAGCTCCCCCACCCCAACGATCCGGCCCGAGCGCCGCGAACCGGCTTGTCGCGCGATCAGGCCGAGGCTGCATGTAAGGAAGTCGACGGTCGGTTGTGCACCGAGCTCGAGTGGGAGATGGCGTGCAAAGGACCCGACGGCCAGCGTTATGCAGGGGGAGACGTCTGGGATCCGACCTGTGCGAAGAGCCCAGAGACCTGTGCGTCGGGCTACGGCGTGCTCGCGATGGGGGGAGCGCTGCGCGAGTGGACGGCGAGCAACGTGCAGCCGATCAAGGAGTTCTTGAAGCGAGAAGGCGCCGCGGTGCGTGGCGCGCTCGCCGACGCTGCCGACGTCGATCACCGCTGCGCTCACCGCGCGACCGTCGATCCGGCCTCGTCCGCCCCCGACCTCGGGTTCCGCTGTTGTTACGGCGCGGCCAACGAGCCGGTCATTCGGTCACCCACTTGGCTCGCCACGATTCGCAACGCCGATCTCCCCGCGGATCGACTGTCGAAGCTGTTCGCCTCCGATCGACGCCTGGCCGCCGTCGCCAGCGACATCAAGTACTTTCGGAAGGAGAGCGCGGTAGACACCGTGATGCGACGCGCCAAGGCGAGGAAGGGCGGGGCCGACGGCGGCACCCTGCCCCCGAACGTCGAAGCGACCACCTCGCCGGTCATCTGGAATCCAGCCCCCGGGGAGGAGCTTCTCCTCGTCACCGGGCAGTCGGGAAAGCGCTCCTTCATCGTGGCGTTCCACGTGCTGCCGAACGAGCGCTATCGCGTGGGAGCGGCGATGATCCTCGAAGACGAGCTCGGGCCGATCGTGTTGTTCTACAACCCCTACGTTCGTCGCAAGCTCGAGTGGGCGATGTGCTGGGGGTGCCCCGCCGAGGCTGGATTCATCACCTATCGCGACGACAATCGCGTCGTGATCACTCAGGAGTAGCAGGCCGAACGTTGCAGGCCGCGCGTCGGGCCCGCCCGACGCTTCAGCCGAGGCCGCTCGAGGTGTCGAGCACGGGCACCTCGATGGTGAACACCGACGTGGTCTCGCCGCCCGCGATGAGGGTGCAGCCGCACGCAGCCGCCGCCGCTCTGGCCGCGAGCAAGCCGAGGCCGCGACCATAACGCATCCCCTCGGCGCGTCCGCTGGTGGTGTGGCCCTCCGGCCCGAGGGCGGTCTCGCGCAGCGCCTCGGGGATCGCGGGGCCATCGTCACGCACCACCACCTGCGCGTGTCCCTCGCCGGGCTCGACGGTCACACGCACCGTGGATCCCCGTGGCGCATGCTGGAGGCTGTTGGCGATCACGTTCTCCACGGCCAGCGAGAACAACGACCGATCGAGGACGGTGCGAGGGCCGCGGCCGTTGCCGCCGAACTCGAGCTCGAGCTGGGCTTGGCGCGCGCGGTCGCCGCAGCGCTTGGTCACCTCGGCCACCGTGGCGCCCACGTCGAGGTCGTGGAGCGTCACGCCAACCTCGTTGCCTTTGATCAGCAAGTCGAAGTTGGCCACGATACGCCGCAGCACGTCGCAGGCGGTCACGCTGTCTTCCACCGATTCGGCCAAATCGGGATCGACGGCCATTCGAGAGAGCAGGCGCTTTGCAAACTCGAGGTTGGTCACGATGGCGGCCAGCGGGTTGCGCAGGTCGTGACACATCAGGTGCAAGAGCGAGCGCAGCTCGGCGTCATCGAGATGGAGTTTCTCCGACATTCGATCCCCGCCTTTCATACTGCAGGATGGCCACGGCAGGGAGCGATCTCTAGGTGCCGAGGCGCGGAAAGACGCGTTGTCGGAGGAACGAGAGCACGTGCTCGCGCACGGCGTCTCGGCGCTCGATGGGCACGACGTGGGTGGCGCCACGTTCGATCACCAGATCGCTCGCGGGGATGGCAGCGGCCATCTTCTGCGCCAGCTGCACGGGGGTGAACGAGTCGAGCTCGCCAGCCACCACGAGGGCCGGCACCTCGATGGTCCCCAGCATGTCCTCGGCCGTGACGTCCCCGATCGAGCGCAGCATCTTCAAGAACATCACCAGATCGAGGTTCGCCACGTGCTCCGAGTAACGCACGATGTCGTCCGGCTCGATGGCGCTCGCGTCGACCTCTCCGGTGGCCATCGCGATCCGCATCGACACGTTCGGGGGCACGTTGCTCCACACCGCGCGCGCGAGCCGCGGGTTGCGCTCCACCCACTCGAGGAAGCCCGGGAGGGCTCGGGCGAGGCCGTCGCCCCCCTTGAAGGTGTGGGTCATTCGGCCCGCGGTACCGCAGAACAACATGAGGCCCGCGATCCCCTCCGGGCGGCTCCGATACCCCTCGAGGACCAGCTGACATCCCATGGAGTGGCCGGCCAGCACCACCGGGTTCGGCGCCACCCGGTCACGGATCGCGTCGAGATCAGCCACGAACGCGTCGATGCCGATGCGGCTCGGATCGGCTGGCGCCGCCGAGCGCCCGTGCCCGCGGTAGTTCCAATGGACCACGTTGGCGACTGGGCTCAGATCTTCCGCCAGGTAGCGCCAGATGAACCCGTCGCACGCGATCCCGTCGCACAGGATGGCAGTGAGCGGCGCGCCCGTCGGCCGCGAACGAGCGTAGAGGCGGGTGCCGTCGACCGCCTTCACGAAGGTCTCCGTCCAAGACATCCCCGAGCAGCTCCCCAAAACGTCAAACGGCCCAGTCCACGTCCAGCGTGGTGCGCTGGTGGACTGGGCCCATCATTGCGACCCGCGCGTCCTGTCGCGGCGTCGGAGTCTCACCGCGCCGCCGATGGTCTCGGCGCAGAAGCCACGCCGGTCATCCCGTCGCGCGAGCCGTGCCGCCCGAGATCATTCGTCGCTGCTCGCGTCGTCCCCGATGTCGTTGACGCTCGGGATCTTTCGAATGTCGCTCCGCGCCAGCTTCCAGGCGCGCTGAACGACCCAAGAGAGAGAGCGATCGAGCCGGGCTGCTTCATCCTTGATCTCAGCCAACATCGTCTCGGGAAAGTAGAGACTCTGCTTGCGCTTGTCGCTTCTCGGCGTGCTGTTGTTGTCTCCCATAAAACCCTGACCTTACATCCCCTCTGACATGCCCCAGGGAGAACACCTGCCCCCGGAGTGTCGCCAGAATTACCGCAGTGTGCTCCAATCCTCCAGCACTTTTCTCATACATTTCGACCGAATGCCATACTCGAAACGTGCGTGTGCGGAATTCTGGAGCCTCCCGCGGCGGTCGGGCCCAGGCGCCCTCCGACGGCCACGGCGCCCGACCCAAGCGACCAAGCACCTCTGGCTCTGGCTGCGGATCGAGCCGGCGTCGCGCGAGCTGCCGGGACCTCCGCGGCGCCCGCCCGCCGAGGCCGCGTCGGGTTGGCCCACGCGGTCAGCGCTTCTTGGTGAGCTTCGAGGTCGCCTGGCGCACCACGCTCGCGTCGGCGTTCGACACCCTCAGGCTCACCTCGAGCGGCCCCTCGGGGCCCCCTTGCCCCGTGAGAACCCCGCTCATTTCGCCGTCTTCGCCAGGGGCCAGGCCCGCCCGCAGCGCGTCCCCGTCCCACATCCCGACCACCGCGAGCGTGCCCAGCGCGCCCGTCACCTTCCCAGCGACCGCACCGTCGGGCCCGACGGTCAGCTCGATGGCGCCGTCACCCTCGGCGCCGCCGGGGTCCGACTTCCAGCTCGCGTAAGGCACACCTTCGGGTACCGTCACCTCGCCGCGCGTTGCTGTGAACACGCCGGCCCACACGCCAGCGTGCGGGTTCGTGGTCGTGGCGTCTCCCCCGGGCGCCTCCCGACCGGAGCCCGAGGGACCCGCTGGCGGCTGGCTCGAGGCCGGCGCGCTCGTGCCGATGGGGGCCGGGGCGGTGCGCTCTCCGTCGCAGCCGACGCCGGCCGTCGCCGCGACGAGCGCGACCGGGAGGACACCGCCGACGGTCGCCCTGAGGCGCGTGGAGACCGTGCGCGGCAGCTGGCGCCGACGAAGGGACATCGCGGCATCGATAGCACATCGCGGGGGAGAAGCGGTGGGGGAGGCAGACCAGCGCCGAGGGCCGCGCGAGGCGGGGCGCGGGGTTTCTCGGGTGCCACCTTCTCGATGAGCCGCGACTGCGCTAAAAAAACGGGTTGGCCGATGGTGGCGTAAGCTTGGTTGGAAGCAAGTTGGTGACGCACGCACGGCTACGCTACAAACGGAACTGGGCCCATGAAAAACGCGCTACGAGCGATGCTCGGGGGATTGTCGATGCTTGTCGTGGGGGCGTGCAGCGATCCCCCGCCACCGGTGGAGCCCCCGGCTCCGGCGCCCGAGCCGGAACCGCCCCCGCCACCCCCCGAGCCCACGTGCGAGGCGATGAAGGATCACTGCAAGGCGGAGGCGGACACCGTCGTGCCGATCCCGCAGGTGAGCCTCGGCTTCACCCCCCCGCTCGGCTGGGAGTACGCCATGCTCGAGGAGGCGTCCGTCACCCAGATGAGCGACGAGGGGCCGGTGCTCGTGCTCGCGAGCCTCAAGCCGGACGCGCAAGCCTACAAGCTCACCGCCCAGCGAACCGCGTTGGTGACGAGCCTCGCCGAGCTGGTCGACATCGAGCCGCCGAGCAAGATCACCTTCAGCCAGCCCAACAAACGCAAGTTCTCCGAGATGACGATGATGCTCTGGGAGAACGAGGCGAAGCGCGCGAACAAGAAGGGAGCGCTCCTGCTCCTCGCGACCACCGTCGGTGAGCGTGAGATCTTTGGGATTGGGTTCGCAGCGGCTGGCGACCTCGACGGAACCAAAGCGATCCTCGAAACGCTCAACACCTTCAAGGCGGTCGAGCCGGAAGAAGGGGCCGGAACCGACGACACCGGTGACGACGAGGGTGGGGGCAAGGACGGTAAGAAGCAGTGACCGCGCCCCACCTCGGACCGGGACATTCCTTGGCCGGGAAGTACACGATTCGTGCGCTCCTCGGCTTCACCGGTGAGGTGGCCACTTATCACGCCGTTTCGAACGACGGCCGCGAGTTCGTCGTCAAGCTCTTCGATCCAACCATCGGGCAGCGCGCGGACGTCATGGCAGCTCTCGACAACGTGCGACAGCGCGTGGCTCGGCTCCCGCCGGGGAGCGTCGTGCCGGTGTTCGACGCCGGCTTCGACGCGGGCACGGGCGCGCCCTTCTCCGCGTCCGAGTACCTGCGGATCCCGTCGTTGTCCCGGCTCATCGACACCGGGCCCCTGTCTCCCGACGTGGTCGCTTTGATCATCCGTGGGATCGCCTCCGTGCTCGACGCCGCCCACGCGCTCGACCTGCATCACCTCGCGCTCAAACCCACCAACGTGTTCGTGGGGCCAGCCCCCGACTACGCGGTGCGACTGACCGACTTCGACGCCAGCGTGATCCGACGCACGAGCCCTGCTTCCCACGAGGTCTATTCGCGGTCGGCGCCCTGGTGGGCCCCCGAGCAGCTGCAGCCAGCTGCCGTCCTCGGCCCCCCTGCCGACGTGTTCTCCACCGCATTGATCGCCTTCTATTCGTTGACCGGACGACCCTATTGGCTCTCTTGTCAGACGTACCCTCCCGACCTACCGAACTGGCAGCTGGAGCTTATGGGCCAGCGGGTCCCCGTTTCCCAGCGCGCGCGTGAGCTTGGTGCGGTGGTCAACCCGTTGTTCGACGGTGTGTTTGCCCGGTCGCTGTCCGTCAACCAGCCCGAGCGACCTCGCTCCGCGATGGAGCTGGCCAACGTGCTCTCCGCCGCGTCGGGGGCCGATCAAGCCCGCACGCTCGTGTTCCCCGAGGAGTATGGCGGCGCCGACTTCCGGCCGCCGCCCGCGTTCGGACCGGGGACGAGCGACGCCGGCGGCTACGTGGCCACCGGGGGCGATCCAGCGCCGGCGCAGACCTCACAGGACGCGACGCTCTCGCCCGGGTTGCCACCGTTTCCGGCGCCGGTGGCGCGGAAGGCTTCGTCGGCGGTGCTGCCGATCGTCATCGGGGTCGCGGCGGCGGTGATCATTGGTGGGGGCGGCGTCGCATTTCTCTTCATGCGCACGGGCAACGGCGACTCTCGAGGCACCGCTGAGTCCTCTCCGGTGAGCGCTCCGAGCGAGCGCGCCGCGGCGTCCACTCCGCCGGCGGCACCTCCGAGTCCTGCGCCCGTCGCCGCGCCCGAGCCGACGCCGGCCTCGCCATCGGCGAGCCCAAGCGCAGAGCCGAGCGCCGAGCTCGTGGCGGTGACGATACGCTGCGAGCCCAAGTGCGATCGTATCGAGCTCGACGGCAAAGCGCTCGACAAGGTCGACGACAAGCTCGAGCTCAAGCCCGGGAAGTACAAGCTCAGACTGGTCAAGACCGGCCACTTGATTCGGGAAGACGTGCTCGAGGTGGCGGCGGGGAAGCCCATCGAGAAGGAATATCGATTGATCAAGATCAATCCCATCCCTTCCCAGCCCAAGAACAACTGCGGCCAGTTCCTTTGTCCCTGAACGGAGCGTTCGGCTTCGCGGCGCCGGCCGACGGTATTCGAGGGTCGGCGAGTCGTCGCCCAATGGTTCGGGCTCGCCCAAGCCGCGGCTGCCGCATCGCTGGCTGCGCGACATCGCTGGCTGCATAGTTGCTCGCCCTGTGTTAAGGAAGGCGAGACGTCGGCACGGAGCGAGCGAGCTGAGTTGCTGCTCCTTTGCCGAGCGGACTACGGAGAATCAATGTCGAAACTCGATCCTTTCACGGCGCAGATCATTCACTATGTGCGATCGATGCCCGACGATGCGTTGCTGGAGCTCGTGCGAGCTCACCTCGGCAGTGGAATCGGCGAGCTGTCGGGGAGGGGGGGAAACGAGGGCACCAAGAACGCGCGCGCGAGCGCTCCCGCGAAGCCCAAAGCGGCCGCGTCCGCTGCACCCGCGACGCCCGCCGCAGCGGCGTCGCGCAAGCCCGCCACCAAGGCCAAGGCGAAGCCGAAGGCAAAACGACCGAAGCAAGCGGCCGCGCGGTCGTCCGCGGCGGAGCGAGCGCAGCTCCTCGATTCGGTGGAGAAGGTGGTCAAGAGCAACAAAGGGCTGAGCGCGAGCGAGGTGGCGGAGAAGGTCAAGGTGGTCCAGACCAGGGTGGCCACCGCGTTGCGTGAGCTGAAGAAGTCGAAGCGCATCTATCAAGGCGGCGACCGGCGCTTCGCGCGCTACGCAGGAGACTCGAAGACCGCCAAGCAGGCGAGCGAGAAGGCGAGGCAGAACGCGCCCGGGCCTCAGCGGTCCTGAACGCGCTCAGCCCATTTCGAGAAGAGGGCTCGCTCGTCGCCGTGGCGAAGCAGCGAGTGAGCTCCCGTTCCCCAGGCTGCGGCGCCACCCTGGGCGACGAAGGCCTTTGGCAGGGCGGGGCGGGTGCCCGGCCACAGCCGCTTCAGGGTTCGGCCCACGTCTGGCCGCCGTCACTGCTCGACAGCGCATACCAGCCGCGGCGCCGCGTACCGGTCACGTCCGCCGACAAGAGGATGACGATGCGGTCGGGAAACGAGATCAACGCGCCGATCTCGTAGAACCCGCGCTCCGTCGAGCCCTCGCCGATCACCCGCGGGAGGTCGAAGGTCTTGCCGCCGTCCATCGAGCTCGCGAGGTAGGTACCCCAGCGCACCCCTGCGCGCGCGCTCATCACGGCGACCACTCCCTGCTTGGTGGCGGCGGCAAAGATGCGGCGCGTGTGCTGCTCGGGCCAGATATCGAACGGCTGCGAGGCGGGCGCAGCGCACTTGCCGTCGAAGGTGCAGCGGACGAGCTGAGGGACCTTCTTCTCCGCGTCGACGACCTCCACCACGACCGCCTCCGAGCCACAACCGAGGGTGGTGGCGTCGCCGGGCGGCGCCTTGAAGGCGAACGACTTCTTCTCGGACACGCCGACGATCCACGCGTTGCTGCCGCTCCCGATGCGCGAAAACGACCACTCCATGTGCTCGCAGCCGGGGCCATTCGAGAGCTGCTCGTACGCGCCAGCGACGCTCGGGAGCGACGCGATGGGGGCGCCGTTCTCCACCTTGGCGCCGGGCCGCGGCCAGGGCTGTACGGTGAAGGTGCCGCGCGCCTCGACCAACAGCTGGGGGGGGCGACCGAAGGGGGCGGTCACGAGCTTCTGCCGCAGCCCGCCGATGGGATCGGGCTGGGCCATGCCTCCAGGGGCGCCAAACACGATCACGGGACTGCGCTTCTGGTCGCCGACCATGGCCATCAGCTCGCTCGAGAGCACGGCCGGCGTCGAGAAGCCGCGCTCCACCGTCACTCCGTCGAGCTTGTCGCCCTGCGGAAACAACACGGTGGGCTCGCTCAGGTTGCGACCGGCGGCGGCGTACCAGACCTTGGCGTCGATCACCGGGGCCCGCTGGCCCTTGGCGAGGGTCCCCTTCTGCGTGTCTCCGCCGATCAACACCGCCGAGCCGTCGGCGCCGGCGCCCCACGTCGAGAACTTCCCGGCGTTCGCGGTGAGCGACTGCCAAGACCGTCCACCGTCGGTGGTTCGCAGCGCGATCGCCTCGTCTCCAGAGCGCCCGGCCACGATGGCCGTGCGCTCGCCGGTCACGAACACCTGCTCCCACTGCGCGGAGGTCGGCGCGAGGCCGGAACCGAAGCCGAGGCCGGTGCCGATCCGGGTGTTGACGGTGTCTTGCGAGGCGCCGCCGGGCGAGGGCGGGACGGGGACGTCCTCGGGCTTCGAGTCTTTCTTTCCGCAGCCGGCGGCGAGGCCCGCGCAGAGGAGCAAGGAGGTGAGCGACGGCGATGGGGCACGCCGTGCGACGTGAGGCCGGCGCGCCTTGGTTTGGGTGGGCTGGGGCACTGGGGGCGAGCATGCCAAACGAAGCGGCGAAATGCGAGCAGCTGGCGGCGGCGCGGAGGGGTAGAGTCGCGTCCATGACGGAAGCAGCGCTCACCGGTTCGCTCGGCGCCAAGGCCCCGCGGCGGGGCAGCCAGGCGAACCAACCGCCTCGCCGCCTGCCCCCCGGCCCGCCACCGAGAAAGAGCACGCTCAGCTCGCTGGGCTACTACTACCGCTTCTTCACCGAGCCCCTCGGGTTCGTCGAAGAACGCTTCGCGCGGTTCGGCGACATCTACTGCGCACCATCGCGTGGCGTCCCGCTGTTCGTGCTCCGCCACCCCGACCATCTCTGGGAGGTGCTCGTTCGCGATGGCGCCAAGTACGGCAAGACGCACACCGCGTTCGACACCATCGAGCGCTTCCTCGGGAAGGGGTTGCTCACCACCGACGGCGAGGTGTGGCGCCGCCAACGTCGCATGGTGCAGCCCGCCTTCGCGAAGACGCGGCTCGCCGGATACGCCCAGGCCATGGTCGAGGAGACGGTCAAGCTCACCGACGGGTTCCGCGACGGCATGACCTACGACATGAGTCGCGAGATGATGGAGCTCACGCTGCGCGCGGTGTGCCGAACGCTCTTCAGCCACGACGTTCGCGGCCAGACCGACGCCGTGGCGACCGCGATGGAGGTGTTTCGCAACAACATCGGCCGGCCCGATCCCCTCCCGGCCTGGTTGTCGCCGTGGCGTCGAACCGCCGACCGCGCCCTCCAAACGCTCGACGACATCATCAACGGGATGATCCGCGAGCGTCGGGCCTCGGGCCGCGAGCCCGAGCCCGCCGATTTGCTGCACATGCTGCTCACCGCGGTCGACACCGAGGGGGACGGGGGCCGCCTCGACGACCGTGAGATCCGCGACCAGCTCGTGACGATGTTCCTCGCTGGCCACGAGACTACGTCGCACGCCCTCACCTGGACGTGGTACCTCTTGTCGCAGAACCCCTCCGAGGAGCGAAAGCTCCACGCCGAGCTCGAGCGTGTGCTCGGCGGCCGCGCGCCCACCTACGACGACCTCGAGGCGCTGCCGTTCACGCGCTGGTGTTTCGAGGAGGCGATGCGCCTCTACCCACCGGCGTTCACCATCGCTCGGCGCGCCGAGGCCGACGCGGAGATCGGCGGCTACGCGGTGCCGGCGGGGAGCGAGGTGGTGATGTGGATCTACATGACCCATCACGACGCGCGGTGGTTTCCCAACCCCCAGGCGTTCGTGCCCGAGCGGTTCGCACCCGACGCGATCGCGGCGCGGCCGAAGCTCGCCTACCTGCCGTTTGCGGCGGGTGCGCGGGCGTGCATCGGCAAAGTTTTCGCCATGATCGAGGGCCAGCTGGTCCTCGCCACGATGGCCCAGCGATATCGCCTCACGCTCGAGCCCGGCCACCGCGTGGAGCTCGCACCTCGGGTCACGCTCGCTCCCAAACACGGGATGCGCATGCGGGTGAACGCGCGGTGAGCCGCCGGGAGGGTGTTGCCGCACCCTGCCGAGGACGTGGGGGTCGCGGGAGCGGTGGCGCGCCAGCCCGTCGGCTGTGCCCCCATGTGCGGAAAAAACGTTGCGAAGGCCTGGGGTGGCTGCTAGAACGCGCTTCCTTTTCGGGTGACCTGTCTCTCGTGGACGGCTCGCCCTCACCGTAACGGCGCCATCGGGCGCCACCTGCCTCGTCGGCCTCCGCGCATGTTCTGCCGAAGACGCGACGAGGGCTCGGGAGCTCCGGCTCCTCGGGTGGCGAGCGAGGCGTACGACGGACCTTCGGAAGATTCAGAACTCGTGGCAGCGCGGCGCCGCCAGCGTCGCGCAAAGACGCCACCCCAAGGCTCGACATGAAGGCAAAGGCACGATTTTCCAAGATCGCCCCGCGCAAGGCCCGGATGATTGCCAATCTCGTCCGGGGCCGCGACGTCGCGGAAGCCATCCAGATCTTGCAGTTCACCAACAAGAGTGGCGCTCGGGTGATCCGTCAGCTGCTCGACAGCGCCGTGGCGAACGCGCGGCAGGCCGACAGCAACGTCGACGTCGACGCGCTCTACATCCGGATCGCCACGGTCGACAAAGCCCCGAACCGATTTTTCCGACGGTGGCGTCCGCGTGCCATGGGGCGCGCGACGAAGATCGTCAAAGGCATTTCCCACATCGCGATCGAGCTGGATACCCGCGAGTAAGCGACGAGAAGAGAGGCGACCTGACCCATGGGACAAAAGACCCATCCCTATGGCTTCCGCGTTGGTGTCATCAAGACGTGGAGCAGCAAGTGGTACGAGAGCGGCAACAAGTACAAGGAGTGGCTGCATCAAGACATCCGCATCAAGCGGGCGATCAAGCAGTACCTCTACAACGCGAGCATCGCCGGCGTGGAGATCGAGCGCGCCGCGAACCGCGTGAAGGTGATCGTCTTCACCGCGCGCCCGGGCATGGTCATCGGCAAAGGTGGCAAGGGCATCGAGATCCTCAAGATCGGCAACATGAAGACGGCCGGTAAAGACGAGCAGAAGTTCCCCGGCGTCGCGTCGTTCACCAACAACGAGGTCTTCATCGACGTGCAGGAGGTCCGCAAGGCGGAGACCAACGCCCAGCTCGTCGCGGAGAACGTCGCCGCCCAGCTCGAGCGCCGCATCGCGTTCCGCCGCGCCATGAAGAAGGCGGTGGCCATCGCCATGAAGTTCGGCGCCAAGGGCATCCGCATTCGCTGCGCCGGCCGCTTGGGCGGCGCGGACATGTCGCGCGTGGAGACCTACCGCGAGGGACGCGTCCCGCTGCACACGCTCCGCGCCGACATCGAGTTCGGCCTGGCCCAGGCCAAGACCAAGGTCGGCATGATCGGCGTCAAGGTTTGGATCTTCAAGGGCGAGGTTCTCCAGCGCAAGGCCAGGATGATCGGATCCTGATCGGGAGTGAACGACCATGCTGTCACCCAAGAAGACGAAGTTTCGCAAGGCCCAGAAGGGGCGTAACCGCGGGCTCGCCTGGCGCGGCTCCGAGGTGTCGTTTGGCGATTTCGGCCTGCAGATCACGGATCCAGGCCGCATCACGGCGCGTCAGATCGAGGCCGCTCGTATGGCGATTCAGCGCCACTGCAAGCGCGCCGGCAAGCTCTGGATCCGCGTGTTCCCCGACCGCCCCGTCACCAAGAAGCCCCTCGAGGTCCGCATGGGCGGGGGAAAGGGCTCGCCCGAGGAGTGGGTGTGCCCGGTTCGTCCCGGTCGCGTGATGTTCGAGCTCGCGGGCGTGGGCGAGGACATGGCGCGTGAGGCTTTTCGTCTCGCCGCTCACAAGCTGCCGCTGGCCTGCCGCTTCGTCCGGCGTGGTGAGCTTGCCTAGGCATCGAGGATACGACCATGGACACGACCGAGTTGCGAGATTGCACGACCGAGCGCCTGAACGAGCTCGAGAAGACGCTGCGTCGGCAGATCTTCGAGGCGCGCATCAAGAACTTCACGAATCAGCTCGATGACACGGCCTTCATCCGTCGCACCAAGAAAGACTTGGCGCGGGTGAAGACGATCCTCAGCGAGCGCGTCATCCGCGAGGCGGAAGAAGCGAGTGTCGAAGCGAACGCGGCCACCGAGGCCGAGGAGACCGAATGATGGCTGACACCCCTGAGGCCGCCAGCGCCGAGGCCACCACCGCCGAGCAGAAGACGGGATTTCGCCGTCGGCTCGTCGGCGTCGTCCGCAGCAACAAGATGGACAAGACGGTCGTCGTCGAGGTCCTCCGTCGCTTCGTGCACGGCAAGTACCACAAGTACGTGCGGACGCGCATGCGCTACAAGGCCCACGACGAGAACAACCAGTACAACGAGGGCGATCGCGTGGAGATCCGCGAGAACCGCCCCCTCTCGAAGCAAAAGCGCTGGGTGGTCACCCGGCTCATTGCTGCGAAGAAGTAGCGCCGAGGAGCAGTCGTCATGATTCAGGTCGAGAGCAAGCTCGAGGTGGCCGACAACTCCGGCGCCAAGCAAGTTCGGTGCATCAAGGTGCTCGGCGGCTCGCGTCGGCGCTACGCGGGCCTCGGCGACATCATCGTGGTGTCGATCATCGAGTGTCTGCCGAACACCAAGGTGAAGAAGGGCGACATCGCCAAGGCGGTGGTCGTTCGCACCTCGCAGGAGCACCGTCGCGTCGACGGCAGCTACATCAAGTTCGACACCAACAGCGCGGTGCTCATCAACAACGAGCGTGAGCCCATCGGCACGCGCATCTTCGGGCCGGTGGCTCGTGAGCTGCGCGCCAAGCGCTTCATGAAGATCGTCTCGCTCGCCCCGGAGGTGTTGTGATGCAGCGGTTGAGGATCGGCGACCTCGTCGAGGTCATGACCGGCAAAGACAAGGGCAAGCGCGGCAAGATCACGCGGCTCCTGAAGAAGGAAGACCGCGTGATCGTCGAGGGCCTGAACATGGTCGTTCGGCACACGCGCCCCAACCAGCTGAACACCGAGGGTGGGCGCATCGAGAAGGAAGCGCCCCTCCACGTGTCCAACGTGATGCCTATCGACGCCGACAGCGACAAGCCCACCCGGGTGCGCGTGCTGGTCGACGAAGATGGCAAGAAGAAGCGCGTCGCCAAGAGCGGCGCGGAGCTGAAGCAGGGCTGAGCCCAGGCAGAGCGAAGCGATGGCCAAGGAAAAGAAAGAGAAGAAGGGCGAGGACAAGGCCCCGGCAGCGGACCACAAGTACGAGGCCGGCTATGTCCCGCGCATGCGCAAGCACTACGCCGACAAGGTGGAGAGCGCCCTGCGTGAACAGTTCAAGTACACGAACTCGATGCGCGTGCCGCGGTTGACCAAGATCGTGGTCAACATGGGCCTCGGCGCGGCGGTGGCCAACCCGAAGATCGTCGACGCGGCGGTCGAAGACCTCCGCACCATCACCGGGCAACAGCCGGTGGTGCGACGGTCGCGCAAGTCGATCGCGAGCTTCAAGCTCCGAGCTGGCCTCGCCATCGGCGCGAAGGTGACGCTCCGGCGCAACAAGATGTGGGAGTTCGCCGACCGCCTGTTCAGCGTGGCGCTGCCTCGCGTGCGCGACTTCAAAGGTGTGAGCCCGAAGGGCTTCGATGGTCAGGGCAACTTCACGATGGGCTTGAAGGAGCAGATCATCTTTCCGGAGATCGACTACGACAAGGTCGATTCGATTCGTGGGATGAACATCACGTTCGTGACCACCGCAACCACCAACGAGGAAGGGCGCATGCTCCTCGAGCACCTCGGCATGCCTTTCCGCGGTAAGAAAACCGAGTAGCAGGCTCAAGAGGAACGAATCAATGGCGAGAGCACAGGCATATGCAAAGCTCAACCGGCCGCACAAGTTTTCTTCGCGGCACCACAACCGCTGCAAGACGTGTGGCCGGTCCCGCGCGTACTACCGCGATTTCGAGCTGTGCCGAATTTGTCTTCGTACCCTCGCGCTGCGCGGGGAGCTTCCTGGCGTGATCAAAGCGAGCTGGTGATCCCATGGTGAACGATCCCATTGGCGACATGTTGTCGCGAATCCGCAACGCGATTGTTGCGCGTCACGAGCGCACGCGAATCCCTCGCTCGCGTCTCAAGCTGCGCGTGGCCGAGATCCTCAAGCAAGAAGGGTACATCGCCGACGTCCGCGAGGAGGACGGCGACACCGGCAAGAGGAACCTCGAGATCGTGCTGAAGTATGGCAGCAACCGAAAGGCCGCCATCGACGGCATCAAGCGCATCTCCAAGCCGGGGCGGCGCGTCTACGTCCGTCACGATGGCATCCCCTTCGTGCTCTCGGGTCTCGGCATCGCGATCCTCAGCACGTCGAGCGGTGTGATGACCGATGGAGAGGCGCGTCGACGTCGTGTCGGCGGCGAGGTCCTCTGCGAGGTGTGGTGATGTCTGAAGAACAGATCCAAGGAACGTCCCGCACGTCCCGCGTCGGGAAGCGCCCCATCAACGTGCCCAAGGGAGTCACCACCTCCATCGACGGTGGCAAGATCGAGGTGAAGGGTCCCAAGGGCACCCTCTCCCGCGAGCTCCCCTCCGACGTGGCGATCGCGCGAGATGGCGACATCCTCAACGTAACCAGCACGGCCGAGGGCAGCGATGCCCCGCGGCTGCAGGGCCTCACGCGCGCCCTCGTCGCCAACATGGTGAAGGGCGTGTCCGAGGGCTACGAGCGCCGCCTCGAGTTCCACGGCACCGGTTACCGCGCCGAGGTGAAGGGCCAGGACATCGTGTGCTCGCTGGGCTTCTCGCATCAGAAGATCTACACGATGCCGGCGAGCCTGAAGTGCGACATCCCCAAGGAGTCGAAGGGCCAGCTGCTGATCATCACCGGGCCCGACAAGGAAGCGGTGGGGCAGGCTGCGGCCACCATCCGTGGTTTTCGCCCGCCTCGGCCTTACGGTGGTAAAGGCGTGCGCTACCAGGGTGAGCGGATCCGCGAGAAGGCAGGAAAGGCAGGCAAGTAATGGCCAAGACCAAAGAAGAAGCGCGCGCGCGTCGCAAGCTGCGCATCCGCAAGGCGGTCACTGGCACCGTCGAGCGTCCTCGGCTCACCGTGTTTCGCAGCGCTCGCCACATCTACGCTCAGGTCATCGACGACAGCACGGGCAGCACCCTCACCGCCGCCTCCACGCTGTCGAAAGACCTCAAGGGCAACCTCGAAGGCAACAAGACGGCGGCTGCGCAAGCGGTGGGCGCTCTCGTGGCCGAGAAGTGCAAGTCGAAGAACATCACCAAGGTGGTCTTCGACCGTAACGGCTACCTCTACCACGGGCGTGTGAAAGCACTCGCCGATGCGGCTCGCAAGGCGGGCCTCGACTTCTAGGGTTTCACCGATGAGCTTCGAAGACCTGCATATCGACGAAGAGCGCCTCAAAGAGCGCGTGATTCACATCAACCGCGTGAGCAAGGTGGTCAAGGGCGGCCGCCGCTTCTCGTTCTCGGCGCTCGTGGTCGTCGGCGACGAGGCCGGGCACGTGGGGGTCGGGCTCGGGAAGGCCAACGAGGTTCCCGAGGCGATCCGCAAGGGCAACGATCGCGCTCGCAAGAGCATGTTCAAGGTGCCCCTCGACGGCGTGACGATTCCGCACGAGGTGCTCGGTGTCGCCGGCGCGGGGCGCGTGCTGCTCAAGCCCGCGAGCCCGGGAACGGGCGTCATCGCGGGCGGTCCGGTGCGTGCGGTGGTGGCGTCGGCGGGCATCCACGACGTGCTCACCAAGTCGCTCGGCTCGAGCAACAAACACAACATCGTCAGCGCCACCGTCAACGCGCTCAAGATCCTCCGGGCGCCGCGCACCTTCGCCAACAAGCGGAGCCTCGAGGTGGGCCAGATCGAGCACCAGACCCGGTCGGTGGTTCCGGCCAAGGCTGGCGCCCATGGCCTTGGAGCGCTGGCCGCCGATGCCGCGGAGACCAGAGCGGAGGGAGCCGAGTGATGAACACGCACATTCGCGTTACCCAGATTCGCAGCCAGATCGGACATCCCGAGAAGATCCGCAAGGTGCTCAAGGGGCTCGGTCTGGGGCGGATCGGTAAGTCGGTCACCGTGGCGAACACGCCCTCCTTTCGTGGGATGGTGAAGAAGGTGATCCACCTCGTCGCTTTCGAGGAGATCAAGAAGTAATGTCGATTCTATCGAATCTGAAGCCGCCTGCTGGCTCCAAGAAGACCAAGAACCGCGTCGGCCGTGGCATCGGCTCCGGCAACGGGAAAACCTGCGGGCGCGGCCAGAAGGGCCAGGGGGCCCGCTCCGGCACCGGCGGCAGGGCCTACTTCGAAGGCGGCCAGATGCCGATCCAACGGCGGCTGCCCAAGCGTGGGTTCAAGAACATCCTCGCCGACCAGGTGGTCAACGTGAACGTGGGCCAGCTGGACGTGTTCGACGACGGCGCCGAGGTGACCCTCGAGGCGCTGCGCGAGCGCCGTCTGGTGAAGGGTCGCTGCGACGCCCTCAAGATCCTCGGCAACGGCGAGCTCACCAAGAGGCTCACCGTGCGCGCCCACGCCTTCTCGGCCGGCGCCGCCGCGAAGATCGCGAAGGCGGGCGGCACCGCCGAGGTGGTGTCACGCTTCACCGCCGCCGCGGCGTCCACCGACAGCGCAGCTGACGCCTGATCCGCGCGCGCGCCACCCTGGACCACAAGCATGACGACGCTCGCAAGCATCTCCAACTGGCACAAGGTTCCGGAGCTCCGGCGCCGCGTGTTCTTCACCATGGCGATGCTTGCGGTGTACCGCGTCGGTGTGTTCGTCACGACGCCCGGTGTCGATCGAAATGCGATGCAGCAGTTCGTGTCGACTTCGGGGGGCCTGCTCGGGCTGTTCGACATGTTCTCGGGCGGGGCGCTCGGGATGATGTCGATCTTCGCGCTCGGCATCATGCCGTACATCTCCGCCTCCATCATCCTTCAGCTCATGGGCATGGTGTACCAGCCCGTCGCCGAGCTGAAGAAGGAGGGGGAGGCCGGGCGCCGGAAGCTCGATCAGTGGACGCGCTACGGCACCATCGCGCTGTCGGCGTTCCAGGCCTACGGGCTGAGCCGCGTCATCGAGGGTCAGTCGCTCGGCGACGCGGCGGGGATCGTGAACACGCCCGGCATCGGCTTCGAGCTGATGACGGTGCTCACGCTCACCACCGGCACCGCGTTCCTCATGTGGCTCGGTGAGCAGATCACCGAGCGTGGGATCGGCAACGGGATCTCGCTCATCATCATGGCGAGCATCATCTCCGGCGCGCCCACCCAAATCTACCAGTGGTACATGCAGAACGAAGGCGACCCGCAGCCGCTCACGTGGGCTGCAGTGGCCGCCATCTTCGTCGCCTGCATCGCGGTCGTGGCCTTCTTCGAGAACGGCCGCCGCCTCATCCCCATCGTCTACTCGCGGCGCCAAGTGGGCCGGCGGGTTTATGGCGGCCAGCAGGCGCACCTCCCGCTGAAGGTGAACACGGCCGGCGTGATCCCGCCCATCTTCGCCTCGTCGCTGCTCATGTTCCCGGCCACGCTCGCGAGCATGGGCGTGCCCTTCATGAACGACGCCCAGGACCTCATCAACCGGGGCGACTGGGTGTTCAACACCGTCTTCGGCACCCTCATCCTCTTCTTCTGCTTCTTTTACACGAGCGTGGTGTTCAACCCCGTCGACGTGGCCGAGAACCTGAAGAAGCAGCAGGCCAACATCCCCGGCGTACGGCCTGGCAAGCAGACGGCCGAGTTCATCGACCACGTGATGCAGCGCATCACCGCCTGTGGAGCGGTGTACGTGGCGTTCATCTGTGTGACCCCGGGGATGCTCGGACAGCTGCTCCGGGTGCAGATCACCTTCGGCGGCACCACGATCATGATCGTCGTGGGCGTGGCGCTCGACACCATCCAGCAGATCGAGGGGCACCTCATCAAGCGGAGCTACGAAGGGCTCGCGGGCGGGGGCAAGGGTCGCGTGCGCGGCCGCCGCCTCGCCCAAGCTCAAGCAGGCAGCACGGAGTCACTGTGATCGTCGTACTCGTAGGCCCCCCTGGCTCGGGGAAGGGAACCCAGGCGAAGTTTCTCTGCGAGCGCCTCGCCGTCCCCCACTTGTCCACCGGCGACATGCTCCGGGCGGCGCGCAAGGCGGGGACGCTCGATCCGAAGTACGTCGAGCTCATGAACAGCGGCGGGTTGCTCCCCGACGAGGCGGTGATCGGCCTCATCGAGACGCGCACCCAGGACCCCGACTGCGAGGTCGGGTTCCTCCTCGACGGATTTCCTCGCACGGTGCCCCAGGCCGAGGGCCTCGCCACGATGCTGCAAGGGCGTGGGCGATCGGTGGATCTGGTGCTCCAGCTCGACGTGGCTCGCGACAAACTCGAAGAACGCCTCGTAAACCGGCGTACCGACAAACGCACTGGACAGATTTACCATCTCATCTATAATCCGCCGCCCCAAGATGCCGACCTCGAGCATCGGGACGACGACAAACCGGAGGCCGTCGGGAGGCGCTTGGACGCCTACGACTCGATGACGGCCGCGCTCCTTCCTTTCTACGAGGAGCGAAAGCTCCTTCGACGTGTCGATGGCGTCGGCAAGCCGGAGGACGTGACCCAGCGGATCCTTGCCGCACTGCCCGAGTGAGCTCTTCTCCCGACCTCCCCTGTCTCCCGACCGGACCTGCCCTGGCTCCTTACTGCGCAAGCAACCAGCAATCAGAGGAATCGAAAAGACGGAACCATGGCTAAGCGGCGCGGCGGGGGAGGGAGAAAGAAGCGACCCTTCGCCCCCACGGAGCCCAAGGATGACAAGCTTCTGCTCGAGGGCGTCGTCGACGAGGCGCTCCCGAACGCGATGTTCAAGATCACCGCCGACAATGGTCTCCAAGTCCTCGCAACCATCAGCGGCAGAATGCGCCGCTTCTACATTCGAATTCTCCCTGGTGATCGTGTCACCGTGGAGCTCTCACCCTACGACCCCACCCGCGGTCGAATCACCTACCGACACAAGTAAGCAACCTGGGCACGGCCATGAAGGTTAGACCGAGCGTCAAGAAGATTTGCGACAAGTGCAAGATCATCCGCCGCCGAGGCGTGGTGCGCGTGATCTGCGAAAACCCGCGACACAAGCAAAGGCAGGGTACCTGACCATGGCACGTATTTCAGGTGTCGACCTTCCGCGGCGAAAGCACATCGCCTACGCCCTCCCCTATGTTTACGGGATCGGCCACTCCGTCGCGCACGAGATCTGCGCGAAGGCGAACATCGATCCGGCGCGGCGCGTCGACGAGCTGACCGACGCGGAGGTGAAGACCATCCGCGACGTCATCGAAGCCGACTACAAAGTGGAAGGTGACCTGCGCCGCGAGGTGCAGATGAACATCAAGCGCCTGATGGACCTCGGCTGCTTCCGCGGCCTCCGTCACCGTCGCGGCCTCCCGTGCCGTGGCCAGCGCACCCACACCAACGCACGCACCCGCAAGGGCCCGCGCAAGCGGATGGTCCAGCGCAAGAAGTAAGAGCGCAACAGACACGCATATCAGAGCAACCACCCGTAGAAGCACTTCGAGATGGCAACACCCAGAGCCAAAGCACGCGGCGGCAAGAAGCGCGTCAAGAAGAACATCGCGACCGGCATCGCGCACATTCGGTCAACGTTCAACAACACCATCGTCACGATCACCGACGTGGGCGGAAACGTCATCTCGGCTTGCTCGTCCGGTGCGCGTGGCTTCAAGGGCTCGCGTAAGTCGACCCCTTTCGCCGCGCAGATGGCGGCTGAGCAGGCTGCTCGCGCCGCGCAAGACCACGGCATGCGCGCGGTGGCGGTGTTCGTGAAGGGGCCTGGCGCGGGTCGCGAGAGCGCGCTGCGGGCTCTGCAGTCGGCTGGCCTCAGGGTCACCCTCATCCGCGACGTGACCGCCATTCCCCACAACGGCTGCCGCCCGCCCAAGCGCCGGCGCGTCTGATCCTCGATCGCAACCTTCGATCGCAACCAGGTGAAAGCGTAGAACCATGGCTCGCTACATTGGACCCGTCTGCAAGCTCTGCCGTCGTGAGGGCATGAAGCTGTATCTGAAGGGTGACCGCTGCTACTCCGAGAAGTGCGCGTACACCCGTCGCCCCTATCCTCCCGGCCAGCACGGCCAGGCTCGCATCAAGCTCAGCGAGTACGCCATCCGCCTCCGCGAGAAGCAGAAGGTGCGTCGCATCTACGGCGTGCTCGAGAGCCAGTTCCGTGGTTACTACCAGGCCGCGACGGCTCGCAAGGGCCGCACCGGTGAGGAGATGCTCTCGATGCTCGAGCGCCGCCTCGACAACCTGGTGTACCGCATGGGTTTCGCCGCCTCGCGGAGCGACGCTCGCCAACTCTTGCGCCATGGCCACGTGCGCGTGAACGGCCGTCGCGTCGACATCCCCTCCTTCATCGCCAAGGTGGGCGATCAGGTGGCGCTCACCGAGAAGGGCTCGAAGTTCAAGCGCGTCGAGGCCTCCGTGGGCGGTGCCGACAAGCGCCCGATCCTCTCGTGGCTCGAGGTAGACAAGGACAAGTGGGTCGGGACGCTCAAGGCGAACCCGGTGCGCGAGGAGCTCAACGAGCCGCTGATCGACGAGCAGCTGGTCGTCGAGTACTACAGCCGCTGACGACTCTGCCGGCGGCAAGTCGCCGGCACCGTGGGCCGAGGCGACCGCGTCCTCCGAGTGCGGGTGGCGCGGTGAGACCTACGCACGAACCATCGAACAACAGGAAGCATCATGGCCGATCATTCAATTGAGTTCATCGCTCGCAACTGGCGCGAGCTCATCCGTCCTCGTGGCGTGAGCATCGATCAGGAGAGCGCCAGCGACTCGTACGCGAAGTTCGTCTGCGAGCCGCTCGAGCGGGGCTTCGGCATCACCGTCGGCAACTCGCTGCGGCGGGTGCTCCTGTCTTCGCTCCAAGGCGCGGCCGTCACGGCGGTGCGGATCGAAGGGGCGCTGCACGAGTTCACCACCATCCCCGACGTGGTGGAAGACGTGAGCGACCTGATCCTCAACATCAAAGAGGTGGTGTTCAAGGCTCGCGATGCCAAGCCGTACACGGTGCGCATCGACAAGGAGGGGCCCGGCCCCGTGCTCGCCGGCGACATTCAGCTGGTCGACGGCCTCGAGGTGCTCAACCCGGATCACCTGATCTGCGTGCTCGACAAGAAGGGCCCGCTGCAGGCCGAGCTCACCATCAACGTGAGCCGCGGCTACGTGCCGGCCGAGCGCAACAAGACCCCGATGATGCCCATCGGCACCATCCCCGTCGACGCCCTCTTCTCCCCGGTGCGCAAGGTGAACTACCAGGTCACCAACGCTCGCGTGGGTCAGATCACCGACTACGACAAGCTCACCCTCGAGGTTTGGACCGACGGCGCGGTGGTGCCTGCGGATGCGGTCGCCTTCGCGGCCAAGATCCTCAAAGAGCAGCTCAACATCTGGATCAACTTCGAAGAGGTGGAGGAGATCTACCCGCAGGCCGGTGAGGAGGAAGAGCCCCTCAACGAGAACCTGTTCCGCTCGGTGGAGGAGCTCGAGCTCAGCGTGCGTTCGGCCAACTGCCTCCAGAACGCGAACATCCAGCTCATCGGCGAGCTCGTCCAGCGCAGCGAGCAGGACATGCTCAAGACCAAGAACTTCGGTCGGAAGTCCCTCAAAGAGATCAAAGAGATCCTCTCCAGCATGGGGCTTTCCCTCGGAATGAAGATCGACAACTGGCCCCAGCTCCTCGAGCGCTGGAACGCCCAGAAGAATCAGTAGAGAAGAGCCATGCGGCACCGCAAAGACGGCAGGCAGTTCGGCAGGAACACGTCCCATCGGCGGGCGATGTTTCGCAATCTGGCCGGCAATCTGATCACTCACGAGCGCATCGTCACCACCGACGCGAAGGCCAAGGAGCTGCGCCGGGTGACAGACCGGCTCATCACCAAGGCCAAGCGTCTCGGCCCGACGGCGCACACGGCCCAGGCCGAGCTGAGTGAGGCGCAGAAGGCGGAGCGGCTGCACGTGGCGCGCCTCTTGGGTTCGTTCCTGCCCCGCTTCGGCGTCGACTCCCAGGGCGAGACCAGGAACCTGGTCGAGAAGGTGTTGTGCGAGCTCAGCAAGCGCTTCGCGGAGCGCTCTGGTGGGTACACGCGCATCATCAAGCTCGGTCCTCGGCGCGGAGACGGCGCGAGCATGTGCTTGATCGAGTTCGTCGACGCCTCTCCGGCGGCGCCCACCTACGAGGAAGCGTCGATCGGCGGTGCCGACGACGACGGCTCGGAGGCCGAGGCCGCCGACACTTCTACCGCTGAAGCGGCCAGCGACGCCGAGACTGCGGACGAGGACGAGGACGCGGACAAGTAGTCACTCCGACGACGCTCCCCGCTCTCCTGCGACGCCCCGAGGCCACGGCCCGGGGCGTCGTTGCTTTGTGCGCCCAAGCGCGCCTCAACGATAGACGCCGTGGCAGGCCTTACAGGTGTTGCGCATGCTCTCGAGGGCCTTGCCCGCGGCCGCCGCGTCCTTGGCGCCCGATGCATCCGAGAGGCTCTGGGCGTGGGTCGCGAGCTCTTTGGCGTAGGCCACGAACCCGTCATCGAAGGGAGCCTGGCCCCCGAAGCGGGCGCCGGTGCGCTCGGCGCTGGCTCGCAGCGCGGCCGCCGCCTCGGCCATGTCCGCAAACTCGGCGTCGGTGTAGGCCTGCTGGTCGCGCTTGGCGAAGAGCGGATCGGCCTTCTGGGCGTTGACGCGCATGAGCTCCTCGAGCGACTCCAGGGTCTGGATCTCGTCGGGGCTGTAGGCTTTCTTGGGCTCTGGGACGCAGGCGGCGAGCGCAGCCGCCAACAAGCACCACCGCCATGACCGTGAGGATGTGTTCCGCATGTTCCGAGACACCTATCGCACTCGGCGCGGTGAGTTAAGCTCCTGGCGTCGTGCGCGAGCTGTTGAGTGCCATTGTCGCCGAGCCAGACGATGAGGTGTCGCGGCTCGTCCTCGCAGATGTCCTCACCGAGCAAGGGGATCCGCGAGGCGAGCTGATCTCGTTGCAGATCGCACAGGCGCGCGGGCCGCTGCCGAACGCGGCGCTCTCGAGGATCGACGCCCTCATCGACGTCTGTTGGGACGAGCTGGTCGCGCCGATCCGAGCCGCCGGAGTGCAGCGCTTCTTCATTCGGCGGGGCTTCGTCGAGGGGGTGACCCTTCCGGTGAAGCGGATGGCCGCCCTTCCGGACCTCGTGGCGAGCGTCCCGCTGCGCAGCGTCACGTTCACCGGCGTCGGCGACGCTGCCCCGCTGTCCGGCATGCGTGAGCTCGACAAGCTGCGCGTCCTCGATCTGCGTGGCCTGGGCCTCGGGAACCGGCGCGTCACGGAGCTCTTGCGCTCGCGCCACCTCCACCGGCTCACCACGCTGGTGCTGAGCGGCAACGGGCTCGGCGCGGCGGCGGCCAAGGCCCTGTCGCGGGCGGCACTCGGCCTCCCGTCCCTCGAGAGCCTTTACCTCCAAGCGAATCATCTCGGCGCCCGCGGGGTTGAGTCGTTGGTGAGCAGCCGCCTCGTCTCCCAGCTCGAGCGCCTCGGCGTCGACGCCGACGACGTCTCCGACGAGCATCGCGCGGCGCTGGCGGCACGGCGTTGCCAGCTGGTGACGGACGTCGACGCTCCGGAACGGTGCGAGGCGGGCGGCGTGTCGTACCCACGGGCCGCGGGGACGTGAGCCTCGTCCGGTGCGACCTCCCTCCTCGCGAGGTGTTTCATCTCGGGGGCTCGGTGGCGGCGGCGAGGGTTGGGGCGTTCTTTCTCGTGCTCGCCTGCGTCGTGAACCTCATCGTCGCGTCGTCGCCTGCGCCTACCTGGTTGCGGGTATTGGTGATGACGACGATGCTCGGCACTGCATTCGGCGCGCTCTGTTACGCACGCTGGGGCCAGACCGTGATGCGCGTGGGGTTCGATGGTGTCCACGTTCGCGCCGGTCTGCGGGGCACCTTCGTACCCTGGTGCGCGATCGAGGCCGTAACCAAACGGGACCAACCCCACCTGTCCCTCGTGCTCACGCTCCGCTCGGGGAGCGCGCTCGGCGCTATCGTGGGCGACCCGTTCGACGCCGCAAGGATGGTCGAGCGCCTCTCGCGTCACCTCGTGGAGAGCCGAGAGTGCGAGATCGACACCAGCGCCGTCGTGCGAGGCGACATGACCGTCCCCGCGTGGGTCGAACATCTCCAGGCGCTCGGAGGCGGTTCCCTGTCGACCCATCGCGACGCCGGCGTGACGCCGGCGACGTTGTGGGGAATTCTCGAGGCGCCGTCCATCGGCGCCGACGTGCGCGCGGCGGCGCTGGTGTCGCTCACCCGCTCGAGCGAGTGGGACGAGGCGTGCCTCGAGGCGTTGGCAGCGGCGACGGCGTCGCCCGACCTCGAACGGCTCGCAACGACCCTCGCGCGGGGCGACCTGAGCGTCCACGAGCTGGAGCGGTCGCTCGAGCGGCTCCAACGCGCATCCCCCCACGTCGCCCCGAGCCTGGAGGTGGCGTCGTAGTCGATATGGAACCGGCGAGGACGCGCAGTTCACGAACACCAACAGCACCCATTGCGGCGGCTGGAACGGTTTCGGCGGCCGCGGCTCGGTGTGGGTCGCTGTGGTCGCGACCGGCGGTTTCCCCTCCTACGCCGAATGCAGCGAGCTACACCCTGTCGTCTGCCGCGACGGCTAGGTCCACTTCTGCATCGGCTGACCCGGCCTGCCCTGCGAGAACAGGACCGCTGCTCCCCCGCACGGTCGCCCTCCGGTCCTCCACCCGTCGACAACGCGCCTCACCGAACGGACACCGTCAGGAACCTCCAAGAGCTCAGTCGATACGTGGTTGCTCGGGGAGCTCGGTGGTGGGGGGGTCGGGAGGGGGGGCGGTGGCGGGCGCGAGCTGGGGTTGGGGTTGGGGTTCGCGCTTGCGGAGCAGGAGGATGGCGAGGGCGAGGCCGGCCACGATCACCGCGATCCCGCTGAGGTTGCGCTTCTGTTCTTCTTGTCGCTCCTCGGCTTCGTGGGTGAGCGAAGCGAGCAGCTTCTTGGCTTCGTCGTCCGTGGGGTCGAGCTCGGCCGCTCGCTCGAGCAAGAAGCGGTCGGGGGTCCCGGCTGCGAGGAGCTCCTTCGCTTCGAGGAGCGCGATGCGTGCCTCGATCTTCTTCTTCGCCGCTTCGTCGGGACCGAGGCGCTGCGCCTTTCGATAGAGGAGCAAGGCCCGCGTCGTCTCGTCTTGTTTGCGCAGCTCTTCGGCGCGACCGAAGAACGCGGGCGTCATCTTGGTGCGCTCTTCGAAGAGCGGTACCCGCGCCAATACGCCGTCGAAGGCCTCCTGGGCTTTGGCGAAGTCGCCGGCTTCGAGGGCCTTCTTCCCCTCATCCCAGAGCTCGAACACCACGGCGAGGCGTGCGCGATCGTGGAGACGAAAGATCTCCCGAGCGGTTTGCTTCCAGTCCCAGCCGGCAGGGGGCTTGTTGCCGGTGAGGTCTTTGTAGGTGTCCTTGATGTGCCACGACGCGGGTTCGCCGATGCCACCGATCGCGGCGCGAGCGGCGGTGCGGATCTGCACCCGGTCGTTGTTGGTGAAGCTCAGCACGACCCGCGTGGCCTCGACGTCCTTCACGCGGCCGAAGGCGTACAGGACGTCGGTGAGCACGGTGGGATCGGTGGTGCTCACCGACTCGCCGGGGATGGCACGGCCGAGCATGTCGAGGTGCTTCTGAGCGAATCGCTGCACCTTCGTGGCCTCGTGTTTCTTCGCCTCGATGAGGGCCGCGACCGAACGATCCTTGAGACGCAGGATGGATCGCTGGAGATCGATCCGCACGAGCTCGCCGAAGAAGCTCAAGCAGGCGAGCATCTGTCGTACGGCGGGCGTCGTCCCGATCGTTTCGAGCATGCGGAGCATGCCGTAGAGCTCCACGCTGTCCTTCCACACGTCGCTCCCGGGGTCCTCGCTGAGGAGGAACACCAGCCAGTCGCCCTCCGGGCGGTCGTCCTTGTTGCGCTTGTTGATGGCGCGACGCCCTTGTTCCCTGGCCTTTTCGAGCAACCGGATGGCCTTGGCTCCGTCGAGGTCTTGGCGAAGCTCCTGGATGCGGGCGGCGATGGCCGGCACGTGCTCGTCGTTGAGATCGCCGAGGAGGAACTTCAGATCGACCTCTTCGAGGGGATCCGAAACCCGGGTGTCGTGCAGCTGTTCGAGCCTCGTCTGGAGGTCTTGGAGCGCCTCTGCGGTCGGCGCCCCTGCGTCGGCGCTCGGGATGGGAGGGATCTCGGGGAGCGGCACCTCGGTGGGGATGGCGACGCTCGCCGAGGCGCTCGCGTCGGGATCATCGGCCACCGCGGGGCGAGGGGCGCAAGTCAGCGCGACCGCGATCGCGGCCCCCCCGATCGCCCAGCGGGCACCTCGGGCTGTCTTCGTCCGTGCCATCCTCATCCACCAACGGCGCTCGTGGGCGTGAGCTTCCAACCCACGGCCACGTCGTCACGCCCTCACTGTGTAGCCTCGTGGCAGGTCAGTCCACAATTCGGAAGTCGAAGAACTCGCCGGAGAAGCTGCGCCAGCGCACGTCGACCTTGTCGACCCGCGCCGCGCTCGGACCGTTCTGCGCCCAAGCGATCAGATCTTTGATGCCGGTCTCCTCGCCTTCGGCGACGAGCTCGACCGTGTTGTCCTTGCGGTTGCGCACCCAGCCGGTGAGCCCCAGACGCTTGGCCTCGCGCTGCGCAGACGCACGAAAGAACACGCCTTGGACCCGTCCGTGAATTCGCATCTGGATCTGCTTGAGTCCCATGATGAGCGGCCCCTTATACATGGGTTGCGACCCGTGGGCGATGGTGACACCGTCGCGCTCTATGGCTCTTTGGGGTCGACACAAGACGCCTCTCGGCCCGCTCCTTGCGATCGTGGTCTCCTCGCTCCTGCTCCCCCTCGGCTGCGACGACGCGAGCTCGGACACGGACGCAGAGGATGCCGAGGACAGCGCCAAGAAGAAGAAGACGAAGAAGAAGGCCGACCCCGATGGAGAGCCAGCGGCCTCGGCAGCAGGGTCGGCGGCGGCCGCGCCGAGCTCCTCGTCGGCGGTGAACGACCCCACGAGCGCGTCGGGAGGCCCCACGGTGACCATCCCCGCGGGAACCCTGCGGGCGGGGAGCCGGTGTTACGACATCCCCCGGGTGCGCCCCGACGAGCTCGAGCACACCGAGATGGCCTTCGGGGCGTTCGACATGGACGTGTTCCCATATCCCAACGAGCCCGGTCAGCCGGCCAAGGTGGACGTCACCTGGCAGGAGGCCAAGGAGCTCTGCGAAGCGCGCGGCAAACGCCTGTGCACCGAGCTCGAGTGGGAGCGCGCGTGCAAAGGCCCCAAGAACCACACCTATCCTTGGGGCGACGCGTTCCAGACGGGCAAGTGTGAGGGCCGCAAGGATCGCCTGACCAACGAGCGTTCGGCCTGCAAGTCGGAGCACGAGGTGATGGATCTGGTGGGGCTCTCGCTCGAGTGGACGGCGAGCGACTGGGAGCGAGGCACCCCGAACGGTCAGAAGGTGGTGCGCGGTGCCCGCTCCGACGTGGTGAGCTGGCTGTCGGCCCGGTGTGCTTACAGTCGCATGCGCGACCCCAACAAGAAGTTCGACAACGTGGGGTTTCGGTGCTGCCGGGGGCCCGAGAACACGGCCAAGGTGCAGCTTCGCCTGCGTCAGCGCACCACCATCGAGGACGAGTCGTCCATCGACGCGCAGTTCGAGATGACGCTCATGAAGGCGATGCCCAAAGACCACCGCGGCATCGTGGGCGTCGAGCTGAGCTTCGACGAGGTGTGGCGCTGGCACCCGGTGCCCAACGAGGAGATGCTCGTGGCCCGCTGGAAGGGCAAGCCCGAGAACGGCGGCGCCTTCTACGAGATCGCGGTGTTCAAGCTGTGCGGTGACTATGCGTACCGAGCGGCCTCCATGCGTGGCCCCGTGGAGCGCATCGGCAAGCCCAAGGTGGGCGTCGACGCTACCAAGTTGAGCTTCGAGCTCACCACCGGCTCCCGGAGCGGACCGCTCGAGCTCAGCTACTGGCACGGCCACGTGAAGCTCAAGGAGCCGGAGTTCGTGAAGAAGGGCAATCAGCTGAAGGTCGCGTCGGCGGTGACGACCAAGCGCCGGCGCAACACGGTCAAGGTTCGGCCCAAGTGACCAAGCCAGGGGCACGCCCCCGCGCGACGTCGCCCCGCGCGACGCCGACCCGCGCGACGCCGACCCGCGCGACGCCGCCCCGTGCGACGGCCAGGCTCGAGGCGCGCGTCGCCAGCTTGGAGAAGCTCCTCGCTCGGGCGCGCAGCGTGGGTACCGCGCTGCGTCAGGTGGGCATGGCGGTGGGGACGAACGAGCACATCGACGACCTGCTCACCCTCATCGTCAACACGACCACGACGGTGCTGGAGGCGGAGCGGGCCACACTCTATCTCCTCGACGACGGCAAGCTCATCTCGAGGGTGAAGAAGGGCGATGAGCTCGAGCAGATCGTGGTCGAGCTCGGCCAGGGCATCGCCGGCCACGTCGCCGAGACGGGGACGGTCGTGCGGGTGAAGGACGCCTACAAGGACAAGCGCTTCGATCCGGCCTGGGACAAGAAGAGCGGCTACCGCACCCAGTCGATCCTCGCCGTCCCACTCTTCAACCACCGGGGCAAGACCATCGGCGTGCTCCAGGTGCTCAACAAGCGCGGGGCTCGCTCCTTCACGCCGTACGACACCGAGCTCCTCCGGGCGTTGGCAAGTCAGGCTGCGGTGTCGCTCGACAAGGAGGCGTTGTTCCAGCGCCTGCGCACGCGCAACGAGCAGCTGCGCCAGACCACCGACAAACTCGAGCGCTCGCTGCGCGATCTCGAGATCCTCTACGATCTGGAGACGGCGATGGGGCGCGCCGAGTCGGTGAAGGACGTGGCGAGGAACGCCATCGGGCTCACCGCCAAGGCGTGCACGGCGGCGGCCGGCGCGCTGCTGGCCGAGGTCGACGGCTCGCACACGCTGTACGTGGTTAACATGGACGATCCCAGCACCGTGCGCGCGGTGGTGGTGCAGCTCGGCGAGGGCATCGCCGGCCGTGCGATGGAGCAAGAGCGGCTCTTGCACATCGACGACCCCAAGAAGCTGAAGGATCCGCGACGAGTTCGTGAGCTCCTGGGGCTCCGCGTGCGCTCGGCCCTTGCCGCGCCACTGTTTCACGAAGGACGCTGCGTCGGCGCCCTCGCCCTCTACAACCACCGCGGCGCCGGCGAGTCGTTCTCCGACCAAGACATGGCGCTCTTGAAGCTCGTGTCGGCGAACGTCTCCACCGAGCTTCGGGTGGTGGAGTCGAGGCGCCAGCGCGAACGCGCCGAGCGTCTGGGCTCGATCGGACGCCTCTTGAGCGGCGTGATGCACGATCTCCGTACGCCGCTGACCGTCATCAGCGGATACATGCAGCTCATGGAGATCACCGAAGACAGCGCGCTCCGCGCGGAGTACGGGCGGACGGTTCGCGAGCAGTTCGAGATCATCGCCGCGATGCAGCGCGATCTCCTCGCCTACGCACGCGGCGAGACCGCGATGTTGGTGCGCAAGGTGTACCTGGGGCGATTCTGTGAGTCGATCGCCAACCAGCACAAGCCCGAGCTCGCGGCGCGTGCGGTGGATCTCGTGGTCGACGTGCAGCACAACGGGGTGGCCTACTTCGATGAAGGGCGCCTCGGCCGCGCGGTGGGCAACCTCGTGCGCAACGCCATCGAGGCCATGGAGGAGCAGGAGCGCGGTACCCTCACCATCACGTGCGCCGCCGATGACGAGGATCTGGTGTTGTCGGTGTCGGACACCGGGCCCGGCATTCCCAAAGGCATCCGCAGCAAGCTGTTCGAGCCCTTCGTGACCAAGGGCAAGAAGATGGGGACGGGGCTGGGCCTGGCCAACGTGAAGAAGATCGTCGAGGAGCACGGCGGCTCGGTCGAGGTGCGCTCGTCGCAGAAGGGCACGACCTTCGAGGTGCGCATCCCGAGCGCGATGCGTCCCCACAGCCTGCGGCGCGGCGAGATGATCCCCATCTCGGTGCGGGGCTGACGTCTTTACGGCAAGCGGTCCTTGATTCGCCGCGGTGGCCGCCGCAGCGTGTGCTCTGCATGAGCTCCCTCAAGCTGCCGCTGCTCGCACCTCATAAGAGCTCGCTCGAGAAGTGCGTCTACTGCCCGAAGCTCTCGCGGGCGGCGTGCCCCATCTCCAACGTCGAGGCCAACGAGACGGTGACTCCGTGGGGCAAAATGTCGATGGCTTACTTCGCGGCGCGCGGCGATGTCCCGATCGATGAGGAGCATGGGGAGTCGGCGTGGGCGTGCAGCGCCTGCTACGCCTGTCGCGAGCGCTGCGAGCACAACAACGAGGTGGCCGACGTGCTCGCTGAAGCCCGCGCCGAGATCTTCGCGGCCGGCGTGGCCCCAGAGCCCGCGCGCCGCGTGGCCGAGGGCTTCGACAGCCTCGCGCGCGAGAACGAGGAGGGAGTGCGTCGGATCGACCGCGACGCGCTGCAGTCGGCTCGGGTGGCCGTCCTCATCGGATGTTCGTACGTGCGCCATCACCAGGGGGTAGCCACGCAGGTGTGGGACGTGGCGAACACCATGTTGCGTGGCGAGGTCCGCGCCATTCGCGCGTGCTGTGGGCTCCCGCTGTTGCACGCCGGCGATCGGCGTAGGCTCGACGTGGCCACTGATCTGCTCCGCGCCGAGCTCGAAGGCGTGGAGCGACTGGTGGTGGGCGACCCCGGCTGCGCGCGTCGTCTCGCGACCATCCCTCACCTCGGCGTCCAACACGTGCAGCCGCTGATCGATCTGGTGTACGCCAACCTCGACCGCGTGCCGGCGCTCGCGTTCCGCGACGAGCGCTTCCGGTATCACGACCCCTGTCAGCTCGGGCGGGGGCTGGGTCGGTACGATGAGCCTCGGGCCGTGCTGGCCCGGCTCACCGGACGGGTGCCGGAGGAGATGGCGCGCTGCCGCCAGGATGCCGAGTGCAGCGGGGGCGGGGGCATCCTGCCGGCGACCCGTCCTGCCACCTCGGCGGCCATGGCTCGTGAGCGCATCGAGGAGCATCGACGCGCGGGGGGAGGGACGCTCGTCACCGCCTGCGGAGAGAGCCTGCGTCGCTTCCACACGAGCGGCGAAGCCGCGGTCGACCTGATGAGCCTGGTGGCGAAGGCTTGCGCAGGGGCAGGTGGAAGCTGAGGCAGCGGCGGCGGTCGGACGGGAGCGCCGAACCGTTGCGGGGCGGCTCTTGGTGTCGTTCCTCGTGGTCCTCACCGCCTTCTTCGTCACGTTGGGATGGAGCTTGTTGGCGCTGCGCGAGGCGGCCCGCGACGCGACCCTCGTGCGCGACGCGTACGTGCCCATTCTCAGCGCCATCGGTGACGCGCTCGCCCAGCAGAACGTGATGAACACGCAGCTGAACCACATCACCGACGCGAAGAACCCAGCCGACGTGATTCAGTGGGTGAACACCGCTCGCCGCCTACGGCCCCTCACGCTGAAGAAGCTGAGCGACGCGCGCGTGGGGCTCTCCAAGGAGCTCGACCGCGAGCGCCTCCGGCACGATATCGACGAGGTCATCGCCGCCCTCGAGACCGAGCGCGCAGGCTCGAGCGCACAGTACGAGCAGCTCTTCGTGGCGCTGTCGACCGGCGACGCCCGCAAGGCAGACGAGCTCCGTGACCAGCTCATCGAGATCGAGACGTCCGGCGCGAAGCGCTTGCGTACGTTGAGTCAGCGCGTCGAGCGACAGATGGCGCTCCTCACCGAGGATGCCCAGCTGCGCGAGACCCGCTCGCTGTTGCTGCTCATCGGCCTCAGCGTGTTGACCCTGGTCGTCGGGCTCGCCACCTCGATCTATGCCCGCCGCGTGCTCGCGCCGCTGAGCGTCGTGACCGCGCGCGCGCGGGCGGTCGCCGCTGGAGACCTCGCCCCGAAGGAGATCGTGGCGACCGACGACGAGATCGGCGAGCTGGCGAAGACCTTCGAGGACATGGTGGCCGCGATCCGCCGCGCCCGCGCCGAGCTGGTTCAGGCCGAGCGCCTGGCGACGATCGGGAAGATGGCGGCCCACATCACCCACGAGGTGCGCAATCCGCTCTCCTCGATTGGGCTCAACCTAGAGCTCCTCGAGGAGGAGCTCGTGGAGGCGGGGCCCAACCCGGAGGCGCAGCAGCTCATCGCTGCCATTCAGTCGGAGGTGGATCGGCTCGCCAACATCACCGAGCAATACCTCTCCGCCGTTCGCGAGCCGAAGCTGGAGCGTGAACGCGAGGCGGTGGAAGACATCGTTCGCGACTGCCACGCCTTCGTGAAGCCGGAGCTCGTCCGTGCCGGCGTGGAGAGCGAGGTGGTGGTCGAGCCAGGTCTTCCCCGCGTGGAGGTGGACGAGGCACGGTTGAGGCAAGCGGTCGTCAACCTCGTGCGCAACGCTCGCGAGGCGCTGACCGGCGGTGGACGCGTCACCCTCACCGTCCGCCACGCGGGTGATTTCGTGGCCATCGACATCGAGGACGACGGCCCCGGGATCCCCGAGGAGCAGCGCGCCTCCATCTTCGACCCGTTCTACACGACCAAGCGACACGGGACCGGGCTCGGCCTCGCGGTCACCCGCTCCATCGTGGAGGCGCACGAGGGGCGAATCCGTTGCGAAGCTGCTGGCGAGCGTGGCACCCGGTTCACCATCGAGCTGCCAGCCGCCGCGGCCACGCCCGAGCAACCCCCGGTGAGCAGCTGAGCCCCAACGTTGGGGGGAGGAGGATGCGGCAGCCCCTCCAAGCAACTCAGTTGTAGCCCATCAAGTGCATCACCAGCGCCACCGCCCCGAAGCCTACCGACATCAAGACCAGCGCGCCGATCACCAGCGTCGCGGCGGTGCGCAGCCGGCGCCGCGGGGGCGGGATCGTGACGAGCTGGTTCTCGCTCGGCCCGAGGTTGGGGGATCGAATCGCGCCGCTGTCGTGGACCGCAGGCTGGGTGGCCGCCGCTGCGGCCGCCGCGGCCAACGCGCTCTGTCCTTCGGGGCCGGTGGGGAGGGTGTGGCCGAGCGCGGAGAAGGGCACCGCGGTGGGCTGACTCGCGCGGCGTACGTCGGGGGTGGTGGGCGGCTCGGAGCTCGTCTTGGACGTGGCGGTGTCCGGCGACGCCGCCGCCTGTGCCGCCGCTTGGGCACGCTCTCGTTCCACCGCTTCGAGGCGCTCTTGCAGCTTGCTCTTGTGCAGCACCGTCGTCTTGATCTCGCCGGACGAGGGGGCGTCTTCGATCTCGATGTCGCCGCTGTAGGCCCCGGAGGCCTCGAGATCCGTGAGGGACTCGGCGCCGGGCGGGCGCAAGGCGCGCCACGCCTCCAGCGCCTCGAGCGCGGTTTGAAAGCGGGTGTCGGGGTCGCGAGACAACCCCTTGGCGATGAACGCCTCGAGAGCCGGATCCACCGGCGTGCGCATCACCTCCCCGAGGGTGCGCGGCTCCGTTTTGTTCTTGAGCTCCATCATGGCCACCACGTTCTTGGCCTGATAGGGGAGCTTGCCGCTGAGCGCCTGGTAGATGAGGGTGGCGCAGGCGTAGATGTCGGCGCGGTGATCCACCGTCTTGGCCTTCCCGATCTGCTCGGGGGGCATGAACGAGAAGGTGCCGAGAGACTGCCCCACCTGAGTGAGGCTCTGCGTGCTGATCTTCTTGGGCAGCTTGGAGATCCCGAAATCGAGGATCTTCACCCTCTTCCCTGCCCGTCGCTGCTCGAGGAACACGTTCGACGGCTTCAGATCGCGATGGATGATCCCCGCCGCATGAGCGTCCGCGAGCCCCATCCACACCGCCTCCACCACGGGCCACAGCTCGAGGTAGGTGAGTGGACCGGTGCGCTTCAGGCGCTCGACGAGCGACTCGCCCTCGAGCAGCTCGAACACGAGGACGATGCCGTATTCCGGGTCGTCGTCGACATCGAGCACCTGGGTCACGAAGTCGCTGTTGATGGCTCCGGCGGCCCGCGCCTCGCGACGGAAGCGCTCGATCGCCGACTGCTTCTGCTTCGACTCGGCGCGGAGCACCTTGAGGGCGACGCGACGCCCGGTTCGGGTGTTCTCCGCCGAGAACACCTCACCCATACCTCCCTTTCCGAGCTGCTCAATTACCCGATATCGCTTGGCGATGATCGTTCCGGGCTCGATTGCCATGGGAGGGAGAACAAGTCGCCCGCGAGGGCGGTGGGGGTCAGAAGCGAACGGTGACGGAGGCCCCGCCGCCCTGATCATCAATCATGGGTGCCACAGTGTAATCCACTCCGAACTTCGGGCCGTTTTTCTTGCCGTTGGCGCTGTCGCCCGAGGGCGCCGTGAGCGCCAGAATCACCGTGGTCGCGGCGGCCGCGATGGTCACGCCGATGAAGACGTCGGCCACCGCGCTGAAGGTCTGGATCTCGGAGACAGCGTCTTCCTGCTCGGACACCGACGCCTTGCCGAGGACTTCGTCCTCGTACTCGCTCTTCTTCGCCGAGGACACGCCCATCATGACGGCCATCACGATCGCGGACGCCACGGTGACCCCTCCGGTCACCCACACGTACACCGGGATGTTGAGGCCGCCCCCGCTGTCGCCAGGGGTGATGGGCTGCGGGTCGGGCTGGGGCTGCCCCTTGGCGGCCGCCGCGAAGTCGAACGCGTGGCTGAGCTGGTCGCCGGGCTTGATCTCCACGTCCCACGTCACCGAGAGCCCCTCGGCGCTCGCCACGAAGCTGTGCCGCCCAGGGTGGATGCCGAGCTTCTTCGGCGCCATCCCGAGCGCATAGGTGTTCTGCACGTTGGCGCCGCGGTTCGGGGTGCGCGTGTCTACCAGGGAGACGCTCTCCCGATCCGCCGAGAAGGTGATCCACGCCACGGTCGCCTTGAGCCGCGCGACGTCCGACTCGATCTGCCGGCGGTCGTCCTCGGCGAGGTCGGTCTTCTTGGCGAGCACCTCTTCGTAGTGGACGATGGCGTCCCCATCGAGCTCGAGGTTCATCTCGCAGAGCGCGAGGTTCTGCAGCGCGTTGATCGAGCAGGTGAGCTCGTACGCCTTCTTGAACTGCGGGTACGCGTCCTCGTAGCTCTTTTGCTCGGGGTCGCGGATGAACGCTACGCCAGCGCCCATCGCCTCGAGCGCCTGGCTCCGCTCGGCATCCGATGGACTGGCGTTGCACGCCGGCTGGGCGAGCGCCGATCCACTCGCGAACCAAGAGACCAGGCCGAACGTAAGGGCCGCGACAATCCTCAGGATGTCTCGCATCGCCGAGAAGGTTAGCCCGATCGAGGGCCCCCTTGGAAGCAATTGCGATGGGTTCCGCATCGAACTGTGGGCACGCGCGCGGACGAGGTCCTCTCCGGCGCCGAATCGACGAGGTCGATCGGTCTCGAGCCGCTCGCGAACCAATCGTCCAGCGCGCTCACGCACGGGACGCCACGGTCGAGGAGAACCCCAGGCAAGCGGTTGACGTGGCTCCGGGCAGAGCGCGCGCTGGCCGATTCTTGGCGTTGCCGTCGACGTGTGTGTGCATGTGGGCGACGCGGACTCGTCGCGTTCGTGGCGGGTCGTCTGGACGACCGGCGCACGCTGCCTTCGATGGTGGATGGACCTCCCTTGAATTCGCGTTCGAGGGCTGCTTAAGGTGAGCGCCTATCCGCACGAGTTGCCGCGATTTTTGGGGGGTGCTCGTGCGTTTTTTGGAGCTCGGCAAGACGACAGATGAGCGCTGAAAACATTCGGAACGCCCTCGCACAACTCCAGGAAGATCCCGACGACTCGGCCGCCTGGAACACGGTCGAAGAAGGCGTCGTGAACGACAGCTCACCCACCGTGGTGCGCGAGCTCGAGATGGCTCGCGTGCGCCACGAGCGGGTTCGCAACTGGGCCACGGTGGCGCGTCTGCTCGAGCTCGAGCTCTTGGTCGACGACGAACCGGCGATCACGGGCGCCAAGCGTTACGAGCTCGCTCGCATCTACCACCAGGAGCTGCTGCTCGACGATGACGCGCTCCGCGCTTACCACAGCGCCGCGGAGCTCAAGCCCGACGACGAAAAGATCAGGAACGCCATCGGCGACATCGAGTTCGGCCGAGCCAACCTCGAGACCACCGTCGAGCAGGCGTTGGTGGAGGCCCTCGACAGCGACGAGAACGCGGTGCGTGTGCCGATGCTGCTCCGCGCCGCCGAGTCGACTTTTCGATGGAGCAACCGCGACGAGAACGCGCTCGCCAACGTGACGGACTATCTGGGCCAGGCGCTCGAGCTCGAGCCCGAGAGCGCTCGAGGCCTCACGTTGGCGACCGTGGTGTTCGCGTACACCGGAGACTGGGAGCGCCTCGCGGACGTCCTCGACGCCAAGGCGACGGTGGCTCCCAACAAGGAAGAGAAGACCGCCGCTGCGTTCCAGCTCGCCCTCGTGACCCGGAACAAGCTCGCCGACGAGGCGCGAGCGGTGGCCGCGCATCAACTCTTGCTCGATCTCGACCCGGGCAACGTGATGGCGTTGCAGTATCTGGTCGACCACTACTCCAAGAACGAGGCGTGGGACCACCTCGCAGCCCTCTACGAGGATCAGCTCGCCTCCGGTGGGGTGAAGCAGGCCGACGAGATCGGCATCTGGATTCAGCTCGCGATGCTCAACTGGAAGCGTCGCGGCAAGCCCGACAAGGCAGAGCCGTTCTTCGACAAGATCCGCCGGGTCGAGCCGACGCACGCGAGCATGCTCGCCTTCTTTCGCGAGTACCTGAAGGACACAGGCGACAGCGGGCGCCTCATGAGCATCCTCACCGACGCGCAGCGCGCCCTGAGCGACGATGACGCGAAGGCGGCGCTCGCCGAGGAGATCGCCGAGCTCGCAGAGGGCCAGGACAACGCACGCCGTGCCATCGAGCAGTACAAGACCATTCTGCGCAGCGACCCCGACAACGAGGAGGCCCGCGTCAAGCTGAAGGGCCTGTACCTCGACACGGAGTCGTACAACGCCCTGATCGAGCTCCACCGACAGGATCTACAGCGCGTCGACAAGGATGATCACGAACAACGCATCGCGATCCTGCGCGAGATCGCGACGATCTATCGCGAGAGGATGGAGGGGAGCGACACGGCGCTGCTCACCGTGTACACCCAAATCCTCCAGCACGACGACGGCGACATCGAGGCGGTGCGCGGGCTGGTCACCGTGTACGAGAACCTCGGGCGTTGGCGTGACCTCCTGAACACCCAGCAGCGGCTGGCCGAGCTCACCGAGAACGAGGTGGAGAAGGAGTCGCTGCTTCGTGCGGTGGCGCGACGGTGGCTCGATCAGTTCTCCAACGTGCAGAACGCCATCGGGGCGTTCGAGGCGCTGCTGGTGGCCACCGGGGGGCGCGACCCGGAGGCCCGCGACAAGCTCGGCGACCTCTACAAGAAGCGCCGCGCGTGGGACAAGCTGTACGAGCTGTACGAGGGACAGCTCGAGGCGCTCGATGGCGCCGAACGCACCGAGCTCATGCTCGAGATGGCGCGGCTCGCCGCCGAGCGTCTGAATCGCGGAGACGACGCGATCCGTCTGCTCAAGGAGGTGCTCGTCTTCGATCCCGCGGCCGAGGGCGTGCTCGATCAGCTCGAGCGCCAGGCCGAGCGGCAGAAAGACTACGCGACGGTCGCCTACGTCCTCGAGCGTCGCATCGAGGAGGCCGACGACGAGAAGAATCGCCTGGCTCTCCTCCAGAAGCTTGGGGTGCTCTACAGCGACAAGCTCGAGAACGCCGAGGAGTCGACCAAGGCGTGGCGCGCCGTGCTCGAGATTTCGCCCGGGCACAAGCGCGCCCTGCGTGTTCTTCGAGCGCACTACGTCGACGCCGCCGACTGGGACGGTCTGCACGCGCTGTACGAGTCTCAGGACGACTGGGAAGGACTCGCCGACTTCTTGTCGACGACGGCCGACCGCAGCAAGGACGACGCTCAGAAGGTGGAGCTCTCGTTCCGGGCTGCGCGCGTCTACGAGGAGCGGCTTCAAGCTCCCGAGCGCGCGGCCCGAAGCTACGAGCGCGTGTTGACCATCGACGCCAAGAACGTCGAGGCGGCCAAGGCGCTCTTGCCGATCTACACGAGCGACGAGAAGTGGTCTCGCCTCCCTGGCCTCTACGAGGTGTTGCTCGAGGCGTCGGACGACGTGGACGAGAAGATCGCCATCCTGCAGAAAGTCGCCGAGATCACCGGCGGGCCGCTGGCGAACAAGTCGGCGGCCCTCGGCTACGCTCGCCAAGCCTACGAGCTGCGCCCCAACGACGAAGGCCTCGCGCGGCTTCAAGAGTGGTCGCAGCACGCCGGCGACTGGACCGCCTTCATCGAGGTGGTGAACACGCGGCTCGAGAGCGACGAGCTCCCCGATGGGCGGGCCCGCGAGCTCCGGTTGATGCTCGCCGAGGTGTACGCCGGAGAAGGCGAGCGGATGGACGACGCGGTGGCGATCTACCGCGCGCTGCTCGAGGAGGATCCGTCCGACGAGCGCACGTCGTCTGCGTTCGAGGCGCTCCTTCGCGCTGCGGATCGGCGCGACGACCTGCGTTGGCTCTTCGAGCTGAAGGTGGGCCAGGCCGGAGGCAACGAGCAGTGTGAGGTGCTCGAGGAGTGGGCCACCGTGGAGGAAGAGGTGTTCGCCGAGCCCGAGCGCGCCGTAGCGCTGCTTCGTCGTGTGGTCGACACCGACGCCACGCGCACCACCGCGCTTGGGTCCCTCACGCGCCTCTTGTTGTCGGCCGAAGACTACCGCGGTGCGCGCACGGTGATGACCGCCTACCGCGACGCCACGAGCGGTGAAGAGCGCGTCGAGATCGAGACCCGCCTCGCCGAGCTCTCCTTCGAGCACCTCGAAGATCCGGTGGCGGCCTACGAAGCATGTGTTCGTGCGCTCGAGCTCGAGCCAGCCCACCCGCCGGTGGTGGCGTTGCTCGAGCGTCTGATGGATGTGGCACAAACGCGTGCCCAGGCCGCTGCGGCGCTGGAGCGCATCTATGCGGAGAGCGGAGCCGCCGAGAAGCAGGTGACGGCCCTGCGCGCCCTCTTGGAGAGCGTGGACACTTCCGAGCGGCGCCTGGAGCTTTGTCTGCGTCTGACCGACGTGCACGAGCACGACCTCGGCGACGCCGGTGGCGCGTTCGACGTGGTGCTCAACACCCTCCTCGAGGCTCCCGACGACATCACGCTCTGGGATCGCTCTCGTGATCTCGCGGTGACCGCAGGTCGCCCGACGGACCTGGCCGAGGCCTACCGCAAGCACCTGGCGACGGAGGCCGAACCTGCCGACGCCGAGGTGAGCGACGAGCCGCCCGCAGACGAGGCTGCGGTGACCGAGCCGGTCCCGGTGGCCACACGCAGGCTGGGGCGAGAGCTTCAGCTCGAGCTGTGTGAGCGCGCGGCCGTGCTTCACGAGGAGCAGCTCGGCGACATCGAGGGCGCCGTGCCGTACCTCGAGCGCATGCTGGCCATCGAGCCCCGTAACGAGCGCGCCTTCGGGCGTCTGAAGGCGATCCTCAACACCGTGGAGCGGTGGGGCGATCTCGAGGCGCTCTACCTCCGAACCATCGAGGTCACCGACGAGGACGGGCCAAAGATCGAGCTGTTGCACCAGGCGGCGCTCGTTGCCGAAGACATGATCGGCAACGACGACAAGGCGATCGGCTACTACGAGCGCATCCTCGCCCTCGATCCGCTCCACGTGCAAGCGTCGGAAGCGTTGGAGCGTCTCTACGGTCGCGAGGAGCGCTTCTCCGATCTCGCGCGGCTCCTCGAGCAGCGGCTCGAGACGGCCATCGACGACGAGACGGTGGCGATCCGGAAGCAGCTGGTCGACCTCTATCTTCATCAGCTGGAGCAGCCCGAGCGGGTGATGAGCCACCTCGAGGCGGTGCTCACCGGTCGCGAGCACGACCTCGACGCGCGTGCCCTCGCCGAGGAGTGCCTTGGCGTGTCCTCACTGCGGCAGGACGCGGCGGCGCTCCTCGATCGAGTGTACGAAACGGTCGACGATGCGCGCGACCTCGCACGCGTGCTCGACGTGCGGCTCGAAGGTGCGAGCGATGACGAGCAGAAGCGCACGCTCCTGCACCGCATCGCCACGCTGCGCGACGAGCGGCTCAAGGACGACGCGGCCGCCTTCGAGGCCTATCGCTCGCTGGTGCCGCTCGAGCCCGACGACGCCGCGATTCGGTCGCGGATGCTCGAGGTGGGCCGCCGCCTCGGCGAGAACGAGAAGATGGCCACGGCCCTCTTGGTCGCCGCCGACAAGACAAGCGTCCCGTCCGTCTCGGGCCAGGTGTTGATGGAGGCGGCCGAGATTTTCCAAGAACGCCTCGCCAACGTTCGTGAGGCGGAGAAGGTGTACCGCCGCGTGATCACCATCGATCCGGACGACCCTGACCTCGTGATCCCGGGTGCCAAGGCGCTGGCCGAGATCTACCAAGGAGAGGGAGAGCACCAGAAGCTCGCCGAGGTCCTCGGTATTCAGGTGCGGCTGGTGGCCGATCCGCAAGAGAGCCGCGACCTCTACGCGCGCATCGCCGACCTCTACGAAGATCTGCTCGAGGACGACGCGAAGGCCATCGAAGCGTGGAAAGCGCGTTTGATCGACGACTCTGCCGACATCACGGCGCTGCGTGCGCTCGAGCGCCTCTACGAGCGCAGCGAGCTATGGCGAGAGCTGGTTGAGGTGCTTCACCATCTCGAGCAGGCGGCGGTGGAGGGAGACGAGCGCAAGCGCTGCATGGTGAAAGGCGCGGAGGTGCTCGCCACGGAGCTGAACGAGACCGCCGAGGCCATCAACGCGTGGCGCGCGGTCCTCGACGACTTCGGTCCCGAAGTGGAGACGCTGTCGGCCCTCGCCAAGCTCTACAACCGCGCCGAGCGCTGGGAAGACCTCGCGGAGGTGTACGACGTGTGGCTCAGCCTCACCGAGGACATGACCGAGCGCGTCACGTTGTTCGCTGGGCTTGGTGACGTTCGCCGCAAGCACCTCGACGACCCCCCCGGCGCCCTCGGCGCATACCGCGAGGTGCTCACCCTCGAGCCGAGCCACGCGGGGGCGCGCGACGCCCTGGCCTCCATGCTCGAGCACGGCGACCCGGACATCAAGCGTGAGGCGGCGGAGATCATCGGGCCTCTGTACGAGGCGGATGGCGACGCCGAGAGCTTGCTCACGGTGCTCAACATCGAGATCGAGTCGACGTTCGATCCAACCCACAAGCTCGAGACCCTCGAACGCGCGCTTCGCACCGCCGAGGACACGCTCGACAACGCTTCGCTCGCGTTCGACTACGCGCATCGCGGTGTGCGTGACGCCATCGGCCAACCCGGCCTGGCGTCATGGATCAGCACGGCCGAGCGCCTGGCGTCGGTGACCGAGCGTCACAAGGATCTGCTCGAGCTCTTCGAAGGGGTCGTCGCCGAGATCCTCGACGCCGAGATCCAACAGTCGACGCGGTTGCGCGCAGGCGAGCTGGCGCGGGAGATCCTTGGAGACACCGCGCGCGCTATCCAGCACTACCGCGCCGCGCTCGAGGCGGTGGCCGACGATCAGCGGGCGATGAACGCGCTCATCGCGCTCTACGAGCAGACGGGAGACAACCGCGAGCTGCTCGAAATCCTCAAGCTGCGCGCCGACGCGGCCGCCGAGGACGATGAGCGGATCGAGATTTGGTTCCGCGTCGCGGCGCTCCAGGCGGGGCCACTCCGTGAGTCGGAGGCGGCCATCGAGACCTACGAGGAGATCATCAACCTCTCGCTTCAAGCGCGGGCGGTGTCGGCCCTCGAGGACCTCTATCGCAAAGCCGAGCGGTACGACGACCTCGTGGCGCTCTACGAGCGGCAGCTCGACGTGTCGGAGGGCGAAGCGCTCGCCGACATTCGCGTGAAGATCGCGACGGTGTCGCACCGAAACCTCGGCGATACGGCGCGCGCGCTCGAGGAGCTGGGGGAGGCGTTGGGGGCCGATGACGACCACGCCGGAGCGGTGTCCACGCTCGAAGGGCTCCTCGTCGAGGTGGAAGAGCCGGACCAGAAGTCTCAGGTGGCTGAGATGCTCGAGCCGGTCTATCTCGCGTCCCACGACTGGGACAAGCTGAAGGGAGCGCTCGCGGCGCGTCTCGAGGCCTCGCACGACCCGGTGGAACGGGGCGAGCTGTTGATGCGTCTCGCCACCCTCTACGAGGAGCAGCTCGAAGACTACTCGTCGGCGTTGGACACGGTCGCGATGCGGTTGCGTGAGGAGCCCACCGACGAAGACATCTGGGCCGAGGTGGAGCGTCTCGGTCGAGTGATCGGGGAGGGGAACGAGCTGCGCGTCGCCGAGATCTTTGCGTCGGCGCTGGCCACGGTGGAGACGGACGACAACAAGACGGCGGCGCTCGCGTCGCGTACCGGCGAGCTCTTCGACCAAGCGGGTAAGCTCGAGGAGTCGCTCAAGTGGTACACGCGTTCGTACGAGTACCGCCCCGACTCGACGGAGGCCTTCAACGCGATCGACAGCCTCCTCGTCCGACTCGAGCGGAAGGAAGATCGCATCTTTCACTTCCGCCAGGCGCTCGACAACACCTTCGACGACGAGACGCGCGTCAAGTACCTGCACGTTGTCGCGAAGCTCCAACGCGAGCTCGACCAGGACGAGGACGCGATCGGAACGCTGCGTGAGGTCCTCGAGACCGACGAGTCCAACGAGGAGGCATTCGACGCGCTCACGGAGCTGTTCAAGAAGAACGAACGGACGGCGGACCTCGCCGATCTCTACGAGCGACGCGCTGAGCTCGCCGGCGAGCCACAGCGGGCTGCACCCTTCCGGTTGGCGTTGGCGCGCCTGCTCAAGGCCGAGGACGAGACGCGCGACCGCGCGCTCGACCAGCTCGACATCATCGTGATGGAGCTTCCGGGGCACGACGAGGCGATCGGCGAGCTCGAGGAGATGCTCGACGACCACGAGCGCAAGCAGCGTGTCATCGATTTGCTGCGGCCGCTCTACGAGCAAGCGTCGAACTGGGAGGGCTTGGTGCGCCTCGACGAGGAGCGCATGTCCCTCGCCGACGTCGCGGACGAGAAGGTCGACATCCTCATGAACACCGCCCAGCTCTGGGAAGACCAGGGCGCGGATCTGCGGCGCGCGTTCGATGTGGTTCGCGATGCTTTCGAGCTCGTCCCCGACAACGAGGAGACGCGGGCGCACCTCGCGCGGCTCGCGGAGCAACTCGGAGCATGGGACGACCTCGCCGACAGCTACACCCGCTCCGTGACGAAGATCGAAGACGAGTTCGCCCGTCGTCACCTCTTGAGCGCATTGGCCACCGTTTGCGACCGAGAGCTCGACGACCCGCGGCGCGCCCTCGAGGCGTTGGCTCAGATCTCGGACGCCGATCCCAGCGACGCCGAACCGCTAGGGCGCATGGACACGTTGGCGACGTTGCTCGCCGACTGGCCGCTGCTCGTGACGGTGCTGCAGCGCAAGGCCGAGAACGCCGACATCCCCAGCGACCGCTCCGCGGTGCTCCAACGCCTCGGCGATCTCAAGCGCGACATGCTCGATGACGCACGCGGTGCCATCGACGTCTATGAGAAGGCGATCGAGATCACGCCCGACTCCACGGGCACCCTCGACCGCCTGATCGAGCTCTATGACAGCCCCGAAGCGCCGAAGCGTGGCGCCGGGGCCTACCGCGCGGGCGCGGCGGTGGACGACGCCGACGAAGACCTGCCCGGCCTCGATCCAGAGCAGCGAGCGCGCCGCCTGACCGAGCTCATCGAGCAACGCATCGACTACGCCGACAGCGGCTCGGACGAGCGCCACGGCCTGATCCTCCACGCCGCGGAGGTGTACGAGAAGCGCCTCGGGAATCCGGACGATGCCATCCGCATGCTCCAGACCGCGCTCGACGAGCGCCCCACCGACGAGCAGGTGCTCGAGGCGCTCGAGCGGCTCTACAGCGCTCAGGAGCTGCACGACGAGCTTCTGGACAACCTCAAGACGCAGGCGAGCGTCACCACGGACGCGCAGCGACGTATCGCTCTGAGGAACAAGATCGGCGACATCTACATCGAGAAGCTGGAGAACGCCTTCGACGCGCTCGAGCAGTATCGCCTCGTGCTCGATGAGGACGAGGCGAACACCCACGCCATGGAAGCGACGATGAAGATCGCGTCGACCTTCGAGGAGCTACGGCTCGAAGTGAGCGCGCTCCTCGAGCCGGTGCTCACCGCTGCCGGGCGGCACGATGAGCTGGTGACGATGATGGAGTATCGGTTCAGCGCCCAGACCGATCCTCTCGAGCGGGCGCGGACGCTGGCCGGCGTCGCGCTCATCCAGGAGGAGCAGCTCGACGATCCCGAGGCGGCGCGCGACACGTTGTTGCGGGCGCTCGGCGAGGTGGCCGACGACACTCAGCTCCACGACGACATCCATCGCCTCTGTGAGCTCACCGAGAACTGGGCGAAGTACGCCGACATCCTCGAGAGCCGCGCCGCCGAGCTCTTCGATGCCGCGGTGCAGGCCGACCTTCTGACGCGGCTCGGTCGCATCGCCGAAGAGCGCCTCGAGCAGCCCGAGCGCGCGATCTCCGCCTACAAGCGGGCCTCGGAGCAGGCCGAGAATCCGGCGACGTTGCTCGAGGCGCTCGACCGCCTGTACGTGTCGACCGAGAACTGGCCCGAGCTCGCCAAGGTGCTCGAGCGTAGGGCGGAGCTCGAGGAGAGCGGCGCGGAGCAGGCCGAGCTCTACGCCCGGTTGGGGCAGATGCACATCGACCGCTTCGACGATCGGAACGTGGGACTCACGTTCCTGCGGCAGGCCGCCGACCTCAATCCGGAGCATGCCGGCGTTCGCGCGCAGCTAGAGCAACTCACCGACGTTCAAGACATCTTCGAGGACGTCGCCGAGGTGCTCGACAACATGTATCGCGTGGCGCAAGACCCTGCCGGACGTGCCAAGCTGCGCAACAAGCGCATCAGCTACGCGCCCACGGCGGCGGAGCGGGTGCGGCTCCGGCTCGAGCTCGCGCAAATGCTCGAGGATGAGTCGTTCGACACGGCCAGCGCGCAAGAGGTGGTGCAGCAAGCGCTGTTCGACGACGCCGCGGACGTGGACGTGCTCGAGCAGCTCGAGCGCCTCGCGACGGCCAACGCGGCGGGCACGGTAGGCGACGAGGCGTGGCGCAAGGCCGCCGACGCGCTCGGCGAGGCAGTGGGCAAGGCGCTCGAGGCGAGGGCAGAGGGCGCCGAAAGCAACATGACGGCCGACCTCGCGCGCGACCTGTATCTGCGCTGTGCGCGTTGGTACAAGGAGAAGTTGAACGACGGCGAGGCGGCGGAGCGGCTTCTGCGCTCCGCGCTCGCGCAGGACGAGCGCTCCGTCGACGCGCTCGTGGCTCTCGAGGAGATTCATCGCGGTGACGGCCGAGAGAAGGATCTGGTGGTGACGCTGCGCGCGTTGGCCGTTCTCTCCGACGCCCAAGACGTGGCCGTGGATCGATCGTCGGCGGAGCTGCGCCGTGAGGCCAAGGTGCTCGCCGCGACCACGCTCGAGGACGAGGAGCTCGCGGAGCGGATCCTGCGCGACATGCTCAACGTGGACGACGCCGACGCTTGGGCGCTCGCTGAGCTAAGCGCAGTGTGCGAGCGCAAGGAAGCATGGCAAGAGCTGTTCACGCTGCTTACGCGGCGGATGGACCTGTCGCCCGAGCCCGAGCAGCTTCGCGAGCTGCGGCACCAGGCTGCCAACGTGGCCTCGACGCGCCTCGACGACTCGGGGAGCGCGATCGGCCTCTTCGAACAGGCATTCGAGGACGACCCGAGCGACACCGCCGCGTCCGACGCGTTGCGACAGCTGTACACCCAGCTCGAGCGCTACGACGACATGCTGCGTTTCACCGAGCGGCTCATCGAGCAGTCGGAGTCGGCGGAGGAGCGGGCAAAGCTGCTCTTGGAGAGCGCCCGCCTGTGCATCGAGACGCTCAACGCACCCACCGAGGGCATCGAGAAGCTGCACGCCGTGCTCGAAGAGGTCCCCGGGCAGGAAGAGGCGGTGGGCATGTTGTCGAAGCTGCTCGAGAAGGAAGGGCGCGACGACGAGCTGGCGGAGCTCCTGCAGAAGCAGATCGAGCTCGCACGCGAGGCAGGGGATCAGAAGAAGGAGCTCGGCTTCCGCGTGAAGCTCGCCGAGCTCTACGAAGCGCGTCTCAACGATCCCGAAAAGGCGATCGCGGGCTACCTGAGTGTGCTCGAAGCCGACGAAGACTTCCGTCCCGCGCTCGAGGCGCTCGCGCGGCTCTACGAGCAGCAGGAGAAGGCCCAGAGCGCGGCAGAAATGTACGAGAAGCTCATCGCTTCCGCCGAGCTCGACGACGTCACGCGCCTGGTGCTCAAGGCTCGCGACCTCTACAGCGAGGTGGACGATCGCGAAGCGGCGAGTCGTGTCCTCGAGGAGGCCCTGGCCAAGCACTCAGGGCTCGCGGAAGACCGCGTACGACAGCTCCGCGATGCGCTCCGCACGCTGTATCGCGACCGCATGGCGTGGGACAAGCTCGCAGGCCTCATCGAGACGGAGGCGGAGGAGGCCGCCGACGATGACGAGAAGGTGGTGAAGTTTCGCAAGGCGGCCGAGATCCACGCCAAGGAGCGCGAGGACCACGGCGCCGCCGCGGCTCTCCTCGAGAAGGCCCTCGGCCTCAAGAGCGACGACCGCGATCTGATGCTTGCGCTCTGCGATGAGTACACCGCCTCGGGTCGCGGCAAGGACGCGATCGATGTGCTCAACCGCGTGGTGGAGTCGTACGGCGGCCGGCGCAGCAAGGAGCTCGCCGACATCCACCTTCGCATCGCGCATGCCCACCTCGCCGGTGGCGACCAGGGCGAGGCCCTGAAGGATCTCGAGTCTGCTCGCAAGATGGACCCGGGGAGCGTCATCATCCTCTACGAGCTAGGCACGCTGTCGCTCCGGATGGCGGAGAGCGAGGCGTCCGAGAAGGCCGAGCACCTCAAGCGGGCAGGGAATGCGTTCCGTTCGCTGTTGCTCCAACGTCTGGATGCAGACTCGCCGGTGAACAAGTCGGAGGTCTTCCACAGCCTGGCGCTCGTGAGCCAGGCGGAGGGAGACAAGAAGAAGGCCAAGCAGATGGCCGAGCGCGCCCTCGCCAACGACAAGAGCTTCGAGAAGGCCAAGAAGCTCCTCGAGGAGCTCGACTGACGCTTCGCCGCCGCGCGGTGTCCATTGACGACGCCGCGCCATCACCCGAGGAGCGGCGCAGATCCCGCTCCTCTCGGACTGTTCCAGGCGTCGGCCTGGGTGCGTTCAGGAGGAGACCACATGGGTCGACTTGCAGTGATCGATGGGCAGGAGCATCCGCCCGAGAGCGCGTTCGTCTCCGTCTACGACCGTGGCTTCTTGTATGGGGACAGCGTCTTCGAGACGGTCCGCACCTATGGGGGCGCTCTGTTCGCGCTCGACGAGCACCTCTCACGCCTCGCGCAGTCGGCGCTCAAGATGGGGATCGAGCTGCCGATCTCCGTCGAGGAGCTCGCCACCGAGACCCTCCGCGCGGTGGCGCATGCAAGCAACCACGAGAGCTATGCTCGCATCATGTTGACGCGTGGCTCGGGGCCGCTCGGGCTCGATCCCGAGCTCGCCGACCGCGCCCTCCGAGTGATCCTGGTGGAGCCGCTCAAGATGCCTCCTCGGGAGCACTACGAGACGGGGATCGAGGCGCATTGTGTCCAGACGGTGCGGGCGTCGGACGCTGCCGACAGCGCCAAGCTGGGCAACTACCTCGCGTCTGCCCTCGCCCTGCGAAAGGCGCGTCTCGCTGGTGCCGACGAGGCGCTGGTCGTGAACCGCGACGGCCTGGTGGTGGAGGGCACCACGTCCAACATCTTCGCGGTCGTGAAAGGGGAGCTCATCACGCCTCCGCTCGACTCTGGTGTGCTCGCGGGGATCACGCGCAAGCACATCCTCGACATCGCTGCTGAGGAGGGGCTTGTCGTGAGCTTTCGTGCGATGACTCCCGCCGAGCTCATCCAGAGCGACGAGGTCTTCCTCACGTCGAGCATTCGCGAGATCTTGCCGATCCAGAAGGTGGACGGCCACCAGATCGGGGACGGCCGCCCTGGTCCTCTAACCCGCCGACTTCATCGTGCTTTTCGCAGGCTGGTGGGCATGGACGGAAAGTTGCCCTTTGAAGAAGGTGGGGTAGCTTTGAGCGACCGCTAGACGTATTTGTGGAAGAGCGAGGCTCGATTTCTTCCCTTCCACCTGTCTTCGCAGGAGCACCCCCATGAACAAGTTTTTTCGATTGGCTTCCCTGACCGCCCTGATGGCCACCAGCGCCCTCGTCGCCACTGGTTGTGAGTGCACCGACCAGGGCACCAACGCGGAGGGGAAGAGCGTCACCGAGTGCGAGAGCGTGAAGAAGTTCGTTGGCACCTCGTACACCGAGAGTGTCGCTTACACCGCCGGCATGGCCCTCAACTTCGATGGTGTAAACGGCAACCTCGACATCCGCATCGGAAGCGGCAACGACGTCTCGGTCGAGTTCACGCCGTTCAGCGTGCGCGGTCACAGCAAAGGCGCCGACGCGAAGGAAGACATGGAGACCGATCTGCGCACGAGCGTGAGCAGTGATGGTGCCATCAACGTGACGGTGGACCGCGCGAGCGGCTCGTTCAACGGTCTCGGCGCGGACGTGGTGATCACGCTCCCCTCCACGTTCAGCGGCGCGATCAACATCGATCAGAACAACGGCTTCGTGGAGGCAGATCTCGAGGGCGCCACCCCGACGTCGATCACCATCGAGAACGATGGCGCCGGAGACGTCGAGGTTCGGGGCGCGCGAGGCGCGCTCAACATCACCGGCGGCTTCGACATCGACGTCATCGTCGCCGAGTGGGCGACGGCGGGGTCCAACGGCACGATCAAATCCACCGGTCAGCTCGGCGAGGTGAAGGTGTCGCTTCCCACCGCGTCTGCGGGCAGCATCCAGGCGGTGAGCGAAGATGGCCTCGTCATCGGACCCGAGCCGCTCCCGATCAACTGGCTGGTCGACGAGGCCGGCGAAAACTCGAAGACCTTCAACTTCGGGCTCAGCGACCCGGCTGAAGCTGGGGCCAACGTCACGGTGTCCGCCGAGAAGGACGTCACCATCATCGCGAGGTAGGCCTCCTCACCGTCCGGCGTGTTGGGGGGCCACGTCCGACGACCGCGGGCACCGCGGACTCCACCGACGCCGAGCGTCGCCTCGAGGCCGACCGCCGAGAGTGCTTCCAAGACGGATAGGGCGAGCCCGAAAGGCTCGCCCTCTTCGTTCGAAAAGGAGCGGGCTGGTGCCCCTCCTCTGCACGTGCCGATCGCCTCGCCAGCAGGCGCCGATCGTCTGTCCTCAGCTGGTGCGCTGGGCGCGCGTCCCCCGTGCGCGTCACCCGAGGTGCGCGGGGACCCCGGTCGGGTGCAGCGCGTTGCTCCTGCTTTGGAACCGCACGCGCTGGCACCTGCGCCGGCAGTCATCACATGCCCGCAGGAATCGGCACGCGAAGTTGCCCTTGATTCTGTCGCACGAGCAGCGCGACCGCCTTCTGGAAGAAGTGCTGAAGAAAGGGAATCTCGCTCGGCGGTGCCGTGATCAGCCCGGCCTCTCGGATCGCGCGGGCCAAACGAAGCACACGCTGGGCCGACGCATCACCGTGACGAGCACGGAGACTGATGGCGCAGTCCTGCATGTTGTCCGCGAGCTGGCCCCGTCGCTCGGGGGTGAACCACCGGTCGGTGGCCGCAGCGATCTCCACGCGGATCGCCTCATCCACCTTCGTCGGTTCCTTCGCCCCCTCGGAGCCCACGCGCTCGCCTACCTTGGCCAACAGCTCGTCGAGCGCGGCGCGGTCGGGGAGCCAGCTCCCAAACTCGGGCTCGGCGTGAAGTTGGTCCGAGTTCGCCACGGCCTTTTCCACGTCTTCGGTGGATGGCTCGTCGGCGAGGAGATCCGCGAGGGGATGCTTGGGCTCTTCGACCGGTGCCGGCTCCAGCAGTGACGCACAACTATCGAAGCCGAGCGGAACGAGCTGCCGAGACGTGTCGTTCAGTCGCCGGCCGCGCGCGATCACGTGTCGCGCCCACGCCACGGAAACCTCTACCGGCTTCGCCCCGAACTGCTTCTCCACGCGGCTCTGCCAGCCGCGAATGTGCTTGCCTGCGAGTCGCGCGCTGTTGGCGTGCACCACCCCCACGCCCGAGCGAACAACAACGTCCACCACGTGGTAGCGCCCGCCCGGTTGCCGCTGGCTGATCGAGAAGAAGGTGGCCCCGGAGACGTCGGGGGGGATGAACATCGCGACGGGCGCGTCGGCCTGATCGGCGCGAGGTGGGGGCGCCGCGTCCACCCTCGGCACGTCGACGCCGCGCGCCCGTAGAACGTTGACCGCACGACGCGCTGCTTTTCGCGCCGGCCCGCTGAGGGAATCGAGCTGCGAGGCGCGAGCCAACGCGGCGACGTTGCCTGCGTCGAGCCACGCCTTCACCAGCGCTTCGGCGTGGGTGCCGGCCGCCGTCAATGCTGCCGGCGCCGACTCGGCCGTCGCCTCGAGCCATCCCTGATCCAGACTCTGCGTGCTCGGCTCGGCCTCACCGGCGCTCTCTCTCGTCGGCTTAACAACCTTCGCCTTCGCTGCGGTCTTGGCCTTCAGGGCTTCCTTCGCCGTTCGTGGGCGGTCGTTCTTCTTGCGGCGAGTCTTGGCGGCCTTGGGCGCGGGATGGAGGATCAGCGTGATCTTGTCCTGATTCTCCTTCTCCTGGCGCCTGCGTTCGGCTGCTCTCGCCTCCCGTTCCGCCTCCGCTTGCGCCGCGGCAACGTGTGGGGAAACGTCCTGTCGGTAGATTCGGCGTGACGAAGTCAGTCCGGTGGCGCCCTCCCCGTCGGCCGCGCGGTCGTCACGGCGCGGCCGGCGCCCCTCGCGTGGGCCATCGTCGCGTGGTCCATCGCGTCGCGGGCCATCGCGTCGCTCGGGCCGCCGTTCCGCACGTTCCCCCGGCGCGCCCCCCGGTCCGCGCCGGCGCGTGCGCCGACTGCGGCGGGCCGCCTCGTCACCGGCTTCGCCGAGTGTGCTCCTCTGCGGCGCAGCGTTCCCTGCTGGCTCCGCTGCGTCATCTCCAGCGGCGGCTTCCGTGCTGGTTCGGATCGCCAGCGACTTCCTCGACTTGCGTGTCGACGAGGGGGTGCTCGCGCTGGCGATCGCGGCCTCGAGGTCGAGAGCGGTGATGGTGACGGGCTTGTCGCCAGCCGGACCACGATCCGTTGCGTCGAGGGGCGGGCTCGCGGCCGCGCGAGCGGCCTTCGCGGGCGCTGTGGCGGCGGGCGCGGCGGCCCGCGGTGCGGTAACCGCGGAGGGCTTCTCCACCGTCCTGTCGGGGGCCGTTGTCGTTTCCTGGGCGGCGCGAGGCGAAGCCGGCGCGATGGCGCTCGGTCCAGCAGCGGGATCTGCGGAGGGAGCCTGAGGGGTCGAAGCTGCGGGCGCGGGCGTTGGCGCAGGTGTCGGTGCCGACGCGTCGGTCTCCGGCTCGACCTTGGCCGCGCCACGGGGGCGTCGAACGACCGGGGGCACCGCTTGGGAGATCGGCGGTGGCTCGGTCGTGTCGGAGGGCTTCTTCTCCTTGGCCCGGCGCGCCTTGCTCGACTCTTGGGTGGGGTCGTTCGGCGTCTTTGCGTCGTCGCTCATCGCTCGTTCTCCGTTCTCGGACCCAAACATGCGATCGCATCGATCTCAACGAGGGCATCTTTCGGGAGGCGCGAGACCTCCACCGTGGCGCGAGCTGGCGGGACTGTGCCAAACCGCTCCGCGTAGATGACGTTCACTCGCTGAAAGTCTTCGAGGTCCTTCAAAAAGATTGTCGTCTTGACCACGTCGTTCCAGCCCGCGCCGGCCGCCTCGAGCACATGGCCGAGGTTGTCGAGCACGCGACGGGTCTGAGCCTCCACACCCCCCTCGACCATCTGGCCGGAAGCGGGGTCCAGCGCGATCTGGCCGCTGCAGAACACAAGGTCTCCGCTGCGAACCGCTTGCGAGTAGGGACCGATAGCGGCGGGCGCCGCGTCGGTGTGGACGGCCTTCTTCGACATGAGAAAGCCTGGTGTACAGCGGCGGCGGGGCCTAGTCCAGCCCGCGTCGCCCTGCGAGGGCGCGACCGATGGTTACTGGATCGGCGAACTCGAGGTCGCCACCATGCGGAACGCCGCTCGCGAGCCGGGTGACTCGGACCGGCGACGCCTTGAGCACCTGGGCCAGGAGCAACGCAGTCGCCTCTCCGTCGACCGACGGGGGAGTGGCGACCACAACCTCTTCCACCCCATCGGCCACACGCGCACGCAGCTCCTCGATGGGAAGCTCACTGGCCCCGACCCCCTCGAGCGGCGAGAGCAGCTTCCCGAGCACAAAGTAGTACCCGCGAAACGCGTTGCTCCGTTCGATGGAGAGCAGGTCTTGGATTCGCGCCACGATGCAGAGCGCCGTCGCGTCTCGTCGCGAGTCGCGGCAAAGCGCGCAGAGCGCGGGCGCATCCCCCGTCTTCTCGGCGAGGTTGCCACAGCGGGCACAGGTACCGATGGCCTCGGCCATATCCAGCAGCGCCTGACCGAGCGCGCGCGCCGTCTCCGGCTCCCGCGCGGCGAGGAACAGGGCGAAGCGCTGCGCCGTCTTCTCACCGACGCTGGGCAGACGCGCGAACAGCTGCACGAGCTGCTGGATGCGACCAGGGAGCATGCTCAGCCCGCTATCCCGGGCAGCTTCAGCCCCCCGGTCACCTTGGCCAGCTCCGACTCCACGTGTTGATCGGCCTCTTCGAGCGCCTTGTTCGATGCCACCACGATCGTGTCGAGCAACATCTCGAGGCCCTCCTCGGCCACGAACGTCTCGTCCGCCTCGATGCGTCGGAGTTTGCCCTCGCAGGTCACGATCACGGTCACTCGTCCGCCTGCGGACGACGCCGACATCTCGTGGTCCTTGAGGTCCTCGCGGACCTTATCCATCCGTCGCTGCATGCGCGCGGCTTGCCGCATGAGCTCATTCATCCCGCCGCCAGCACGCATGACCACACTTCTGCCAACAAGCGTGGTGTGCTGCAACCCCGGAGTCGCGATCTGTTCAGTGTTGCGATGAGCAGGCTCCGGGGCTAGGCCGATCCAGCCATGAGTTACGTCGTGCTCGCTCGCAAGTGGCGTCCTCAGAACTTCGATGACCTCGTTGGGCAGGAGCACGTCTCGAGAACGCTCGCCAACGCGATCGCGAGCGATCGCGTTGCGCACGCCTTTCTGTTCACTGGGGTTCGCGGCGTGGGAAAGACCACGAGCGCCCGCATCCTGGCCAAGGCCCTCAACTGCGAGCGGGGTCCGACGGCGAAGCCGTGCCTCGAGTGCGCTTCATGCAAGGAGATCGGGGACGGCGTCGACGTCGACGTCCAGGAGATCGACGGCGCCAGCTACACCGGGGTCGACGCCGTACGCAGCCTGCAGGAGACCATCCCCTATCGCCCCGCGCGTGACCGCTTCAAGATTTTCATCGTCGACGAGGTTCACATGCTCTCGGTCGCGGCGTGGAACGCGTTCCTCAAGACGCTCGAAGAGCCGCCGCCACACGTGAAGTTCATCTTCGCCACCACCGAGGTCGGCAAGGTCCCGGTCACGATCCTGAGTCGGTGCCAGCGCTACGACTTCAAGCTGATCGGAACTTCGGCGATCGGAGACCGTCTGCGCCACGTCCTCGACGTTGAACAGGTCGCGGCGGACGACGACGCCATACGCATCATCGCGCGCGAAGCAGCGGGCAGCATGCGCGACGCAATGAGTCTCTTGGATCAGGTCATCGCATGGGTGGGGGGCAGCGGGGAGCGGCTGAGCGCCGACGGGGTGGCACGGGTACTCGGCGTGGCGGCTCGAAACGTTCTGCATCGCCTCGCGGCAGCCGTCGTCGACGGCGATGCCGCAGCCTGTCTCACGATCGTTTCCGATCTGGCAGAGCAGGGCTACGCTCTCCCCAACGTCGCGCGCGACTTCCTCCACTTCTTGCGCGACCTCGTCGTTGCCAAAGTAAGCCAGGAGCCAGCCGGTCTCGTGGATCTCGCGGACGACGAGCTCCGCGACCTGATAGCGCTCGCTCAGCGCGCCAACCTGGATGATCTGTCGCGGATCTACCTCGGATTTTCTCGCGGCTTCGACGACATCGTCCGAAGCTCGCAGCCACGCGGCGCACTCGAGATGGCGCTGGTTCGGATCTCCCGGCGCCCCCCTCTCATGCCCCTCGACGATCTCCTGCTGCGCTTGGCCGAGCTCGAGCAGCATCTCGGCGGCGGCCCCCCGCCCGCAACCGGCGGAGGTCAGCCGTCCGGCCAAGGCCGTGCTCCCGGCACCCGCGGGGGACGAACGGGCCAGCCACCGTCCGGAGCCCGTGGTGGGTTGGCTCAGGCCGAGAGCGAACGCCACGGCTCTCGGGGGTTCCACGAGCAGGGACGCACCTCGAGCTCAGCGTCATCGGCGATCGAAGCCCCCGCAAACCACGCGGCGCCCCGCGACGGTGGCGCCCCGCATCACGACCCCCACGCGAACGCCCACGCTCGCAACAGCCAGCACGACACAGCGTTCGCGGGCGCCTCCGAGCCGAGCGCGTCGCGCACGTCGGATCCGCACAACACCAACGAGCGAGCCCATCCGGGGGGACAGCACCCCACGGCCGCCCGCACGACCACGAGGCAACAACTACCGCCCGGCGCCTCCCCCCCGCCCGGCGCCTCCCCCCCGCCCGGCGCCTCCCCCC